>JAZQEX010000088.1:0-33881 GCA_045539215.1 Eubacterium sp. | reverse complement strand
TAACAAATATTTTAGAATAAACGAGCGGGACGATAAGCCGGGTTATGTCGTGAGTGATCATCTATCTGGTACTGCTGTTGCCAGCAGTCTCAAGCGACCTACCGGAAGCTGGCGGGCCACGTACGCTTCACCTTGGTCTTGCTTCGGATGGGGTTTACATTTGCCCCGGATGTTACCAGCCGGGCGGTAGTCTCTTACACTGCCTTTCCACCCTTACCGGCTCATGGCCGGCGGTTTATTTCTGTTGCACTATCCTTAGAGTCGCCTCCACCGGACGTTATCCGGCATCCTGCCCTTTGAAGCCCGGACTTTCCTCAGCTGCGCTGCGCAGCCGCGATCACTTGTCCCACTCATTTATTAAAAATATCATTAAATGTTAAAGCATCCTCCTCCGATAAACTCTCTGATGATCGAATTCAATGCGATCTGTTCCGCCGGAATCGGCAGGAAGTTGTCCAGAAGACGCAAAAGCCTGTTTGCAACTTCATAATGCCTGCTGCCCTTGGGGATCTGGAACAAAAGCGGCTCGACATACGTTTTCAAAACGGATGTTTCATATATGCAGGAGGAGTTAAAGATGACATCAGCTTCCTCCTGGAATGGAAAGATATTCTCTTCCTCTCCTCTTCTGACGGACGGCCACCGTTCCAGGGTGATTTCGGCAGTTGTATTACGCGTCCGTGCATCCCGCACCATTCTGCGCAACAGTCTTCCGTCAGCAGTGGACATATTATTGTGGTAATCGATGCTAAGCTGTGTCAATGCACTGATATAGACTTTATATTTTGCATTGTCTGGAATCTTTGAGGTCAGCCGTTCATTCAGGCCATGGATTCCTTCGATCACAAGGATATCCTCCTCTTTCAGCTTCATTTTATTCCCACGATATTCACGCAAACCGGTCTTAAAGTTAAAGGATGGCATATCAACTTCTTCTCCGGCAAGCAGATCGTTCATTGTCTGATTAAACAGAGGGATGTCAAGGGCCTCAAGCGCCTCAAAATCCATTTCTCCATTCGCGTCTAACGGTGTATCTTCCCGATTGACATAAAAATCATCCATCGAGATCGGATGCGGCATTTTTCCGTGTGCGGCAAGCTGAACAGAAAGACGCTTGGAAAAGGTGGTTTTTCCTGAGGAAGACGGTCCCGCGATCAGTACCATTTTGATGTCTTTGTCTTTGACAATACGCTCTGCAATGTTTGCGATCTTTGCTTCCTGCAGTGCTTCCTGCACGAGGATCATCTGCGGGACATATCCTTTTGCGATTGCCTGGTTCAGATCGCCGGCAGTACGAACACCGAGTGTCTCGCCCCATTTTGCGGATTCTTCAAACGCAGCAAATAGTTTATCATTCCCGTGAAAGACATCTGCTTTTACTTTATTCTTTTTCGGGAATAAAAGCATGAACCCGTGCTGATATGGTTCTAAGCGAAAGCCTTTTAACTGACCGGTCCCGTCAAGCATCCCGCCGTAAAAGTAATCCATGAAGCCGTCCAGCATATAGGACGCATAATGGTCTCTGCGGCAAAACTGCAGAATCTCCGCCTTGTCAGGCATGTTCTGATTCTCATAGATCCTGATCGCATCTTCCGTAAACGGATGCACTTTTTGGATCGCAAGATCCTGTGAAACCAGTTTTTTCATCTCAGCTGACAATTCGTCGAGAAATTTCTGGCTTGGTTTTTTTCGCTTGCTATCTTTGATCAGTTCACAATAATAGCCATTTTCGATGGAATATTGTATTCTGACCTGACATTTTGGATCATTTCGTCTGACAGCCGCAAGCATCAGAAAGGTCAAAGAACGACGGTATTTTTTGGATTCATTTTCGCGTACAAATTTGTTTTCTTCTGCCATAACAACTCCTTCCTGCGCTATGTCAGAGGCGCAATATACTTTGAATCTCTGTTTGTTTCTGATACAGATCCTCTAACCGGTTCCGGTTCTGGATTGTATCGGACGCAGATTTTAATTGCTGAATGATTTCATTGTTGATCGCAGTTTGTGTAGCCAGCATTTGTAAAAACATATCCGGCCGGGTTTTCAGCAGTACCGGACCGTATCGATCCTCAAATGTAAGATCCGGATCTTCTGTGACGGAAGCGGATCCGGGGATGACTTTAATGATCGTATAATACTTGCCGGCATCCATGATCACTGCTTCATCTGTGATCCGAAATCCATGATTCCGAAGATAGTTTCTTAAAATAGGTATGTCGGATTGTGGAGACAGGATCAGCTCTTTTGCCCGGATTGCTTTCTGAAACCCGTTCGTAAGGATTGATCGGATCATCATGCCGCCCATTCCGCTTATGACGATGGTATCTGCTTCTGCTTCCGCTAAAGCTTCCAGTCCGTCAGACAGGCGAAGTTCCATTTTTGCTGAAACCTGTGCAGAACGCATATTTACATCTGCATGCTCGAGCGGACCTTTTCTGATATCCATGCCAATGGCATACGGAACAAGTCCGTGCTGCAGCAACCAGATCGGAAGGTAACCATGATCCGTACCGATATCTGCAATGCGATTGCCCGGTGTAACCATTTCTGCAATTGCCTGCAGTCGTTTGGATAATTGTATGATCTTAGTCAAGATAATCTTTCAGCTTTCTGCTGCGGCTTGGATGACGCAGCTTACGAAGTGCCTTTGCCTCGATCTGACGGATTCGTTCTCTGGTAACATGGAACTCTTTTCCGACTTCCTCAAGGGTACGTGCTCTTCCGTCATCAAGACCAAAACGCAAACGAAGCACTTTTTGCTCGCGCTCGGTCAGTGTGCCCAGAACCTCTACCAGCTGTTCCTTTAAGAGGGTGAATGCTGCAGCATCAGCCGGTACCGGAACGTTGTCGTCCTGAATAAAGTCGCCCAAATGGCTGTCTTCCTCTTCACCGATCGGTGTCTCCAGGGATACAGGTTCCTGAGAGATCTTTAAGATCTCACGAACACGTTCTACCGGCATATCCATTTCTTCTGCAATCTCTTCCGGAGTGGGTTCACGTCCGAGTTCCTGCAGGAGCTGTCTGGAAATGCGGATCAGTTTATTGATCGTCTCAACCATATGCACCGGAATACGGATGGTTCTTGCCTGGTCGGCGATCGCTCTGGTGATCGCCTGACGGATCCACCAGGTAGCATATGTACTGAACTTATATCCTTTTCTGTAATCAAATTTTTCAACCGCTTTGATCAGGCCAAGATTCCCTTCCTGGATCAGGTCAAGGAAAAGCATACCGCGGCCGACATATCGTTTTGCGATGCTGACAACGAGACGAAGGTTAGCTTCAGCCAGACGCTTTTTAGCAAGTGCACCCAGTGCGGATTTCTTCTTAAGATCACTGATCTCTTCTTCTGAAAGCGCAGCTTTCTGCTCTTCATCTTCCAGGATCTGATCCGCATTTAAGCCGTCTTCCATCTGCTTTGCAAGCTCGATCTCTTCCTCGGCATTTAAAAGAGGTACCTTTCCGATCTCTTTTAAGTACATTCTGACCGGATCTTCAATACTGATTCCGTCCGGTACGGTCAGATCGATGTTGCTGACATCTTCATCATCGTCAGAGTCATCGGAATCGTCCAGAAGAATGGTCTCGTCCTTATCATCTGTGATTTGCAGGATATCGACACCTTTGACCTCCAGATATTCATAAATAAACTCAATGGTTCCCGGATCAAGCTGATATCCCTTGAAATAATCATTGATCTCATCTGTCTCAAGAACATTCTTTTTCTTTTGTGCGATCTCAAGAAGTCCCGGGATCAGCTCAAGCAGCTTTTCCTGTGTAAGTGCTTCAGAGGATTCGGTCACCTCTTTCTCGCCAGCCGACTTCTTCTTGGTGTCTTTTTTTTCAGAAGTTTTTGCGGTTGTCTTCTTTGTTTTGCTCTCTGCCATGTTATCATTCCCCTCCATACTATATTAATTTCCTGGTACGAAGCATATCCAGTTTTTGTTTTTCTTTGATCAGTTCCTGATATTGTTCAAGTGATGTACTTTGCTGCATTTGTGTATCAATATGGTTCTTTTTGATCTTTATAATCGTATCCCGAAAAGCAATTTCCTTTTCCTGTTCACTCGAAAACGGCGGAAGCTTTTCATGGAAGATCGCAGCAATCTCCTTTTGCTTATCCTCTTCTTCAAACCGGTTCATAATTGTCACAGGATGCAGTTCTCCGTTTTTGTATTGCTGATAAATCTCTGATGCGATCTCCTGATACAGCGGATCAGTAAAATCGTCCGGTGAGATGTATTTCATCACGATCGGAAACAGATCCGGTTCATCAACCAGCCAGGTCAGAAGAAGTCTCTGGGACAATCGGATTCCGTCCTTTTTCTCAGGCTGTTTGATACCGCTTTTTAACGGCGGTTTTTTTACTGCGATACCACCCCGTGTCCCTTCTGCGCGAACCAGTGAACGCAGATTATCAAAACCGGTATGGTATTTATCAGCGATTGCCGTGATATAGTTTTCCCGTTCCAGTTCATCCGGGAAACGCAGGATCATTCTGGCAATCTTTTTATGAAATGCGGTTTTTTCTTCCGGATCATCCAGATTATAATCGGATTCCAGCGAACGTACTTCAAACAGAAAACTGTTTTCTGCCTGTTTGATCCGTTCTTCATAAGCATCTGCCCCGAGGTTTTTAATAAATTCATCCGGATCCTTATACGGATTCATATTAATGACTTTTGCAGTGATGCCGGCTTCCTTTAAGATCGGGATCGCGCGCAGTGCTGCTTTGATACCGGCGTTATCACTGTCAAATGTCAGATAAACTTCATCGGTGTATCTTTTTAAGAGACTGGCATGACCTGAAGTAAAGGATGTGCCAAGCGCCGCAACAGCATTGTCAAAACCGGCCTGATGTAATGCAATGACATCCATATAGCCTTCGCACAGCAAAATGCCCTTGCGCCTCGAAGACCTTGCATAATTCAAACCATACAGGTTTCTGCTCTTGTCAAAGATCTCTGTTTCCGGAGAGTTCAGATATTTCGGCTCTCCATCACCCATTACCCGACCGCCGAACGCGATCACGCGGCTGTTGTAATCCATGATCGGAAACATAGCCCGGTTCCAGAACTTATCAAAGGCACCCTTTTGCTCCCGGTAAGAAATCAATCCGGACCCGCGCAATAGATCATCGGAGTAACCTTTGTTTTTCAGATATCGATAAAGATCGTCATTATAGACATCTGAGTATCCCAGCCCAAAACGTTTGATCGTATCATCTGTCAGCCCTCTTTCATGAAAATATGAAAGCGCTCTCTCGCCTCTTTTTGAATACAGTAAGTGGAAATAATACTTGGCTGCTTCGCGATTGATCTCGAGCAATTTAGAACGTCTGTCAGCGGCTTTTTTTCCTGCTTCGGACAACTCCTGCTTCGGCAATGAGATTCCGGCGCGTTCTGCCAGATGCTCCATCGCCTCCGGAAACGTGAAATTCTCATATTGCATCAGGAATGTCACAACATTTCCGCCGGCACCGCATCCGAAACAGTAATACATTTGTTTTCCGCGGGAAACTGAAAAGGAAGGTGTCTTCTCGTTATGAAATGGGCACAGGCCGAACCATGTGCTGCCTTTTTTTGTTAATTTCACATATCCGGATACGACATCTACAATATCATTTGCAGAGCGTACCTCTTCGATCAGATCTTCTGAATAGAAAGGCATAGATGTTTAAACTCCATTTCGTGAATAAACAAATTCTCTCATATACTAAATACCGTACGAAATCGTAATATCCTTTTTTGAAAATAAAAAAATCCCAGAAGCATGAATCATACTTCTGAGATCTTAGCCTGCGGAAGATGGGACTTGAACCCACACGTGTTTGCACACACAAGATCCTTAGTCTTGCTCGTCTGCCAATTCCGACACTTCCGCCTGTCCTCGTATCGACGACTTGAATATAATAGCAAAAAGAAACTTTATTGTCAATAACCGTTTTTTCGCAATTTATGAAAAAAAGGGCTTGACTTCTAAAAACGAATCGGGTATTATAACATCGTTCTGTTTCGCAGGAATGGCGGAATTGGCAGACGCGCACGGTTCAGGTCCGTGTGAGCATTGCGCTCATGAGGGTTCAAGTCCCTCTTCCTGCAGCAAGGTCGTATCAGTTGATACGACCTTTTCTTTTTCTCAAAAAAGACCGGTGACAATTCATCACCGATCTTTTTTGATTCTATACGTTGATTTCTGCTTTTACACCAAGCTGATCTGCATTTGCATCCAGAACCGGTTTTACAACATTTTTCAAAAATGCTTCTACCTGCTCCGGCGCACGTCCGATATATCGCTCCGGCTTCATTGTCGCCTGAAGCTCTTCTAAGCTTAATCCAAAGCTTTCGTCTGCAGCGATCAATTCAAGCAGATTGTTGTCCAGACCGCGTTTTTTTACATTTTCGCCGGCCTGCATAGACAGTTCACGGATTCTTTCGTGCAGTTCCTGTCTGTCTCCGCCCTTCTTAACGGCATCCATCATGATGTTTTCTGTTGCCATAAACGGCAGTTCTGCCATCAGATGCTTCTCTACTACTTTGTCATAGACAACCAGTCCGTCTACTACGTTTAAGCAAAGATCAAGCACACCGTCGATCGCAAGGAATGCTTCCGGTACAGAAAGACGTTTGTTTGCGGAATCATCAAGGGTTCTCTCAAACCACTGTGTTGCTGAGGTGATCGCCGGATTCATGGCGTCTACCATCACAAATCTGGACAGGGAAGCGATACGTTCGCTGCGCATCGGGTTTCTCTTATATGCCATGGCTGAGGAACCGATCTGTGTTTTCTCAAACGGCTCTTCTACTTCTTTCAGATGCTGAAGTAAACGAATGTCATTTGACATTTTGTGTGCGCTGGCTGCGATGCCTGCAAGCACATTCAGAACTCTCGTATCGACCTTTCTGGAATAGGTCTGCCCGGAAACCGGATAGCATCCTGCAAAGCCCATTTTTTCGGCGATTTTTCCATCGATCTGCTCCACTTTGGAATGATCTCCGTCAAACAGCTCCAAAAAGCTTGCCTGTGTACCGGTTGTGCCCTTTGAACCAAGCAGTTTTAAAGAACCGAGCACATATTCCAGGTCTTCTAAGTCAATCATAAACTCCTGCATCCAGAGTGTTGCACGTTTTCCGATCGTCGTCGGCTGTGCAGGCTGGAAATGCGTAAATCCAAGTGTCGGAAGCGCTTTATATTCATCTGCAAATGAAGCGAGCTCATTTAATACACTCAGAAGTTTTTTGCGGACAAGGATCAGCGCTTCTTTCATCAGGATGATGTCAGTGTTATCACCGACATAACAGGATGTAGCGCCAAGATGGATGATTCCCTTTGCTTTCGGGCACTGTACGCCGTATGCATGTACATGAGACATAACATCATGGCGGACAATCTTTTCCCGTGCCACAGCAACATCATAGTTGATATCGTCTTTGAATGCTTTTAATTCATCAATCTGTTCCTGTGTGATGTCCAGTCCCAGCTCACGCTCTGTCTCAGCAAGTGCGATCCAGAGACGTCTCCAGGTTCTGAATTTCATGTCCTGAGAAAAAATGTACTGCATTTCCGGACTGGAATAACGCTGGGAAAGCGGGCTCGAATAACGGTCAGTTCCCATAAATAAATCTCCTCTCAATTTATAAGATCAGCAGGCTTAGTTTGAAAACGGTTTCCCGGTCAAAAGTTCAAAAGCCTCTTTGTATTTCTCGACAGTACGATCGATAACTTCCTGCGGCAGATTATAATCACTGTCCGGATTTGCTTTCAGCCAGTCACGGACAAACTGCTTGTCATAAGAAGGCTGACTCTTGCCCTCTTCATATCCTTCCAACGGCCAGAAACGGGAGCTGTCAGGCGTAAGCATTTCGTCACCGATTACGATCTGACCGTCTTCATTCAGACCGAATTCAAACTTGGTATCCGCAATGATAATGCCTTTTGTAAGCGCATATTCCGCACATCTTTTATAGATGGCAAGCGTCATATCGCGAATGGTTGACGCATATTCTTCGCCATGACCAGGATATGCTTTTTCCAGCACTTCGATGCTCTTCTCATAGGAAATGTTCTCATCATGGTCACCGATCTCAGCCTTTGTAGAAGGAGTATAGATCGGCTCCGGCAGTTTCTGGGATTCCTGTAATCCTTCCGGCAGTTTAATGCCGCATACAGTGCCGTCTTTCTGATAGCTGGCCCAGCCGCTTCCGGTAATATAGCCACGCACGATACATTCGATCGGAAGCATCGAAAGCTTTTTGCAGAGCATGCTGTTACCGCGGAACTTTTCCTGACGGAAAAACTCAGGCATATCATCGGTATTGGTAGAGATCATATGATTCGGGATCAGATCCTTTGTGAAATCAAACCAAAAACGGGACATCTGTGTCAGAATGGCACCCTTGTCATGGATCTTGTTCTTTAAAATCACATCAAATGCAGAGATACGGTCGGTTGCGACCATGATCAAAGCATCATCGACATCATAAATCTCTCTTACTTTTCCCTCTTTCACCGGGGTGTATTCCTGCATAAAGTTACCTCTTTCTTAAAATAATATAATTCTCTTAATCAATTATTTGCGTACCAAAAGAGAATGACCTGTCATTTCTTCCGGTTGTTCCATACCCATCATTTCAATCAATGTCGGCACAATATCAGCCAGTCTTCCGTCTTCAGCCAATGTGTAGGCCGGATCATAATTGATCAGGATGAACGGGACCGGATTGGTAGTATGTGCAGTAAAGCTTTCTCCGGTGGTATAATCTATCTCCTGTTCACAGTTGCCGTGGTCAGCACAAAGGAACATCTGTCCGTCTTCTTCGATCAATGCTTCAACAGCACGTCCGACACATGTATCAACGGTTTCAACAGCCTTAACGGCTGCTTCCATAACACCTGTATGACCGACCATATCCGGATTGGCGAAATTGATGATGATGACATCATATTTTCCGGAATGGATCGCTTCTACCAATCTGTCACAAACTTCCGGTGCGCTCATCTCCGGCTGGAGATCATAGGTGGCAACTTTTGGAGAATGTACCAGAATACGGTCTTCGCCTGGATTCGGCTCTTCTACGCCGCCATTAAAGAAAAATGTAACATGCGCATATTTTTCAGTCTCGGCGATTCTGGCCTGTTTCAGACCGTTTGCTGCAAGGAATTCACCAAATGTATTATGCAGTTCCACTTTTTTGAATGCAATTTCTTTATTCGGAATGGTTACATCATATTCCGTGAAACATACATAGAATACATCTTTTCTCGGACCACGTTCAAATCCGTCGAATTCATCCGCACAGAAAACTCTTGTGATCTGACGGGCGCGGTCCGGACGGAAATTGAAGAATATGATGGAATCATTGTCCTGAATCGTTGCGACAGGCTTTCCGTCTTCTTCCATAATGACAGGAACCACAAACTCATCTGTAACACCTGCATCATAAGATTCCTGCATAGCAGCTACAGGATCAGAAGCTTTGTTACCTTCTCCCTTTGTCAGCGCAACATATGCTTTTTCGATACGGTCCCATCTGTTGTCACGGTCCATCGCATAATAACGACCGGAAATAGACGCGATCTTACCGACACCGATCTTTCCAATCTCTTCAACCAGCTCTTTTACGTATTCGATACCGGAAGTCGGAGCTGTATCACGACCATCCATAAAGCAATGAATGTACACGTTCTCCAGACCTTCACGTTTTGCGAGTTCAAGCAGGCCGTAAAGATGGGTGTTATGGCTGTGCACGCCGCCATCTGACAGCAGACCATATAAATGAAGGGATGAATTCTTCTCCTTCACGTTCTTTACTGCAGCCAAAAGCTCTTCATTACGGAAGAAATCACCGTCTTCAATCTCTTTGGTGATTCTTGTCAGCTCCTGATAAACAACACGGCCGGCGCCCATATTCATATGGCCAACCTCGGAGTTGCCCATCTGTCCGTCAGGAAGGCCAACGGCAAGGCCGCTGGCATTTCCTTTTACAAACGGATAATTTTTCATCAATGCATCGATATTCGGCGTATTTGCCGTAAATACCGCATTGGCTTTGGGGTTATCATTCAGACCAAAACCATCCAGAATCATTAATACAGTCGGTTTTTTACTCATAATTTACGATATCTCCAAATTCTGCTTTCAGGGATGCACCACCTACAAGACCGCCGTCAATGTCCGGTTTTGCAAAAAGATCCGGAGCAGTCTTTGCATTTACAGAACCGCCGTACTGGATGCGGATCGCATCTGCAGTTGCATCATCATAGATCTCACGGATGCAGGCACGGATCGCACCGCATACTTCCTGTGCCTGATCAGATGTTGCGGTTTTGCCGGTACCGATCGCCCAGATCGGTTCGTAAGCAACGACAGCAGTTTTTGCCTGGTCAGCTGTGATGTCAAGGAAAGCGATCTTGATCTGCTGACGGATCCAGTCGATCGTAATACCCTGCTCGCGCTGTTCAAGAGATTCGCCACAGCAGATGATCGGTGTCAGATTATGTTCAAATGCTTTTTTCACTTTTTTGTTGATGTCAAGGTCAGTCTCTCCGAAATATCCTCTGCGCTCTGAATGACCAAGGATGACATAGGAAACACCGGCATCAACAAGCATGTTCGGAGCAATCTCGCCTGTGTATGCACCGCTCTCTTCGAAATACATATTCTCAGCACCGATTTTGATGTTAGTACCCTTAGCTGCCTCTACAGCCGGGATGATATCGATTGCCGGTACACAGAAAACAACATCTACAGCATCGTTTTTAACAAGCGGGATCAGCTCATTGATCAATGCAACTGCTTCGCTCGGTGTTTTGTTCATTTTCCAGTTTCCGGCTATAATCATTCTTCTTGCCATGATTGTATTCTCCTTATATGAAATCTGATCTGAAATTATTTGTCGTTTGCTGCAGCGATACCCGGAAGTTCTTTGCCCTCAAGGAATTCAAGAGATGCGCCGCCACCTGTGGAAATATGGGTCATCTTATCGCCAAAACCAAGCTGGTTAACTGCTGCTGCGGAATCGCCGCCACCGATGATGGTAGTTGCATCGGTATCAGCAAGCGCTTTCGCAACTGCGATCGTACCTTTTGCAAGGATCGGGTTCTCGAATACACCCATCGGTCCGTTCCATACAACGGTTTTTGCGGATTTAACAGCATCTGCAAACAGAGCCTGTGTCTTCTCACCGATATCCATACCCATTTTGTCAGCCGGGATGCTGTCGGAATCAACAGTAGCTACAGGAATCTCAGCGTCGATCGGATTCGGGAAGCTGTCTGTTACAACAGTGTCGATCGGAAGAAGCAGATTCTTGCCAAGCTGTTCTGCCTTCGCCATCATTTCCTTGCAGTATTCTACTTTCTCATCATCTACAAGAGATGTACCGATCTCATATCCTTTTGCTTTCAGGAAGGTATAAGCCATACCACCGCCGATGATCAGCGTATCACACTTCTCAAGCAGGTTTGAAATAACATTCAGCTTGTCTGCAACTTTAGCGCCGCCAAGGATTGCAACAAACGGGCGAACCGGATTGTTAACAGCGTTGCCAAGGAAGTCGATTTCTTTGTTCATCAGATAGCCGACAGCTGCTACCGGAACCAGAGAAGCTACGCCAACATTAGAGCAATGTGCGCGATGAGCGGTTCCGAAAGCATCGTTTACAAAAACATCACAGATCGAAGCCAGATCTTTGCTGAATGATTCACCGTTTTTGGTCTCTTCAATGCGATAACGTGTATTCTCAAGCAGGATAACATCGCCGTCATTCATAGCGTCGATCGCTGCTTTTGCATTCTCGCCTACAACAACATCATCAGCTGCGAATTTTACTTCCTGACCAAGCAGTTCACTTAAACGAACAGCAACCGGTGCAAGAGAAAGCTCCGGCTTCGGCTCTCCTTTCGGCTTTCCAAGATGTGAGCAAAGGATCACTTTGCCGCCTTCGCTGATCAGCTTTTTGATCGTCGGTAAAGCAGCCACCAGACGGTTCTCGTCTGTGATCACGCCATCTTTCAACGGAACGTTAAAGTCGCATCTGCAGAGTACGCGTTTTCCCTTAACCTGGATATCATCGACTGTGAGTTTGTTTAACATGTTCTCTTCCTCCTCTGAAAGCTAATAATATTAAAAAAACAACATGTACCTTAAAAATGCGTAAAGCGGATCCGATGTAAGACACCGGATCCGCTTGTAATATGCTGATTAAAACAGTCCTTCGAAGAACTTAATCGTACGAACCATCTGGTAGGTATAGCTTGCTTCATTATCATACCAGGATACAACCTGTACCTGTGTTGTGCCATTGTCAAGCGGGATTACCATGGTCTGTGTTGCATCAAACAGAGATCCGTATGTCATGCCGATGATATCGGAAGAAACGATCACGTCTTCGTTATAACCGAAGGACTCGTTTGCTGCTGCCTTCATTGCTGCGTTGATGTCTCCAACTGTAACATTGCCTTCTACGATGGCATTCAGGATCGTAGAGGAACCTGTCGGGGTCGGTACACGCTGTGCAGCACCGATCAGCTTGCCGGAAAGCTCCGGAATAACCAGACCGATCGCTTTTGCAGCACCGGTGGAGTTCGGTACGATATTGATCGCTGCAGCGCGGGATCTTCTAAGGTCACCCTTTCTCTGCGGACCGTCAAGTGTCATCTGATCACCTGTGTAAGCATGGATCGTGCACATGATACCGCTCTTGATCGGAGCAAGGTCATTTAATGCCTTTGCCATCGGCGCAAGGCAGTTTGTTGTACAGGATGCTGCAGAGATAATCTGATCTTCTTTTTTCAGAGATGTGTGGTTTACATTGTAAACGATGGTCGGAAGATCATTACCTGCCGGAGCAGAGATAACGACTTTCTTTGCGCCTGCATTGATGTGTGCCTGTGCTTTTTCTTTGGATGTATAGAACCCTGAGCACTCTAAAACAACATCAACATCCAGCTCGCCCCACGGGCAGTTGTTTGCATCCTGCTCAGAGTAGATCTTGATATCCTCACCATCTACCAGGATGTAGTCATCACCTGCTGTGATGGAATCTGTCTTATATCTGCCCTGTGTGGAATCATATTTTAACAGGTGTGCGAGCATCTTCGGGCTTGTCAGATCGTTGATCGCAACGATATCATACCCTTCTACGCCAAACATCTGACGGAATGCCAGACGCCCAATCCTGCCAAATCCATTAATTGCTACTTTTACCATAGTTCTTCCTCCTGTTTCATTAGCAAATATTTTGGAATTTAATATGGTGATAAATTCCAGACCTCTCTATTTTATATGATTAGGCCCTAGAAAGCAAGGGATTTGGCGGATTTTGACAATTGTATAACAATTCAATATACTAATGGAATATTATATGAATTTTTAACAAAGGAGCTGTTAAACATGATATGGGACGCACATATCCACACACTGTTTTCAGGGGATTGTGAGACAGAAATTTCCGATATTCTGCATCAGGCAAAGATAAATCATCTTCCCGGGATTACGATCACGGATCACCTGGATCTGGTTTATCCGGAAGATCCGACGCTTTTCTTTCTTGATCTCCCAGAATATGATAAAACCATCCGTCAGCTTCGAAGTGAATCTGCGGATCTGCCTGTCAGATACGGAATCGAACTGGGTCTTGCGGAAGGGACTGAAGAAGAATATGCAAAGATCGTGGCAACATACGACTATGATTTTGTGATCGGTTCTTCTCATATGGTTCACGGCAAGGATCCTTATTATCCCGAGTACTTTGCCGGCCGCACCGTGAAACAGGCATATGAAGAATATTTTGAATCGATCCTTGAGAATATCCGCGGCTGGGATGGATTTGATGTTTACGGACATCTTGACTATGTCGTAAGATATGGTTCGGATGATAAGCATCCGTATGATCCGAATGATCATATGGATCTGTTTGATGAAATCCTGAAAGAACTGATCTCGCGCGGAAAAGGCATTGAAGTCAACACAGCCGGACTGGCTTATGGTCTTCCGCATCCACATCCTGCGATCCCGATCATAAAAAGATACCGGGAACTGGGCGGAGAAATCCTTACGATCGGTTCCGATGCACACAAGATGGAAAATGTAGGATTTGCATTTACACAAATCCCGGAGCTGTTGCGATCATGCGGATTTGAGTATTATTGTATCTTTGAAAACCGGAAACCGGAATTTATATCATTGTAATAAAAAAGCATTCTGCCAATCTGACAGAATGCTTTTTTTTTTCTTAAATGACTGTTCTTATACGCGGGAAAGATACTCGCCTGTACGTGTATCAATTTTGATCACGTCGCCTGTCTCAACAAAGAGCGGTACGTTTACAACAGCACCGGTCTCAACAGTTGCCGGTTTTGTAGCGCCTGTAGCGGTGTCACCCTTAAAGCCCGGCTCTGTCTCGGTGATCTCAAGCTCAACAAAGAGCGGAGGTTCTACTGCAAAGATATTGCCTTTGTATGCACACATCTTAACCATCTCATTTTCTTTTACGAACTTAAGAGAATCGCCAATATCATCTTTGTTCAGAGCAACCTGATCATAGCTTTCAACATCCATGAAATAATACAGATCGCCATCATTGTAAAGATACTGTTTGTCAGAGCGGTCAATATGAGCCTGCTCACACTTCTCTGTCGGACGGAATGTCTTTTCAACTACACCGCCGTTTACAATGTTTTTCAGTTTCGTACGAACAAAAGCAGCACCCTTACCCGGTTTTACATGCTGAAATTCGATAACCTGATAAATATTGCCTTCAATTTCGAGTGTCATACCGTTTCTGAATTCACCTGCTGATATCATAAAAACTCCTCCTTAATGGGTTTTAATCGCGATACATCTTCTCTATTCTATATGATAGGATGATATTTTTCAACCTTTCTCTTCGATTTGTGTGATTAAATTTACTCTCTCTGCATGACGGCCGCCAAGTTCTTCTGCATTCAGATAAGCATCCAGGATCGCATGCGCCATTTCGATCCCTACCACGCGGGCGCCAAATGTAATGATATTCGCGTGATTATGCTCTCTTGCCAAACGGGCTGTCACAGGCTCTGAACATACAACGGCACGGATGCCTTTGACCTTGTTGGCAGCGATTGCCATGCCTGCGCCGGTTCCGCAGACCAGAACACCGACATCTGCTTTCCCTGAAGTAATATAAGAGGCCGCTTCTTTCGCATAGTCCGGGTAATTGCAGCGCTCTTCCCGGTCAATTCCGATATTGATCACTTCGTGACCAAGTTCTGTCAGATATTCGCATACCTGCTTTTTCATTTCTACTGCGGCATGATCATTTCCAATAACGATTTTCATCTATTTCCTCCGTCCTCTTGTGTAATGTGAAACCAGTTTCAGACTATTTCTTCTACGCTTTGAAAAACGATATGCAAGCAACACAAAAAATTCAAGAAAACGTTTTAAAATGATCTGAATCTCTTCTTTCCAATAAATCTTCTTTACCATGATATTGAAGATCCCGGCACGGTTCGCGCCCCAGATATCCGTAAAGATCTGATCTCCGATAAACACGGTAGACATACGGTCCGTTCCCATCATAAGCATTGCTTTTTTATAATTTTCCGGGTTCGGCTTGTGTGCATTATAGATATAAAAGGTTTCTACCTTATCACTGAACATCTTCACACGTTCTTCCTGATTGTTAGAGATCAGGCAACAGTAAAACCCTAATTCACTTAGATGAGAAAATAACCGGATTGCTTTTTGGTTCGCCGGTGCACCATGTGTGACCAGCGTATTGTCAATATCAAAAATGATTCCGCGGTATCCGTCCTGATATAATTGTGCGTAATCAATGCGGTAAGCAGAACTCATGTACAGATCGGGGTATAAATTTTTGAATTTCAGCATACAACCTCCGCTCTGTTACCGGCTGTCTTTGTCGAGCATCTTTTTCAGCTCATTGACAAAGGTATTCACATCCTTGAATTCTCTGTATACCGAAGCAAAACGCACATATGCTACAGCATCCAGATCCTTGAGTCTGTCGATCAAAAGCTCTCCGATCACACTGCTTGGGATTTCCTTTTCTTCTCTGTTGAAGATCTCTGTCTCAACAGCATCGATCAGTTCTGTGATCTGATCGGCAGAAACCGGTCTTTTATGGCAGGCTCTGAGGATACCTGCCTCGATTTTAGAACGGTCATACTGCTCTCGTGTATTATCTTTTTTGACAATGATCAGCGGAATGGTCTCGACCTTTTCGTAGGTTGTAAAACGTTTTTCACACTGATCACACATGCGTCTTCTTCTGATCGATGCATTTTCGTCTACAGGACGGGAATCGATCACGCGAGTATTGGTGCTTCCGCAGTATGGGCATTTCATCGTGGTTTCCTCCTAAACATTAAAACGGAACAGGATGACATCTCCATCCCGGACAACATATTCCTTGCCTTCTACACCGACCAGACCTTTTTCTCTGGCTGCTGCAAGGCTTCCGCATTCCAACAGGTCTTTATAGTTTACAACCTCTGCACGGATAAAGCCGCGCTCAAAATCCGTATGGATCTTACCGGCTGCCTGCGGTGCAAGCGTACCTTTTTTGATGGTCCATGCACGGGTCTCATCCTCTCCTGCTGTCAAAAAGCTCATCAGGCCGAGAAGATCATAGCTTGCCTGGATCAGTTTATCCAGACCGGATCTTGCGATACCAAGCTCTTCTAAAAACATAGCCTTTTCGTCATCATCAAGTTCGGACATCTCTTCTTCGATCTTGGCACAGATCACAAAGACACCGGAGCCTTCCTGGTCAGCAAGTTCTCTTACGGATGCAACATACGGATTGGCAGCACCGTCGTCAGCCAGATCATCTTCAGAAACATTTGCCGCATAGATCACCGGTTTTGCGGTCAGCAGGTTCAGAGAATGGAACCATTTGATATCATCCTCATCCTCGCCAATGTCAAATGTTTTGGCAAGATGTCCTTCTTCCAGATGCTCTTTGATCTTCTGTGAAAGCTCTACATCTTTGGCAATCGACTTATCGTTTCTTGCAGCCCGGCTTCCCTTTGCGATACGACGTTCCAGGATTTCGATGTCGGAAAAGATCAGCTCGAGATTGATGGTTTCGATATCTCTTGCAGGGTCTACACTTCCATCCACATGTACTACATTGGTATCTTCAAAGCAACGAACAACATGAACGATCGCATCTACTTCAGGAATATTGGCAAGGAACTGGTTGCCAAGGCCTTCTCCCTTGCTTGCGCCTTTTACAAGACCTGCAATGTCTACGAATTCAATGACTGCAGGAGTTACTTTTTTTGAATGGTACATATCTCCAAGCAGCTTCAAACGTTCGTCCGGAACCGTTACCACACCGATATTCGGATCAATGGTACAGAACGGATAATTCGCAGACTCCGCTCCTGCTTTTGTAAGTGAATTAAATAATGTACTCTTGCCAACGTTTGGCAATCCGACAATACCAAGTTTCATGAATTTGTTGCTCCTTTCGGTATTTAGTATTCCATTGTTTCGATCACAAGAAGGATTCCGCTTGTGAAAGAAATCCTGCCTTCTTTAGAGGTCAGATAATTACTGATGCCTCTGCTTCCTGCAACAGAAAGCGTCAGATCTCTGGTTTCGTAGGCGAAGCCTTCAAGCGTCAGTCCCGACACATCTGCACCGTAAGCCAGAAGCGATATAAGGTCCTTTGCATCCTCATTCTTTTGAAGCGTGATCGGATGATCTGTCATGTAGATTCTGGTCATCTCATCGATCAGATAGCAAAGACGTTTCTTTTCGAGGGCCATTTGCAACAACTGGATATTTGCCAGCATATGATCTACTCTGCCGCCAAGTGCGCCGAGGATATGGATCTCCTTTTCCGGGATCGACAAAGCTTCGATCAAAGCAAGCTCCGTATCCGTCTCATCCTTTCTTGCAGGATAACGGCGGATCCGTTCCGGAAAATGCGCTTCATAGTATTGAAGAACAGTCAGATCCGAAGAATCAAAGTCTCCTAAAATAAGATCCGGCTCTAATAAGCAGGAATGACATAAATTCAATCCTTTGTCGGCAGCAATGACAAAATCCCAGGTTCGCTTGGAAATATATTCCCTCGCAAAGGATTCGTTGACAGGCCCGCCGGTAATGATCAGTATTTCACCCATGTATACCCTCAGATGGTCAGCCGTTCATGATTTCCAGGAAACGTTTTGTGTTTTCAGAAGCATCTCCGCGAAAGACTGCCGAACCGGCTACAATGACATTTGCGCCTGCATCCAGCACTTCTTTTATGTTATTGAGTGTAACACCGCCATCGACTTCTAAGTCGATCTCACAACCGCTATCATTGATCATCTGACGCAGTTTGCGGATCTTGTCTGTTACATACGGGATATATTTTTGTCCGCCAAACCCCGGATTGACACTCATAAGAAGTACCATATCGCAGATCGGCAGGATGTGATCCAGTTCATGAAGGGAAGTTGCAGGATTCAATGCAACACCGGCCTTCTTTCCGGCATCTTTGATCGCCATAACAGTACGATCAAGATGTTTACACGCTTCGGCGTGAACAGTTATAATGTCTGCTCCGGCATCGACAAAATCATCAATATATCGAACCGGTTCTTCGATCATAAGATGGACATCGAATACTCTATCGGTATGTTTTCTGATGGAACGGATCTCAGGCAGACCGAATGACAGACTTGGTACAAACATGCCGTCCATAACATCAATATGAATATACTGTGCGCCGGCCTGATCAATACATTTGACCTCATTCCTGAGATCTGAAAAATCAGATGCCAATAATGATGGTGCAAGATAATTCATAAACTTCTCCTTTTAATTAGTATTTATTCTTTTCAGATAATTCCTGATACAGCAGACTATAACTGTGATACCTGGACTCACTGATCAGATTCTGGTCTAGTGCCGCTCTGACAGCACAATCGGGTTCATTCAAATGACTGCATCCGCGGAAACGACATTGTGGTTCATAATGCACAAATTCCGGGAAACAGGCTGCAAGTTCTTCTAGTTCAAAATCTTCGACGGTTAATGAGGTAAATCCAGGTGTGTCGACCAGATAGGAATGTTCATCTAATGAGATCAGTTGTGCGTGACGTGTGGTATGTTTGCCGCGCCCGATCTTTTTGCTGATCTCTCCCGTCTCCATCTGTACTTCAGGAGATAACTGATTGATCAGGGTAGATTTACCGACTCCGGACGGACCGGCCAGTGCGGTGGTCTTTCCGGTAAAAAAACTTTTGATTGAAGCAACATCATCTGGATTCTGTGTAGTGATGAACCGAACCGGATAAGCAGTCTTTTCATAGATCTCCTGTAATCTCCGGATATCATCTTCCTTTGCCAGATCACATTTGTTAAAACAAATGATGCTTGGAATCTCGTCCCGTTCCATACGGACGAGCATGCGGTCAAGCAAATTGATATTTGGTTTGGGTTTTGTTACAGCAAAAACCAACAGAACCTG
Organism: Eubacterium sp.; assembly: GCA_045539215.1. Lineage (GTDB taxonomy): Bacteria > Bacillota > Clostridia > Lachnospirales > Lachnospiraceae > SY8519. Next base: position 14,403 of record JAZQEX010000088.1, on the reverse strand, counting down.
ATCGACATTAGCTACAGCCGGCCTGAGAAGCTCTGATCTTCGGGGAAGGATCTCTGTGATGTTTCCTTCCATGTCAGATTCGCTCAAAACGTCTATTACTACATCATCACCGACAAGCGGTTTTTGATTCTCAAGACGAAAGATTCCTTTTGCTTTACACTCATAGATACCGGATTCTGCTACATGTACGTAGTAGAATCCGGCTACACCTTTCAGTATTTTTCCCTGTTTCATGGATACCCCTGATTATTTCTGGGTGAATTTGACAGACTGTTCATCGACAGTTGTCTGTACATTTCCGGAGTCGTCTTTATAGTACCAGGTAATAACCAGCGTTCCGTCACCGGAACCTTCGATTCCATTTACGAAGAACGGATACGGGAATGTTGTTACGGTATATTCCTTGATCGGCTCATCTTCGCCGGACTGATAAAGTGCGATCTCAGCTTTTTCTACGCTCATATTGTCAGGTACTTCTACCGTACCATGATATGAATATTTCTGAGACTCCGTTCCTTTGCTCACAACGATCGTAACCGTACTGCCTCTTGTGACATATTCACCGGGTGCGATGCTCTGGCTGATGATATCGCCTTCCGGTACGGAATCACTGTACTCTTCACTCTCTTTGTACTGCAAGCCGGCTGAAGACAGATCCGATTTGGCATCTGCCAAAGTTTCGCCTTTGACGTCCGGAACCTGAACACGTTCTCCACCCTGACTGATCTGGATGGTTACGGTATCACCTTTTCCTGCTTTTGTGTTGGCTTTCGGATCCTGTGCAAATACTTCACCGGAACCGACTGTGTCACTATAGGAATACTCTTTTTCGACTTTAAAGCCACGGCTTTCAAGATGTGAAACTGCAGATTCTTCATCAATACCCTTCACATCAGGAACCGTTACCTGTTCTGCTGCCTCACCTGTGCTTATGACAACTGAAACGGTGTCACCCTTTTTCAATTTTGTACCGGCTTTCGGATCCTGTTCCATGATTTCATCTTCATCATATTCGTCTGAAGATTTTGTGCCGCTTTCTTTGATCACAAGACCCAGATCCTTCAGTTTCTTTTCCGCATCCGCATAGGTCATGCCGGTAAGATCGTCGAGAACGATCTCAGCTTCAGGCTCTTCTGTTTCTTCCGAAATGACAGAGATCACTGGTGTCTCCTGTTTCTTGTCAGAGCCAAAATGGAACCAGCCGAAAACATTGCCAAGAAGTAAAACTACGATAACGACGATAACGATCGCTGCAATGATACCGAGGATCGTGACGGTCTTTTCTGTACGATCTCCCTTGTCCCGGCCGTTTTTCTTACGTTTGGTAACAACGTCATTGGTATTATCTGTATAATAGATCGGTTCTTTCGGCTCTTCTGACCGATCCTGAATCTGTTTCAGTTCATCTTCACTGATAATGCGCGTCTCATTCCCGACAGGTGCATATGTTACAAAGTCCTCGTTCGGATTGATCAGTGCTTTACGCAGATCTAAAAGAAGATTCTCCATAGATTCATATCTTCTGTCAGGACTCTTTTGCGTACACTTCATGATGATCTTTTCAAGGCTGATGGGCAGATCATCGACATACTCGCTCGGCGGAACCATGTCATCCTGCAGATGCTGGATCGCGATCTGCACGGTACTTTCTCCGTCGTATGGCACTTTTCCGGTGACCATTTCGTACATCACGATACCGAGCGAATAGATATCACTCCGGTTGCTGACATAGCCATTCCGAGCCTGCTCGGGGGAAGCATAATGAACAGAACCCATGACATCCGAATGGATCGTATTGGTCGTTGCGGCACGTGCAATACCAAAATCGGTCACTTTCACCTTACCGTCGGTTGAAATGATAATATTCTGCGGTTTTACGTCCCGATGAATAATATTCTTTTCATGCGCAGCCTGAAGACCTCTGCCTACCTGGATGGTAATACTGAGAGCTTCCTTATAACTCAGGTGCCCTTTCTTTTTGATATAATCCTTCAGTGTAATGCCTTCTACATATTCCATGACAATATAATAGAAGCCGTTTTCACTGCCGACATCATAAACGTTTACAATGTTCGGATGCTCCAGGCCTGCTGCGGACTGCGCTTCGGTACGGAATTTGTTCACGAAGGTCATATCTTCGCTGAACTCTTCCTTCAGTACCTTTACCGCAACGGTACGGCTCAGCTTAATGTCCTGTGCTTTATAGACATTCGCCATTCCGCCGATTCCGATTTTTTCTATGATCTCATAACGTTCTGCTACTAACGTTCCATTTTCTAACATGATTCAGATACCTCGCTAAGCGGATCATTTTCAATGAGGACTACTGTAATATTATCTCTGCCACCGGCCGCATTGGCTTCGCTTACTAGTTGTTTTACCTTCCGGCTGACAGATAAACTGTCATCTTTTAATATCTGCTCGATTTCTGTGTCTTCTACCATATTGGTCAGACCGTCAGAGCAAAGAAGAACAGATCGGATTGAGCGGCGTTCGATTCGGAAAAAGTCAATATTGACCGATTCCGTAACGCCGACTGCACGTGTGATGATATTTTTATCCGGGTGATGTTTTGCCGTTTCAGGATCCATTTCACCCAAACGAACCATTTCCTGTACAAGGGAATGGTCCTGTGAGATCTGACGCAGTGTCTGATCAAAAACATATAATCTGCTGTCGCCAACATTGGCAACCAATAGTTCATCATCAAGCAGTGTCGCTGCCACGACTGTCGTGCCCATACCTTTCATGTCTGCATGAGAACGGGCATATCTCAAAATACGCGTACTGGCATCGTTGATTGCTTCATCTAAGATTGTTTCAGGATCTTTATTTAAGGATGACTGAATAGACCGGACGATCCATTCAACTGCGCTTCTGGATGCAAATTCCCCGGCCTTATGTCCTCCCATACCATCTGCGACCATAAAAAGGTTCGGAAGAGGTCCTACTGCTTCTTCCGATGTATAGAAGTAATCCTGATTCATTTCGCGCTGTACGCCGATATCTGTCAAAGACGATATCTTCATGTTGACAAGCTCCTATCTTTTGCGAATCTTCTACGCAACTGTCCACAGGCCCCATCAATATCCCGGCCCATTTCCCTTCTAATAGTAACATTAATCCCGTAATTTTCAAGAATATTTTTAAATGCCGTCACATGCTTACGGGATGGAGACTGGCATGTATTCTCCCGCACCGGATTGACGGGAATCAGATTGATGTGGCACTTTTTGATACCGGGAAGAGATGACAGACGTTCAGCAGATCCTGCGTCATCATTGACACCATGAATGAGACTGTACTCAATCGTGACACGTCGCCCGGTTTTTTGGAAGTATGTATTACATGCTTCCAGTACTTCTTCAAGATGATATCTTTTCGCGATTGGCATAATGCTTTCACGCTGTTCCTGAGTGGGTGCGTGAAGCGACAACGCCAACGTGATCGCAAGGTCTTCTTCTGCGAGACGATGGATCTGCGGCACCAGACCGCAGGTCGATACCGTAATGTTACGCTGGCTGATGTTTTTGCCAGCCGGATCTGTAAGCAGACGGATAAACCGAATCAGATTATCAAAATTATCGAGCGGTTCTCCTGTCCCCATGACTACAACATTTGAGATACGTTCTCCGATATCTTCGCCGATCCGGTAAATCTGATCAAGCATTTCTGAAGCTGTCAGGTCACGCTTTTTCCCACCGATCGTCGATGCGCAGAACGTGCATCCCATATTACATCCCACCTGGGATGAGATGCAGACGGAATTGCCGTGATGGTAACGCATCAAAACACTTTCAATGCAGTCCCCATCTGAAAGCTCGAACAGATATTTACGTGTACCGTCCAAAGCAGACTCCTGCATCATTACTTTCTTTAGAGAAATATAATCTGTTTCTTCCTCCAGGCGCTGTCTGAGTGATTTTGAAAGATTTGTCATATCACCGATGGATGCGACACTCTTTTCATGCATCCAGGTAAACAGCTGTTTTGCACGAAACGGCTTCTCTCCAAAGGAAGACACCAATGCAGTCAGTTCTTCAATTGTCATGGATTTTATATCAGGCAAGCTCATTTATGCTCCCATTTTGCAATAAAGAAACCATCTGTTTCTTCGCTTGGAAAATACTGTTTTTGTCCTTTTAGTGTGAATTCCGGATGCGATTCGGAAAACCACTTGACGATATCGTCATTTTCTTCTTTTGTCACAGTACATGTGGAATAGATCAGAACACCGCCCGGTCTGACATATTCTGAAACAACCGATAAGATATCGCGTTGAAGTGAAGCCAGTTCATTGAGATCAGACCGACTGATCCGATAACGGATCTCAGCTTTTCTTCCGGTCACGCCGAGCCCGGAACAGGGAAGATCTGCAACTACAACATCTGCCTTTTGAATCAGTGAAGGGTCCGGCTTCCTGGCATCCCACACCTGCGCTTGCATATTCTTTAATCCCATGCGCTCGATGTTTTCACGGATCAGAGTAACTTTCTTTTCAGAGAGGTCTCTGGTGATTACAGTTCCGCTGCCCTTAAGATTCTGCGCGATCTGGATGCTCTTTCCGCCCGGGGCACCACATACATCAACGACAAGATCCCCCTGTTTTGCCATGGCAAAGTCAGCTACATGCATGGAAGCGGCATCCTGGATGTAAAACAATCCATCCTGAAATGCACGCAAGGATGTCAGATTGACCAGTCCGTCGATCATGACCGCATAGGAAGGATCCTGCAAACGCTTGCAATTGAGGCCTTCTTCTTCGAGGATACGCAACAGACTTTCGGTATCTGTTTTGTCGGGATTCGGGCGTACGGTAACCAGACGTTCTGTCTGAAATGCTTTTAACATGTTTTCACATGTTATAAATCCGTAATCCGTGATCCATTTTTCGACAAGCCATACCGGCATGGAATAGCAAATGGATAAATACTGTTCGGGTTCTTTTTCGCGATCCGGCCAGTGTATCTTTTCACGGTCCCGGACAACAGAACGCAATACGCCGTTCACAAAGCCCGACAATCCGGAAAGGCCGCGTCTTTTTGCAAGCCGCACCGCTTCATTACATACGGCCCTGTCCGGCACCGAGTCCATATACAATATCTGAAACACACTCATTCTTAGAATGGTTCGAATGACCGGCTTCATCTTTTTAAGAGGTGTTTTTGAAAACTGCTCCAGTACATGGTCAAGTGTGAGCTTTCGCTGGATCGTTCCGCGGATCAGATAGATTGCAAATTTCTTGTCCCGATTCGACAGATCCGTTCTGCTGTTAAGATCTCTTTGTATCGCAATATGTGAAAAACAATCTTTTTCAAGAACATCGACCAGTATATTTAGCGCCAGGTTTCTGACATCTGCATCTGTCAATTTCTTCTGCCTCCTGCGATAAGTAAGATACGAAGAAGCTGTAATATAGATGCGGCAGCGCCTGCAACATAAGTCATTGCTGCTGCGCCCAGCACTTTTTTCGTGTAAACCAGTTCGTTTTGGTCAAGAACCTGTGTGCTTTCCAGGAAATCAACCGCTCTGCGGGAAGCGTTAAACTCCACAGGGAGCGTAACCAGCTGGAAAATTACAACTAATGTAAAAAGGATGATTCCAAGCTCAAGGATCCAGAAGCCCATGACATATCGATTCATTAACAGACCGATGATGATCAGCGGCCATGACAGACTGGAACCAAAATTAACAACAGGAATCATGGCACTGCGGAGTCTGAGCGGAACATATCCGTTTGCATGCTGCATAGCATGTCCGCATTCATGTGCCGCGATGCCGACTGCTGCGACCGATGCGGATTGGAATACTCCGTCTGATAGTGCAACGATCTTCTTGCGCGGATCATAATGATCTGAAAGAGAACCGCTTACATGTACAACAGTTACATCTGTGATTCCGGCCCGCTGCAGGATCAGCTGTGCTGCCTGTGCTCCGGTCATCCCGGAATTGCTTCGATAGGAAGAATACTTGTTAAAGGATGAGCGGACACGCGCGGAAGCCGCAAGGCAAATAACAGCGCCGATAATGATCAATATGTATGACCAGTCCCAATAAAAACCATATCCACCGTAATACATCATTCTCTCCTTTGCCTATCCAAGGCAGTCGCCGTTTTCAAGAGAATAGCCTCTTAGAAAATCGGCAGTGTTCATGCGTTTTTTTCCTTCTAATTGCAGTGACAGGATTTTAAGTGCACCATCACCGGCAGCTACACAGAATGCGTCTTTTGTTACATCAAACACTTCTCCGTGCTTATGCGCATCGTTTTGCGCAACAACCTCTGCTTCCCATATTTTCAGCATCTTATTGCCGATGTGTGTATAGGCACTTGGCCAGGGATTCATGCCACGGATCAGGCATTCGATACGCTGTGCAGGAAGCGTAAAATCGATTTCACCGTCTTTTTTTGAGATCATCCGTGTATAGGTTGCTGCTTCATGATCCTGAGGCACAGGCTCGATGTTTCCCTCCGCGATCTGTGAAAGCGTCTTAACACACAGCGCACCGCCGGCAACTGCAAGCTTATCAAACAGTGAGCCTCCCGTTTCATCCGGAGAGATCTCGATACTCTCCTGTAATAAAATGTCTCCGGTATCCATCCCGGCATCCATTTTCATGGTTGTAACGCCGGTCTGTGCATCTCCGTTGATCACTGACCACTGGATCGGTGCTGCACCACGATATTTTGGCAAAAGGGAGGCATGTACGTTCATGCACCCATATTTTGGGATATCGAGGACGCGCTGCGGAAGGATCTGACCGAATGCAACCACAACAAAGATGTCTGCCTGTTCCTTTTGCAGGATTTCCATGCAGGATTCATCCCTGATCTTTTCAGGCTGAAAACAGGGAATATTTTGCTCCATCGCATATTCCTTTACCGGAGAAAACGAAGGCTTCTTCCCGCGCCCGCGTGGTCTGTCAGGCTGCGTTACAACAAGTGAGACCTCATGTCCTGCAGCAAGAATCTGTTTTAATGTTTCAACCGAAAAATCGGGTGTTCCCATAAATACAATTTTCATGAATTACGCTTCTTCCTCTGTCTCTTCTTCCATCTCTACGTCATGGATCTCGCCTTCTACTTTTTCGACATACATGTGGCCGTCGAGATGATCCAGTTCATGGCAGATGCAACGTGCAAGCAAACCTTCGCCTTCTATCTCATACTCGTTCATATTCTCATCAAAAGCTCTTGCTTTCACATAATTCGGACGTGTAACTTTGCCGCATTTGCCCGGAAGGCTAAGGCATCCTTCTTCATCGGTCTGTTCACCGGACGACTCCAGTATAACAGGATTTACCATAACGATTGGATCCGGCTCCTCGGTTCCAACATCAATTACAACGATTCTTCTTAATACACCGACCTGTGGTGCTGCAAGACCGACACCGCCGGACTCATACATTGTTTCAAGCATATCTTCAATCAATTCTTTGATTCGTGGTGTGATCTGTTTTACTTCTTTACACGGCTTAGTAAGGATTTCATCTCCCATAACCCGGATTGTTCTGGTTGCCATTTTATGCTCCTTTCCTTCTTGTCCTACATCGGATTTCTGTCAAACTGGATCGAAACGACCGGATCGTTTCGTTCTTCTATTTTATTTTCCAGGAATGACTTCAATTCCGTAAGTGCGTCTGCTTGATTATGTTTGATATAAATTACTTTTCTATAAATATCTTCTATTTTGGCAATTCCTGCATTTGACGGCCCGATCTTTTGCCAGGACCGTTTGTTTTCTTCTTTATAATAATCATTGATCTGTGCATCCAGAAAAGATGCCATCTGATCAGCAGCTGATTCGTTTTCACTGTCGATATGGATCAACAGCATTTCCCAGGCAGGCGGATAATGTAACAGTTTCCGATAGATCATTTCCTGTTGATAAAATGATACATAGTCCTGGTCGGCAGCGGTCAAAATGCTGTAATGCTCCGGCTGATAGGTCTGGATGATCACTTCGCCGGGGATCTCTCCTCTTCCCGCTCTTCCGGATGCCTGTGTCAGAAGCTGGAATGTCCTCTCCGAAGCCCGGTAGTCCGGAACATGGAGGGAAAGATCTGCTGCAAGGATACCAACCAGTGTGACTCCCGGAAAATCATGCCCTTTAACGATCATCTGCGTGCCGATCAGGATATCTGCTTCTCTGTTGGCAAATGCAGATAAAATAGATTCATATCCATCCTTTTTCCGGGTAGAGTCTGCATCCATTCTAAGGATCCGTGCATTTGGGAATTCCTTTTGTACGATGTTCTCGATCTGCTGCGTTCCTGCCCGGAATGTTCCGATATACGGGGAACCGCATTTTGGACAAACTTTCGGAAGATCCATCGAATCGCCACAGTAATGACAATAAAGTCTCTTGTCGCGATGAAGTGTCATGGAAACATCACAATGACTGCATTTGATCACCTCGCCACAGCTTCTGCAAGACACAAATCCTGCATAACCGCGTCGGTTTAAAAACAGCATGACCTGTTCCTTTTTATCAAGGCGGTCATGGATCTGCTCACGAAGTCGCCTGCTTAAGACTGAACGATTTCCGGTACGCAGTTCATTCCGAAGATCTATGATCTCTACATGAGGCATTGGTCTTCCGGAAACACGATCCGGCAAAGTATACAGATGCCATTTCCCCTGCTGCGTTTTCAGATAAGACGACAGGGATGGTGTTGCAGATCCGAGTACGACGTTTGCCGAATGCATCTTAGCCCGTTCTATGGCTGTATCACAGGCATGATAACGCGGAACACCTTCACTCTTATAGCTAGATTCGTGCTCTTCGTCAATAATAATATACCCAATATTTGAAAACGGTGTGAACAATGCGGACCGAGGCCCGATCATCACATCAAGTTCACCGTTTTTGGCACGCTCATACTGGTCAAAACGCTCTCCGGCTGACATCTTAGAATGCAGTACAGAGACCCGGTCTCCGAACCTTGCATAAAACCGGATCAGTGTCTGATAAGTCAAAGCAATTTCCGGAATCAACACGATCGACTGCTTCCCTTCCGCGATCGCTTCTTCGATCAAAGCCATATACACTTCGGTTTTTCCGCTGCCGGTCACACCGAAGATCAGGCTTGGTGCATGATCATGCATCTTCCGGTGATGCGATATCTCACTGACAATACGCTCCTGCTCCGGATTCAATGTATTTGCGCTATCTGTAACCGAAATGCCGGAAAATGGATTGCGGTATGTCCTCTCTGATGTGATGCGTAAAAGGCCCTGTTCCTCTAGGACACGGATCACGGACGCCGTTACATGCAATTTGCCGGTTACCGCTTCATACGGCACCGGACTTTGTTCCATCAACGCATGTAATAGTCTTGCACGCGCTGTCTGATGTTTTTTCTGAAATATTGCCAGAACTTCTGCTGCCTCATCCTGATCCACATTTAAAAACACATATCGCATCTCTTTTGCCTGTGTTTTCCGCTTGACGGGAAGGACTGTGCGAAGCGCCTGATTGATCGTTCCGCCATATTGCTCTCTGATCCAGAAAGCCAGACGGATCAGCTCGGATTCTATAGCCGTTCCGGATGTATCGATTGACAGGATCTCTTTGATCCGTTCGGGTGCGATCGCGGGCTTTGTATCAAGTCCGATCACGTATCCGATCTGCGTACGGTTTCCATTCCCGAAAGGCACAACAACACGTACCCCCGGATGTATCTTTTCTTCCATTCCGTGAGGGATCCTGTATTGAAATGGTCTGTCCAGTTTACTATGCGTAATATCTACGATGACACTTGCATATGTGTCCATCATTTCTCCTGTTATCACTACTGATTCAATGCCTTCCGGTTAAAGATAGCAATTATTATATTCGATTGTATTAGTAATGTCAAAATATAGTAATCTTATTTTAGGAATTTACTATATATCGTAACGTATACTTGAAATTTAAAGGATCCTAATATATGATTATGCTAACTATAAGCGATTTGATAAATGTAAGGAGGATGAAATGCGTCATTTGATCAGTCCTATGGATTTTTCTGTAGAAGAATTGGATGATCTTCTTGCTCTTGCCAAAGACATTGAAGACAATCCGGAAAAATATGCTCATGCCTGTGATGGCAAAAAAATTGCTACCTGTTTTTATGAACCCAGTACACGTACCCGTTTAAGTTTTGAAGCTGCAATGCTCAATCTTGGCGGAAGTGTTCTGGGTTTTTCAAGTGCCGACAGTTCTTCGGCTGCGAAGGGAGAAAGTGTTTCCGATACGATTCGCGTCATCTCCTGCTATGCTGATATCTGTGCCATGCGTCATCCAAAAGAAGGGGCTCCGCTTGTGGCATCCCAGCACGCTACGATCCCGGTGATCAATGCCGGCGACGGTGGACATCAGCATCCGACACAGACTCTGACTGATCTTTTGACCATCAATAACTTGAAAGGACGCCTTGATCATCTGACGATCGGACTTTGCGGCGACCTGAAATTCGGACGTACCGTACACTCTCTGATCAGAGCGCTGGTACGTTATCCCGGCATTCGTTTTATTCTCATCTCTCCTCCGGAGCTTCGTCTTCCGAGCTACATCCGCGAAGGTGTGCTGGATCAGATGAACATTCCATATGAAGAGGTAGTCCGTTTAGAAGAGGCAATGTCAGATCTTGATATCCTTTACATGACCAGAGTTCAGCGGGAACGTTTCTTTAATGAAGAAGACTACATCCGCATGAAAGATTACTATATTTTAAATCGCGAAAAAATGGCACTTGCACCAGAAGACATGCTGATCCTGCACCCGCTTCCGCGTGTAAACGAGATTTCTACCGAAATCGATGATGATCCGCGGGCAGTATATTTTAAGCAGGCGCAATATGGTGTTTATGTAAGAATGGCGTTGATCTTAACGCTTCTGGGAATCGAGGTGTAAATCATGTTAAATGTCAGTGGAATCAGAGAAGGATATGTTTTAGACCATATTAAAGCCGGAATGAGTCTTCAGATCTATCACGATCTCAGGCTGGATGAAATGGATGTTGCAGTAGCGATCATCCGAAATGCACGAAGCAATAAGATGGGTAAAAAAGACATCCTGAAAGTCGAATGCGATATTGACTCCCTGGATCTGGACATCCTCGGATTCATCGATCACAATATCACAGTAAATATCATCAAAGATGAAAAAATTGTCGAAAAGAAAAAGTTAAAGCTTCCAAAACAGGTTGTTAACATTATCAAATGCAAAAATCCAAGATGCATCACCTCCATCGAGCAGGAACTTGATCACATCTTCCTCCTGGCCGATCCGGAAAAAGAGATCTATCGCTGCAAATACTGTGAAGAAAAATTTGATCGTAAATAACAAAAAACCTGCGAGCCGAAAAATCGGTTCGCAGGTTTTTTATTGGAATCCTTATTTGTCTTTAGACGGAGACGGAGTCGGATCGCAAACAGCGGTATAATGCTCTTTACGTGCCTTGAATTCCGGATCCTTAAACAGGTTCATCAGACGTCCTTCGTTTTCAAAGATGTCATCACCATGCATCTTCTTACCGGAAAGCAGATCGTGTGCATGTTCGATCGTGCCGTTAATTCCAAGGCTCGGATCATTTCTGAACTTAAATGCACCGTCGATAACTTCCAGTCTTCCTTCCAGACCACACAGTTCGCATACAGCGTGTGTTGTGCCCGGGAAGATATAGAATGCATTACCATGGCAATGCGGGCAAGCACCATCTTCGCCCTTCCAGAGATCTACATCCTCAGATCCCGGAATCATGATGTTGTTATCGATGATATACTGTGCTGCTTCGACAAGATTACGTGCGATCTCTTTCATACGCTCGATCTTGTCATCCTGCATGATAACGTCTTTGCACCATGAGAAGAACTCATTGTTAACAACCTTCCAGCCCGGGCTCATAGCAAGCATTGCATGGTCAGTCTCGCAACGAACAGCCCAGTCAGAGCCACCGATTGCTACAAATGAAACAGCTTTCTGACGGAAGTACTTCGGATCCAGTCCTTCTTTTCCTGCAGCTTTCATCTTTTCACTGGTCATCAGCATCATACCGGTATCATGTCCCGGACCCATACGGTCTGTGATTACATGGAACAGTCCGCTTCCGCCGGATTCATAGATCGGATCAACAAACAGAACACCATCTGCTTCGATCATCTTCTCATAAAGTGCTTTATAGTCATCTTTCTGTGTGCATACCATACCTTTACCCATTACGAGAGCTCTTGAGCAGGCAACGCAACCGGTACAATATTTGATGTCCCAGTCAAACAGATGAATAAATTCGATTTCTGCGCCAAGTTTCTTTGCTTCTTCCAAAGCAACACGACACATGGTATCATTGTTTCCGTTTTTTGTTCCAAGAGAAATACCTAAAATTTTCATGCAAATCCTCCTTATTCATACATGAACTTGAAAATGTAACCAAAAAACCCTTGCTATTTTGCAAAATTTCGTTAATTTTATTATACTCAGTATTATGCAAAATGTCTAATATTCTTATTGAAAAAATTTGATGCAAAAAATGGATAAAGTCGAACTGTACGATACAGTCCGACTTTATTTAATATTTCATATTCTTATTACTGATGACGGTATAAATGATGAGGATCAGTCCCATCGCTGCAAGGATGATTCCAATGATCTTTAAAAACGTGTACTCCGGCAGCAATACCGTACCAAGGATCGTCATCAAAACTGCGATCAGAATAACAACCAGTCCTGATACGATCCCAAAATTCCTAGGATTCATAGATTATCTCCTGCTCTATTGATTTACGCCGGCATATCAACTGTGACAGTAACTGCAGCTTCTGCTTCGCGCTCAGCAGCTGCTTCTTTTAAATTGGAAACAATATTTGATAAGAAAACCAAAACCAATGCGATTATGATAATAATAATTCTCTTTTTCACGGTAACTCTCCCTCCAAAAGCAATAAATATGTATTAATTATAGCGCAATCAAAAGTGTATCGCAAATAGTTTTCCGGCAATTCGGCACTATGGTATAATTCAGTTATGAAAAAAATGATCTTATTTATCACGATTTTAATATTTTCGCTGTGCGGATGTTCCGGTCACATCACAACGGATGAGCCTCCTGACACAACAGCTCATGTTATATCAGAAGAGGAAAACACACAGACAGCTCTGTTTGAATTACAGATGCTTGACGTCGGTCAGGGCCTTTGTCTTTTGATTGAATCCGATGGTCACTATATGATCTATGACGGTGGCGGACGTGATCATTCCTCATTTGTGGTCAGTTATCTGACAAAACAGTGCGGAATTGATCATATTGACCTGATAGTTGCCTCTCACTATGATGAAGATCATATTGCAGGCCTAATCGGCGTCATGAACACAATTCCGGTTGATCAGGTCATCTGTCCTGATTATTCGGCTGAGACGCAGATCTATCAATCTTTTATGGAAACCGCTAAGGAAAAGGATCTTTCGCTGATCCATCCGTCAGAGAAAGACCGTTTCCATCTGGGGGATGCAAACATAGAGATCGTCAATGATGGATCTGTAACATCAGAAACAGACAATGACCATTCCATTGCATGCACGATCACGTATGGAAAAACTAAGATCCTTGTAACAGGCGACTGTGAAGAGGCTGCTGAGATCTCAATGATGAATAATGGTCAATCCTTACAATCCGATATCTATGTCGCCGGGCATCATGGCAGTGCTACCTCAAGCAGTGAAGCGTTTTTACAGAAAGTATCACCAAAAGATGTTTTGATCTCATGCGGAGCGGGAAATACATACGGACACCCGGCCGAATCCATGCTTGAGAGAATCGCTTCGATCAAGGCCAATCTGTACCGCACGGACAAACAAGGAACGATCATCCTGCATGCAGACAAAAAGTCCTGTTGGTTTGATCAGGAACCATGCGATGACTGGACACCGGGCGTCTATGTAGAACAGACAAAAGAAACCCCGGTCAATGCAGCCGATTACAAATATATATTGAATACAAACTCAAAGCTTATCCATAAGCCGGATTGTGAAAGTGTTTTAAAAATGAGTGATAAGAATAAGGAATATACAAATAGCGACATCAAAAGTCTTGAGGAAGCCGGCTATCGGACATGTCACAATTGTAATCCGGAATGAAAAAAGAGCCATGACATAATCGTCATGGCTCTTTATATTTCCAGGGGCAGAAGGACTTGAACCCTCGACATCAGGTTTTGGAGACCTGCGTTCTACCAACTGAACTATACCCCTATATTCAATTGGTCTTCGTTCCCTCAAAACTTCATACAGATCTATACTTAGTCAAGCCCTCGAACGATTAGTAACAGTCAGCTCCATACATTACTGCACTTCCACCTCTGTCCTATCTACCTTGTACTCTTCAAGGGTTCTTACTTCCTCAAGGGAATGGGATATCTCATCT
>JAZQEX010000087.1:0-30477 GCA_045539215.1 Eubacterium sp. | reverse complement strand
GTCTTCCTAAGACCGCTTGGCCTCCGACTTCTCATTGCGATTCCCTTAACAGTTACATTTCCGCTGTTTGTTACTTTAACGGTATATGTAACTGTATCACCAACCTGTACTCCACTTTCTGGAGTGGCGGTCTTCTCAACGGTCAGTGCAGCTTCTGCTGCTACCGTTGTAACTGTTGCGTTATCACTTGCCGTAACATCTGCATTCTTCGGATCTTTTCCAGTTGCTGTTGCTGTGTTATCGATCTTTCCTGCATCTACGTCTGCCTGCGTTACAGTGTACTCATATGTAACTGTCTTTGTTGCTTCAGGCGCAAGATTAAATGCTGTTTCGTTCAGTGTTACCAGAGAATCACTCAGTGCAATTCCGCTTACTGTTACGTTTCCGCTGTTTGTTACAACTACCGTGTAGGTAACCTTATCGCCCACCTTAACATCAGATGTCGGATCTGCAGTCTTTTCAACCGTCAATCCCGCTTGTACTTCTACGGTATTAACAGTATCTGTCGCCGTCCAGCTCTTTTCGTTATCACTAAACTGCGCAGTAACTGTGTTTGTATAACTTCCGGTTGCCATATCTGCCGGTGTAATAGTATAAGTAGCAGTTGTTGTTACTGTGTCACCTGCTGATACATTTTCAAACTTGCTTTGTGCAAGTGTAACTCCTTGTATCTCTGTTAAAGTGATATCCTTTGCTGTGTTATAAATGTTTGTGACAGAAATATCAAATGTTACTGCTTCACCTTCTGCATATTTATAGCCATCTGCCTCTTTATCGTCCTTCGTTACTACAAGTGACGGATCTATCGGTTCTTCATCTGTTCCGTCAGTGATCGTCAGTATGCCAGGCGTTGCCTCAACATTGTAATAGGTAGGAACATCCGGACCATCTTCCGAGAAGGAACCTTGATATGTCCCAACTAATGTACCTGTTGCAGGTGTGTAATTAAGATCTGTAACAGAATCTCCTTCAAGAAGTCCATCTACTGTAACATTATCCTCTAAATCTGCGCCATAGCCTGATTGCTCTGCACTTGTATAAGGAACCTCTTTATTTGCAACAGTAATCTTCAATGGCAATGTGTAGTAAATCGTAATGACATTACCCTCTGCACTAACAGTAACCTTCTGGCTCGGATTATAACTGTCAACAGTCAGGTCTTTCTCCTGATACGTTGTTACAGGCACTGCTGAATATTCTGTTCCGATAACTTGATCGGATGTCACATCATCAGCAACCTTTGTTGTTGTGCCCTTAAGATAATGGTGAACTGTAACTTCTGCTGTATTCTGTTTGAAATGTGCATAGTAGGTATGTGCTTCGTATACACCACCAGCATTTTTAGATGGAATAAATGTTGCTGCGTCACCTACATGGTCTGTTCCATTATCGCACGTCCAGTAATCGATCACGTACATATCAGAAGCAGCCGTTGCAGTTGAGCCTGCTGCCGTTCCAGTTGCTTTGATGGTTTCAGAAGTAGAACTTACTGTTCCCATATCAGTACTGTCACTTGCGACAGCATAGTTAATGGTTACATCATTTTCTTCCCAAACTGCGAACATTGCATGATATGGAAGATTCTCATCCGGAGCCACCTGTGTAACTGTCTTGCCATCAGATGTATATGCTCCATTTGCATATGTCAGATACAGATCCGACGCTGTTAAATTCTGTGTCCAGTTAGCACTGTCTACCTCCCACGCTGCGGCTTCTGTTCCGGCCGTTTCATAGTCATCACTAGTGCTGGTGGCAACTCTTGCCCATCCGAGGAAGGTATATCCATCACGGGTTGGTGGTTCATGAATATTAACGCCTTTGTTGATCTCTGCGTTTTCATCTGTTGCATATGCTGCCTTACCATCGTTCTTAAACCAGCTAATATGGGTCGGGGTCGGCTGTTCGGAGTTAACATACACCGCTTTCAACTGCACCGTGTACTTTTTGGTGTCCGTCGGGTGCTCTTCATCAGAACCTGCTGCAATATCTTCTACTTTTGCATTGCCTTTAACTATTGTAAATGTTTTTCCGGGAAGGACAGTTTCCGTCGTATCTTCATACGCTGTTCCATTCCACTTCTGAACAACCCAGTGGCTAAACACTTCTGTACTGTCGCTTGACTTTGATGCTGCGCCTGCCGGTGCTTTGGCGCCGTCCACATATGTATGTGTGTCTGTCGGTGCACCTGTCCCGCCGTTCGCATCATATGCGACTACGATTCCAGATGCGCCTTCCAGTGTCGAACGCCATTTTGCATAAATATCCAGTTTTTGGGTGATCCAGAAACGATCTACATCAGTATTTGTCGGATTACTCAAATTACCATTGACATCATACGTATCTGTCATGTCGACAGTTTTATCGTAAGGTGTAGTGACATTGGTCTCATTAATCGTGTAAGCCTCGCCATTGAATACCTGTGTGCATGCTTCGTCAAGATACCATCCTACAAACTCATATCCTGTTAATTTACCCGTAGGTTCACTAACGTGTCCGCCTTCGCTAATACGGAAGTTCATAGCCTGATTAGAAGAACCCCAATCAATGTTCCCGACTGCCCCAGCTGGATAATTCGGATGTAAGAACACACGGTATTGTTTCTGATGCCATTTGGCATAAACCGTGATACCGCCTTCCGGCATAGTACCGAATGTATACGGATGTGTACAAGCGCTGTCAATATACCAACCATCAAAAACATATCCAGAAGGAGTATGTGCAGCATCAGGTTTATATGTATTATGTGAAGACACATCTGCGCCATAGGCTATATTAGTCTCTGTACCAATCTGACCCATACCAGTCTCTTCAATCGGGTTACCATTACCGTCAGCATATACTCCATCCATAAAGTTGATGCTATATGTGTTACGCGAATAGTAAAAGTTAATTGTCCCGTTTTGCGTTGTGCTGTAAATATAGAAGCCACTATTATCACGGCCACTGTCGGAACCGATTCTCTCAAACCCTGGAAGCTCTATAAAGTCTTCTATTGTTGCCCCGTTATAACGAGCATTTTGAGATGTGTAGAGAACATATCTTTTATTAGACGGAGCAGAAATACGGTTATTATTATAATTGTACAGCGTAGCTGGTGCTGTTACAGTGCCTGTCGCATCCGGAAGTGCCTCAACATAATAATTCATCGTCTTCAATGGGCGATCTGCAGTATTCAAACGATACGTTTCATCCTGATTCGGCATAATATCCAGATATACGATAACGTCATTCGAGCCGCTGCTGCTCTGTGGATCCCATCTTTCGCCGTTATTATATGTGACCCCGTTCGTGCCAACAATAGGAAAGTTATCTCCAATAGACTGTTCATAGAGCGCAGTAATGGTCTTGATGGTCTGCCAGGACTGGTTATTACTACGCGTATAAACGGTCCCTGTATATACCCTTCCATTGTTGGAGTCTGAAGTTCTGAATGCACCATTACGCCAGTATACTCTCGCCTTCTGGCCATTCACATCCCCGTATTTTGCAGGATTATTGTCATTATCATTTGTAGAAACAGTATATGTATAATCCTGAACCTGGAACTGCAGTGTGTGCTCATTTCTATCATAGTACACGTTAAGTACGGTGTTTCCTTCTGTACTGATCGTTACGTTCTGATCAAACTCTTTCAGATGGAAGCCTGTATACTGTTTATTAACACCATTTACGCGGGCATATGCATTGTTGCCCGTACCCTGCTGTGTTACCGTATTTATAGTATTGCCAACTGTGCCACTCAAAGATACTGCTTCAACGAAGTCATATCCATCAGCTGCCAGATTCTGTCTCCAGATGATAACCGTGTAGTTTGCGGTCGTCTTCGGGATCCAACGTGCATAAACCGTTGTTTTATTCGTCAGTTTTTGGCTGAAATCATACTGTGTGCCACCGGATGTCTGGTCCGCTACCTCTTTGGATGCGAACCATCCGCCGAAGGTGTACCCGTTGCGGATCATGTTCGCGTCAGCGGGTTTCGACGGGGTGTCGTTTGAGTATACGAACTGTGGTGCGTTGTAAGTAGCTCCTTTGCCGTTCTCATCGAATATGAACCAATGACCTTCAGGAGCATTGACGCCGAATGTGACATCACCGGTGATCTGAATCTGGTCATTGTTCTGATAAATATCTCCGTCAGTATGATCTACAATATTAGAACCGCCTTCAAATACATTCCAACCTTCAAAGTGGTGTGTATCGTCTTGAACGGTGTAGCCCATATTGACCTTGTACGGCTGAGAATCACTGGTGTTATCCGCGCGGAAGGTCACCTCTTCCTGACCAAGAGAAATGTTATTTTCATCCAGATATGTAATGCGATAGTCTTTGAAAAGCATCGCATAATAGGTAACTACCGTTCCATCCGCTGCCGGTGGAAGTATACCACTTACTGCAGTTCTTACATCAGCAATCGTAAGCGCTTCTGTATTTGTTGTATAATTCGGATCTGTTGTCCACCCACGGAAATATACGCCATCTGTAAGTGTGCCAACTCCCGGATCGTAGAGGACTACCTCCATGTCATCACTTTCCTTAACATACATGGAAGCAATCTCTTCTTCTCCGTTGGCGTTTGTTTTAACAAACTTAACCTTTAGTCTCGCATCATCTCCGGTCTCCACAACCGCATAGATCGAGAAGTGCTCCGCATCCACTACAGCCGTGTTGCCATTTGTCTTGGCATCGGTCATCAGCTCTGCGTTGCCGTCAGCGATGTGTACGACCTCATGATCTGCTTTTGCATCCATGCCCGGTGTCTTCAGGACAACGCGTACGCTGTTGTCGTTTGCCGGCTGGATCTCATTGCCGTCTTTGTCTTCAAATGTAATGTCGACAGCTTTTACGTCTACGACGTCACCGTCAACCACGTCTTCCACTTTGTCCTGTACCGCATCCTTGGATACACCCTCGACTTTCATCGTGGTGCCTTCCGGGAAGGTGTCGGCGTCAGCTTTTACGCTAACGTCCACGCCGTTCGCGGTTCCTGTGAACGACTGTGCCGGCATGGCAACTTCTTCCTCTGCCGGTGTCTCTTCTGTTGTTTCTTCAACTGCTGCGTCTGTCGCTGCAGCGTCATCAGCTGCTTTCTTTTCTACAGAAGTATCTGCAGATGTCTCCGGTGCAGCCGCTTCGTCTTCACTGGTCTCTTCTTCGACTGTCTCTACGACAGCATCATCCGACGACGCATCGTCTGACGTGGTGTCTTCGACCGCCGGCTCTTCTACGACGTTGTCTTCCTCTGTCGTATCGACAGATTCATCCACCATTTGCTCTACTGCTGTATCAGGCTTTTCAGCTGCGAATACCTGAATGTGTCCGCTCAATCCAAAGCTTCCCAAAAAGAGAGCTGCTACAAGCAGTAAGGCAATCACCTTTCCAAATCTAGTCCTTTTCATCGCTTTTCCCTTTCTTTCTTCTTCAACCCCACATCTGTTTGCTGTGCGATCCTTGATAGTATTACATGTTGTCCGCTTCAAAACAGCGGTGAGGTTTTGCAGACCTCTGTATCCTCGACTTCCTTTCGGAAGGTAAACTGGTAGTTTCCGGCCTCCCGGCCTCTTGTATTACTTATTGTTTCCAGAATCTATGTGATGCAATATGTTCCTTCTGTATAAAAGGAACTTGTTGTAGTTATTTTATCGAAGTCTATTATGTCACACTATAGATTCTTCAATTTTATTTTACCGCATCTTCATCAAAGGAACCGTCAATAATGCTGATTAATGTGGTAAAAATGAATATGATTAGCCAATATTGCACAGTAATCTATCGATTTAAATATACTGAATTTTGCATTGCATGACAACGCCTGCAATGCAAAATTATGGCAAAATGGCACGAAAAGCAGCGTTTTGGCATAGAGTAAGGGCCAGGCACCTTCACACATTAATGTGCGAGGATGCCTGGCCCCTCAATCATTTCCACTAGCAATACTCTTTTACGTATTCATTGAAATAGGGTAATGCCAATGACAGGTAACCCTGCCTGGTTTCGATTACGCCCTTTTTCTTTAACCGGTCTCTGTATATGGAATAGTTATTCGCAGCTCTTCCCATACTTTCTAGTACTTCTGCCCGCTTATATTCATCTTTATCGAGAATACATTTTACGAGGTTTCTATCACCCTCTGACAATTCTTCCCATATCTTTTCATAGGAATAGGCAAACAATTCTGCTTTTAGTTTTGTCAGGATCTCATCCAGGTCCTCGTCTTCTTTTTTTCTGAAGTACAGCGTCCCCAACACCTGTGCATTAATACTGATATTGGTGTTTTTCTTCTTTCCTTTTATAAAAGATTCCTTGTACAACTTTGCTGCAAACTGCTGCACGATATCCCGGGAGGGTGTCAGGCGATAGACAAGCCATCCATCTTCCTGATAGTCCGGTCCTGATAACTCCTCTTCTACCTTTGACAGAGACACCGTCTTCCCGGATCCTCTTACGCCTGTGATCTTATAAACGGACTCCGTAGGTCTGTCATAGCTGAAATTCTCTATGATCTCCTGTGCCTCGTCCGTTGAGATATAAGTATATTCCGGCGCTTTGCTGAAAGCCGTTGTAAATGGGTTTTGCATCGGTTAACCTCGTTCGTTTTATACTTTTTATAATCCTTTATACCTTTTTATACTTTTGCGGTTTTGTTTATACTTTTTATCAAGTAGAGGTCAGGCACCTATTCCGCCTACGGTTCCTGCAACAGAAAGTCTATCAGGCGAATGATCTTTATTCCTTCTATCGAAGATACCGTATTTGTATTCATTACGATGATTACTTTATCATAATTATCCCTGACTGCCCTCAATGGTGCCGCTTCCCGCGCTCGTGTGGCTTCGGAAAGCATCTCTTCTGTAACCTGGTAATATATTTTGGTATCATCTTTTGTCGCAATAAAATCGATCTCTTTATCGCCTACCTTTCCAACTGCCACATCATATCCTCTGCGTATCAATTCAAAATACACGATGTTTTCTATAATATGACCCAGATCCACATCCCGGTAGCCCAGAAGATAATTTCTGATTCCATTGTCTACTATGTAATACTTTCCGAGTGTCCGAAGCTCTGCCTTACCTTTTACGTCAAATCTTTTTACTTCGTAAAACAGATACGATTCGATTAATGCTCTTACATATGCCGCTATGGTTTGCGTGGCAGGTCTGCCATGTTTTGATCTGTCTTCCAGCAGACGTTCTGACACCAGCGTATTGCTGATGGAGTTTAATGAAGTATTATTTCCAATATTGTCTGCAAGGAACATCACGATTTTTCTAAGAAGCAGTGGATCTGTAATCTGACGCTGTCCCCTTCTTTTTCCCCGTTCCAGAATATCTCTTACGACGACAGTTGAATAAATTCCATCTAACAATGCCATCGCTTTTTCCTGATCTAGTCCTACATCTGCGATTCCCGGCATGCCACCGTAATGCAGAAAGGCCTCAAAGAGCTCTTCCCATGTCACCATTTCCCCATAGGAATCATATGCGCGTTTTTTTGTTTCTCCGGATGGCGTCCGATACTCTCTGAGTTCATAATCATGAAAAGTAATAAATTCGCGGAAAGATAATGGCAACATCTTAATCTCTACATATCTGCCTCCCAGATAGGTCGCAAATTCAGATGACAAAAGATATGCATTTGACCCTGTAATATAAATGTCGCACGCAAAATCTACCCGGAATGAGTTTACTGCATCTTCCCATTTACTCAGCCTCTGTAACTCATCAAAAAAGAAATACATCTTTTTGTCTGGCAGTACCCGTTCCTTTACATACTGATAAAAAGCGGTCACATCCATTTCCCGATATGCCATCGACTCAAAATTCATCGCAACAATTTGTTCCTGAGAAATGCCTGAATCAAGCAAATGCTTTTGCATTAATTTAAGTAGGCTGGACTTTCCACATCTTCGAATCCCTGTAACCACCTTTACAGGTTCGGTGTCTTGAAACGCCTTCAACTGATCAAGATATATATCACGCGGCTTCAATTCTCTATCATTCTTCATGCCAGAACCTCCCTTTTTTGTAAATGATAACCTAAAGTTCAAATATAATCAAGTTTAGGTTGTTGGCGACCCAAATTTAAAATAGTGGAATCCAACACTAGGGTGCCTTGCGCCTCACGCTTTTATTCATGACGTTATACTTTGGACCTTTATCACCATATTCTTGCGAAAAGGTCCAATCTATGGCAATTGCTTCATCAAAAATGGACCTTTTCGATGGTATTTAATCGAAAAGGTCCAAATTTCTTTTCAGCCTTGAGGGCAGATATGCCTGACCCCTTTTGCTACAGGAATATTCCCGGAATTAATCCCCCTGTTCCTCGCGTAGCCTTAATCCTGCTGCAGCGTGACCAGGATCTTCGGGATCAGCTGCTTCTTACGGGAGACGATGCCCTTGAGCGGATAGACTCTGTCGGTCTTCTCGACATCGAATGCACGCTCGGCAAGCTCTTCTGCGCCGTCCCCCTGGCAGAGCAGGTATGTTGTTTCTTCCATAATATTGGTCAGCATGACGAAGACCATATCGATCTGGTGCGCATTGCGAATTGCGTCAAGTTCGGGCAGAAGCTTTTTGCCGACTTCTTCGAGCTCGACCTTGGTCATCGCGCTGATCTGGGATACGCCGAATGTCTCGTCTTCCATATCAAAGATCTTGAAGTCCTGGTGGAAGATCTCGTCTGCGGTCTTGTGATTGAAATCACTGCCCGCGCGGAACATCGCTTTCGCATGGGTCTCGACGTCGATTCCGGCGATCTCGGCCAGGCGTTCTGCCGTGCTTTTGTCCAGCGGCGTGCAGGTCGGCGAGCGGAACATCAGCGTGTCTGAAAGGATCGCGGAGCATAACAGACCTGCGATCTGTGGCGTGACCTCCACTCCTTTTTCCTGATACATCTGATAAATGATCGTCGCCGTACAGCCGACGGGCTGATTCCGGAAAAAGACCGGTGCCAGTGTCTCGAGACTGCCGAGTCTGTGGTGGTCAATGATCTCTAAGATCTCGGCGCTGTCGATGCCTTCGACCGCCTGCGCCTTTTCATTGTGGTCAACTAAGATCATCTGCTTGCGGCGCATGTTCAACAAATTCCGACGGGAGATCATACCGATGTATTTGCCGTCATCATCGAGCACCGGGAAATCTCTGTGGCGCTCCCTGGACATGACGTCGCGGACATCATCGATGTGCTCTTCAATCCCGAATGAGATCAGGTTCTTTTTCCGCATGAAATATTTGACGGCCATACTCTGGTTGATCAGACGGGTCGCCGTGAAGGTGTCGTACGGTGTCGTGATCAGCACGCAACCGTGCTCCTGCGCGAGCTTGATGATCGACTTGCTGACCTTTGCCCCTCCTGTGATCACAATCGCGCTGGCATTGTTTTCAATGGCGCAAAGCTGCGCCTCATAGCGGGTTCCCATGATCGCGAGGTCGTTTTCATCCATGAACTCCTCCATGATCTCGGGGCTCGCGGAACCGACCATGACTTTTCCCTTTTTAAAACATCCATTCTCGTCGCCGCAGAGGATCTCGCCCTCGAGTGTCTCGGCGATTGCCTGATAACGGGTATCTGTTTTTGAGAGCATCTCGCTGTCGTAAATGTCCATATAGGAAGATGCGATGTCACCCGTCGTGATCAGACCTTTCAGATTCTTCTTACTGTCCGTGACCGGGATCGTGACGACATTTTGCTCCTTCATCAGTTCCCAGGCATGCCGCAGGGACTCCTTTTTGCTGACAGGTTTTGTCGGGCGGATCTCGATGTCCATGACCTGCGTGCTTACGTCTGTGATCAATGCAGGTTCTTCCACACCGAACGTATCCAGGACATATTTTGTCTCAAGATTGATCTCGCCGGCCCGCTTGGGAAGGAATGTCCCCTCCTCCGTCCGGCTCTTTAAATCTGCATACGCGATCGCGGCGCAGATCGAGTCTGTATCCGGGCTTCTATGTCCCACGATCCAGACCTCACGAGGTCTGTCGATCGGCATCATATCTTCTCTTTTTTCTAACATGTTGTTACTCCTCTACGATAGTGAAGTACCAGGTACTTTAACGCTTTCAAGCGTGTGGGTACCTGGTACCTTCCTGTGTTACGGTTTGATCAGCTGCTCTAATGTATCGAACAGTGCCTCCGGCTGGACAGGCTTGCTTAAGTGCGCGTTGAGTCCTGCCTGCAGGCTTCGCTGTACATCTTCGTCAAATGCGTTGGCGGTCAATGCAATGATCGGAATCTCTTTCGCGTCGGGGCGCTCCATCGCGCGGATGGTTCTGGTGGCCTCTAAGCCGTCCATCTCCGGCATGCGCATATCCATCAGGATCGCGTCGTAATAGCCTTCTTCGGAAGCCGTGAATTTATCGACGGCGATACGTCCGTTTTCTGCAACTTCGACCGAAATCTCCCGCATCTTTAATACCATGACCATGATCTCTGCATTGACTTCGACGTCTTCTGCAAGCAGAATTCTGCGGCCTGTCAGATCCGCACGGTTCTCGCAGTTGTCAAACGAATAACCTTTTCGCTTGATCGCATCTTTGAACTCCTCCAAAACAACTGATGCAAACAGCGGTTTTGAAATGAAGCTGTCTACACCCGCCTCAAGTGCTTCCTCAAGCACATCGTCCCAGCGGTACGCGGTCAGGATGATGATCGCGGACTGATCGCCGACAATCTCTCTGATCTGCCGTGTCGTCTCAACACCATCCATCTCAGGCATCTGCCAGTCGACGAGGATCAGATTATACGGATCAAAACGCGCGCTGCGCAACTTGACCATTTCGATTGCTTCCGCTCCCGATTCGGCAATCTCTGAAGCGATACCTGCTTTTTCAAGCACCAGTCTTGCATGCTCACATGCGATTGGATCATCGTCGATAATCAAAACGCTCATATCCTGCGGACGGATCTCTTCTTCACGTTCATCATGCGCTTTCTTTTCCGCATCCATCAGGGTGACTGTTACGATAAAGGTCGTGCCCTCGCCCTTCGTGCTCTCAACTTCGATCGTACCATTCATCATCTCGACGATGTTCTTTGTGATCGCAAGACCCAGTCCTGAACTGCCATATTTGTTGGTGTTCGAAGAATCTTCCTGCGCAAATGCGTCAAACAGATACGGTAAAAAGTCCTCACTGATGCCGATGCCGGTATCCGCCATAACAAAGCGCATCGTACTCTTGCCGTCATACTGCGCGGTGCATTCCGCAGTCAGCTCGACAGAGCCACCCTCAGGTGTGAATTTCACGGCATTGCCGAGAATGTTAATAAGCATCTGGCGCAGCTTCATGTTATCGCCAATGTAATAATCATCAACATGTCCGTTAATATGGCACTGGTAATCCAGACCCTTTTCATGACACTGTCCGCTGATGATCGTATTGATCTGCTCGATCAGCTTCGAGAACGAGAACTCCTCGTTTTTCAGCGTCATACGTCCGGATTCGATGCGGGACATATCCAAAATGTCGTTGATCAGGCCGAGAAGATGCTCTGCCGAATCGCCGATTTTTTCCAGATACCCCTTCACGTGCTCCGGCGTCTCCGGGTCGTTTAGGGCAATATTATCCAGACCAATGATCGCGTTCATCGGCGTGCGGATCTCATGGCACATGTTGGAAAGGAATGCTGTCTTAGCACGGTTTGCTTCCTCTGCTGCAGACAGCGCGTCGCTGAGTGCCTCGTTCTGTGCGAGTGCTTTTCTTGTCTCCGCATCCACATCCGCAAAGCATGCGCCGACCGTATGGATCGCCTGGCCTTCGCCCTGCTCCGGATGCTCTACGCCTGCAAAACGCACCATCTCATACAGCTCTTTTCCTCTATGGTTTACCATGTAACGGTATGAGATCACGCGGTCTGTCTTCAGCGCTTCCAGAATCGCCTCCGGCTGGATGAATTTCATAAACTCTTCCCGATAAGGCTCTAATATGTACGCATTACAATAGTTCGTAACGGATTCCATATATTTGAAGCGGTCACCCACACGGAATCCGTCATCGATTCCCGTATGCGACTGATAACATACGCCCTCATCCTTATCCAGGTCCAGATAATAGACGCTCCTGTAATCTGCAGAAAGCGACTGGATCATGTTTTCATTTTCATGCTTCTCCCGCTCCTGCTGCAACAGCTTCTCCTGCAGGGCAAGGCGCTGCTCCATTTCCTCCTGCTTCACGCGGTTTTCCGCCTCGATGGTTTCTTTTTCCAAAAGAAGTCTGGCATTTTTTCTCATCTGCAAAATGATAAATGCAAACACAGCAAGCAGGACGACTGCTGCCAATATAGATAAGGAAAGACTTCTTTTAATAATACCTGACGTCATGGTCTGAATGTTTCTGCTGATCACACTTTCACGGATCAGATAGGTCAGCATCCAGTCCGTCCCTTCGACCGGCACGTAGCTTAATGTTTCGCTGATCCCGTTATAGGTAAAGGAAACGACGCCGCGCTCTCCGTTTTCGAAATCTTTCTTAATCTGCTCTAAGGAATAGCTGCCGTCATACTCGGCATTTTCCAGTGCTGCAAGCAGGTTGTCTTCTACCGCCAGACCGCCGAGGACCGTATTGCTCAGCGCCACACCATCCTTCGTATAGATGTTACAGAAGGTCGCATCCGTCGATTCCGATGTCATGGAAACGCCCTCGAGCATGCTCTCCATGTTCATCGCGATAAAGCAGGACGTCAGATGATTTCCCTCTACCGTCAGATCCGTCGGGATCGCGATCACGACCATCTTATCCGGATCTGTCGGATCCTGTACAAAAATCTCGGGGCCATCTATGTTTTTATAATCAAATGGATATTCGCTGATATTGTCATGATACCCGGAGGAACTGTAGATCAGCCCGTTCTCATCGATAAACGCAAAGCGCTCCAGGTTAAACAGCGATTTCATCCTGGTCTGATACGCTTCCATATGCGCCTTGTCAGACAGATCCTCTTCGGTCATCAGGGAGATCGCCATGTTCATCGCGCGGATGTTTTCCTGAAGGTTCGCTTCCACTACCTGTTCTCTTCGGCCGGCCAGCTCATCCAGGTACAAAAGGCTGACAGACCGGACCGCCTTTTGCGCATCCCGCTGCGCACTCTGTCCTGTCCAGATCGTTCCAAACACAAGAATAAATACCACCACCAGGCAGCCGATGATCGCCGCCGGCACGGATTTGTTGCTTCTCTTGTAATTCATAACTGGCCTCCTTAAAAATCTACGCTATTTTTATCATAACAGAAAGTATGGGGATTTGCATTCCTTATTTCTATTGGGATACGCTATAACGGCAGGGTTTTACGACTCGTTCGCAGGATTTCCACATAAAAGACACAGTTGTTACACACTTTGCTGATACCCTGCTACCATATTATTCGATAGCACTAACAATCATGAGACCAGAAAGAACTATCAGAAAGGACAACTTATGAAGAACAAAATCGTAACTGCTATCCTGATCGGTGCCATGGCGGTGAGTCTGGCGGCCTGCGATTCTGCCGGAACGACTGCTACAAGCAGCACTTCCGTAGAAGCCACTACGACAAGTGCCTACACCGGCGTTTCCGATCAGGAATACATCGAAGAAACTTTGAACCTTGCAAACAATGAAGATCAGGAATGGACCTACGACGCGGATGCGGATGCATGGATCCTTTCCGTCGTATCTGCGGTGGCTTATCCGGAGATCGAGGATGAACAGGGCGTTTCCGTCTGTGTGCCGGGCGCATATGTTACCGGAATCGATACCAATGGTGACAGCGAAGCTGATGTGACTGCAGACTCTTATTCTGACGCGGTCAAGGGCTCGCTCGTCATCGACTATGAAGCTGAGGTGACCAGCTCAAACGGTCAGGTCTATACTGCTTCCACTGCTCCGCTGATCTTAAATACCGGTGCGGCAGGATATTCATCTTCCACCAACACAACTGCAGCGACTACCTACGCGTCCGAAGGATATATCAACATTGCCTGCGGCAACCGTGGAAAACAGGATACGGTGACCGATGAAGATGGAAACACCACCTACACCGGCGATGCGCCGTCCTGCCTGGTTGACCAGAAAAACGCAGCACGCTATGTAAAATACAATATTTTATTAGGAAATCTTCCGGGAAATGTTGACTATCTGGTATCCACAGGAGGCTCAGGCGGCGGTGCACATGCTGCAATGTTTGCAGCTACCAGCAACAATTCCGACTTCTATGCCTATGAAGCAGAAGCCGGCGCGGTCGGCTGTTATGCTTTAGAGGATGGCTCCTACTCCACGACCGTCTCCATTGACGGAACCGATTACGAGCTCTCCGACGGTGCGTGGGGCTGTGTCGCATACTCCGCGATCACATCACTTGCCGAAGCAGACATGGCACAGGCTTTTGAATATTATATGGATACCGACTATGACTTCGGAAGCTCCTTCCAGGAACAGCTGGCAGAATATTTATCCGAAGAATACATGACCTACATCAACGACCAGAACTTAAGCGTCAATGAAGCCGATGTCGGATTTGATTTAAACGAGGATGGCGACACGGAAGACGAGATCGCCTTATCCATTGAATATGATGAGGAAAAATACGCTGACACCAACGGTTACGGCGGCACATATCTGGACCTGTATCTGGCTGAGTTTGAGAGCAACCTGGAATGGTATCTGGAAAACCTGGATTACGCAGACGGCTGGACCTGGTTTGATGAAGACGGCAATGCTTTAAGTGACGAAGAAGTCGCAGCGATGACGACGGAAGATAAAGCAGCTGCCTTTTTAGAGGGACGCTATACGAAAGCAAGCTCCGGTGGCGGCATGGGCGGCCCCGGCGGTGGCATGGGCGGTGCGCCAGATGGTGCTCCGGGTGACATGGGATCCGGCGGACCTGGCGGAGAAGCGCCGAGTGGCATGGGCAAAGACGACTCCGAACGTAGCTTTGACAATTCCGATGTTGCGGAAAACAGCTCCGGCGACACCATGGATGTCGGCACACCGGATGCAGGTACGACGCAGGCAGCCGGAAGCAGCACCGACTCCTCCAACTACACAAGCTACGACGAGATGCTTTCTTCCTATCAGGAAGACATCGCTGAAGTCGAAGCCGGCGACGAATATGGCAACAACATTGTCGAACTTTACAATCCGTTAAACTACATTGGCAATGAAGACACCGACAACCCGACATGGATGCGGATCCTGATGGGTGCATCAGAAGGCGACATGTCCATGTTCTCTTCTCTGAACATGCAGATCGCTGCCCTCAATGCAGGCATTGACGCCAACATCGAATGGCAGTGGGACGGCGGACATGTTCCGTCCGAGATCTTAGGCGAAAGCCTGTCACTCTATGTTGATGAAATGTATGGAAAATATGTAGACGGCGCAGTGGAAGTCACCAAGGCAGAAGCTGAGACGCAGACAGAAAACGGCGACTCTGAAGAAGCCTCCGGCACAGACATCAGCAGCTGGGCAACTTATGAAGACGGTACGGTTTCCTTCAGCCTGGCAGACGCGGTAAGCTATCGTACCGATGGCGCAAGCAAAGCCGTTCCCGGATTTGACGTTATCGACTACGGTCAGGAAGACTACGTCTTCGGTGATTCCGACAGCGATGCCCGTCACTGGGATTCCTATCTGCTGAAGGTTCTTGAAGAACACGCAGATGAACTGAGCGAACTGTTCAATCAGGGATGATCTTTTTGTAACATTTCCGTAAAGGTACCTGGTACCTTTACAAAAACAGCAGGTCCTGGACGATTGTCCAGGGCCTGCTTGCTTATAATGACTTAAGGATCTTATCTTGATTCATACCTTGATAGATAACGCGCAAAACAATAATTCTTTTCTCCCTCTCATCAGCAAATGCCACTGCCGCTTCTGCATTCACCAATTCGTTTGCAATATAGTCTAGGATTTCATCTAAATCCGACTCGGCGACTTCCGTAAAGTAATATGAGTATTGCTTATAAGTCATATTTCTCCCTCAAGTTCTTCAAAGATGTTTTCCCTTCAATGACTTTTCCTTTTTCGTAATCCTCTATGCCGCGGTTTACAAGACGCGCTTCTTCCATAGCCCGCATCGTTTTTTCATAATATTCGATATCCATAACAACTAACCGACCATATCCATTTTTTGTGATAAAAATCGGGCCATTCTCTTCCGCACATTTTCTTTCGATTTCAACGGTATTTTTCAAATCTCTCATAGGAATAATTTGCATACGGCCACCTCCTTGTGGCTAAATTATACCATATATTTAGCCACGCTTCAATCAAGAATCCGCCCATCTCTCGAAATGGTTACGACCTGCCATGGGATGAATTTCCCGCTTGCCTGCAAAGCCTTTTTAGCCGCCATTTCCAGGCCGCCGCAGCACGGAACTTCCATGCGAACGATCTGAACTTCCTGAATATCATTGTTTGCAATGATCTCTGTCAGCTTTTCGCTGTAGTCAATGTCATCCAGCTTCGGGCAGCCGATGATGGTCGTTTTCCCCTTCATGAAATCTTCATGCATGTTTGCGTAAGCATATGCCGTGCAGTCCGCCGCGATCAGAAGCTTTGCGCCATCGAAAAACGGTGCACGCGTCGGAACCAGCTTGATCTGGCAGGGCCACTGCGCAAGGCGAGATACTGCGGGTCCCGTTGCTTCTCTTTCAGGAGCCTCCTCTGTTTTCCGTGTAAACTGCATTGCCTGTGATCCCGGGCAGCCTCCCTGGTACACTCGCTTCATCTCACTCATTGTCTGTCTCCCTTCTTCCCCAGTCGATGTTATACGAACACCCGCTGGTTGCCCAACGCTCGCCTGTGCCTTCTTCACTGCCTCCTCATCGTAGGCAGGCGCTTCCCGCTCCTCAAACGTGATCGCACCGGTTGGACAGGACGGCAGACAATCGCCGAGCCCATCACAAAAATGCTCTCTGACAAGCTTCGCCTTTCCGTCAATGATATCTATCGCCCCTTCGTGGCAGGCACTCGCGCAGAGACCGCAACCGTTGCATTTATCTTCATCAATGTGAATAATCTTTCGGATCATAATATTACCTCCCCACAAAATTTTTTTTGTCCTTCTGCCATTACTATAGTAAAATATCCTTGGCTAGTATGTGGTTTTAACCACGTAATCAAAACTTTTTGAGGGAAATTTTATGAACACACAGATAAATCCGGAAATACTTCAGAATATCGTAATCTTTAAAAACTTCTCCGTCGATGAGATCAACGCCGCGCTCGACCTGCTGCATGCCACAACAAAGCAGTACCAAAAGGGCACAATCCTTCTGCATGCCGGCTCAACAACCAGGCAAATGGGACTGGTTTTAAAGGGAAGCGTCACGATCGAGAACAATGACGCATGGGGAAACAGGACGATCTTAAGTCATGTCAGTGAGGGTCATTTTTTTGCAGAGACATATGCCTACATGGGAACAGAACCACTGATGGTCGACGTGACCGCAAATGAAGACTGCGATGTTTTGTTCCTGGAAATCGGTTCCCTTAAGACACTGGTCTCCGAGAAAAATCCCTGGGCCGTAAAACTGACCATGAACCTGCTCACCATTTTCTCCCAAAAAAATCTGGCGCTCTCCGGCCGGAGTTTTCACATCTCCCCGAAGACGATCCGCGGCAGAGTCATGGCTTACCTGAACAGTCTGTACATCAAAAAGGGGACGCCCTCATTTGACATCCCCTTTGACCGCCAGCAGATGGCGGACTATCTCAACTTAGATCGCACTGCCCTCTCCAAAGAACTTGGAAAAATGCGTGACGAGGGTCTGATCTCATTTCACAAAAATCATTTTGTAATTTTTTCGTAATGGTACACGGTACCTTTACTTTTTTACGGGTTTTAATAGAAAAAAGTAAAGCTGTGGGATAATTAAAAAAGCAGGAGCCAAAAGGCTCCTGCCAGCGTCCCTGAGAGGATTCGAACCTCCGACCCTTCGCTTAGGAGGCGAATGCTCTATCCAACTGAGCTACAGAGACATTTACATAAAGTTGATGCTTCCCTGCATCTGAATACGGCCGCGGAAACGACGTCCGATCTGTGGCTCACCGATCAGATCCTTTTCATTGATCAGGATGTCAAACTTCACATCGTTGCAATTAAGGGAGATGTTCCACACGATCTCACCGGTCAGGCTGTTGACCTGTGTGTAACAGCTTAAGATCTCGCCGATGATCAGATATTGATCACTCTCCATACCATAAGGAATGAAACTGCCTTCCACCACACTGAGAATGTCTTCGTGGTTCTGCGTGATCCGACGCGTGAGCATGGAATAGGTATCCATATCACTGATCGTCAGGGTCTCCATTGCCTGCTGGCTGCCCTCTCTTGCTTTCTGCATCAGGCGGATCCGCTGCTTGGATTTTTCAGCCATCTCCTTCTGCTGTGCATCGGTCTTCATGATCGGCAATAAGATTTTACCACCACTTGCCAATCCAGACAAGACTGCATTTGAAGCCATCAGCTGCGTGCCGTAAAGCAGCCTGTTTTCTAAGACATCCTCCACATTGTTGACATAGAAAATCAACGTTACGCCAAGACGCATTTCATCACAAATGCCCGCAAACGCGTCCTTTGCAGCGTACCGCTCCAGCTCAATCTGCTCATAGGTCGACACATATGAGCCGTTGAAATATGGAAAATAATCAGAGATATGAAATTCTGATCCGTTGAAAAAATCGCCGCAAACTTTGATCCCGAAACCCTTCCCGTAATATTTCAGAAAGGTTCCGATCGGATTCCCGTTTGCATCCTGCGTCCGAGTATGCTCATCCGGATGCCTGACGATATCTTCTAATATTTCAAATATTTCTTTGCTGTTCCGCTTTCCGCGAAATCCGATTGATCTTAAAAAAGAATGTATCATCCTGCTGTCCTTCCAAAATTGTTCCGGTCTACTGAATCGATGTCAGCATTGCCAGGATACGATCAAGCTCATCCGTAGAATAATACTCGATCTCAATGCGTCCGCGCTTGCCCTTGTTCTTGATCTGAACCTTGGTTTCCAGGATCTGACGCATCTTTTCTTCAATATCACGGTAGATAAAATCATCCTGCGCCGGCAGTACCGGCTCCTTCGCAGGTTTTTTCGTAGTCAGGCGTTTTACCAGACGCTCTGTGTCACGAACACTTAAGCCTTCTCTGATGATACGCTCAGCTGCTTCCTTTTGCATCTCGTTATCTTCTAGTGAAAGCAATGCACGTGCATGTCCTGATGACAAAGCCCCGTCTGAAAGCATCTTCTGTACAGCAGCGTCGAGTTTAAGCAGACGGATCGTATTCGTGATCGCGGAACGGCTCTTGGAGACACGCTGCGCCAGATCTTCCTGTGTCATTTCGAATTCCTGCAATAACTTCTGATAACCCTCTGCTTCCTCGATCGGATTCAGATCCTCACGCTGCAGGTTTTCAATCAGAGAGATTTCCAGAATCTCTTTTTCAGAAAGCTCTTTGATGATGACCGGTACCTTCTTCAGACCGGCAATCTTTGCTGCTCTCCAGCGGCGTTCGCCTGCAATGATCCGATAATAGTCTTTCTCCTTTTGTACGAGAAGCGGCTGAAGTACACCATAGATCTTGATAGACGCGGCTAACTCATTTAATGCGTCCTCATCAAACACCTTTCGGGGCTGATCGCGATTCGGCTCAACCTTATTGATCGGAAGAAACTGCTCTGCCGGCTGTTCCGCAGGTTTCTCTGTCGCTTTTTTGGTGCTGGTTTTTGCAGCCGGCTTTTCTGCGGCTTTCTTTGTGGTTGTCTTTGTAGCCGGCTTTTCTGCCGCCTTCTTAGTAGAAGTGCTTTTTGTAGCGGACTTTGTGGCCGGTTTCTCTGCGGCTTTCTTTGCAGATGTGCTCTTTGTAGCGGACTTTGCGGCCGGCTTTTCGTCGTCTTTTTTCGACGTTGTCTTCTTTGCAGTGCTCTTTGCCTTCTTTGCCTCTTCCGCTGCCTTTTTCATAATATCTTCATTTACTATCTTTTTAGTTTCTTCTTTTGCCTGGCCGCCGATCAGCGCTTCCATACCTTTTCCTAAACCGCCTTTTTTTGCCATTTAAATATCCTCTCTCTTCATTACTTCTTTTGCAAATTTACGATATGCTCTCGATCCGGAGCATCTGTAATCATATTCAATGATAGGCATACCATAGCTTGGTGCCTCAGCAAGACGCACATTTCTTGGAATCGCCGTCTTATATACATGTAATTGAAGGTTATCACGAACATTATTAACAACATCATTCGCCAATCTTGTTCTGATATCAAACATGGTAAAGACAATTCCTTCAATCTTAAGATCTGGATTGAGGGCTTCGCGGATCATATCTACGGTTTGTATCAGTTGGGAAAGTCCTTCTAATGCAAAATATTCACATTGAATCGGAACAAGAGCTGTGTCCGCTGCTGTAAGTGCGTTGACCGTAAGCAATCCAAGTGATGGCGGGCAGTCAATGATAATAAAGTCATATTCTTCCTTTAATGTGCGGATTTGCACTTTTAAAAGAAATTGCTTGGTATCGGCATCTGCAAGTTCTACCTCTGCACCTGCCAGATCAACATTCGAGGGAATCAGATCCAATTTCTTATACTTTGTATGAATAATCGCATCATAGACCGTGCAATCTCCAATTACGACATCATAACTGGTCTTTTCCTGACCATTTTTGTCATATCCAAGACCACTTGTCGCATTTCCCTGGGGATCCAGGTCAATCAGGAGCGTTTTCTTCCCATCATTTGCCAGACATGCAGCAAGATTGATCGCAGTTGTTGTCTTTCCGACACCACCTTTTTGATTTGTAATGGCAATAATTCGATTCATAAAGCCTCCATTTATCACTTTTCATTATATGATCATCCCGAACTTCAGATAATCGGGATTTTGTGTAACAAGTATACCATATGAAATATCATTGTTCCAGAAATGTTTCACGTGAAACAATAATAACTTGTTTTTGTGCAATTTCGATGTTTCACGTGAAACATTGTGTAATAATATAGAACCGATATGTCATATATGACTTATTTGCTATATTGGACGAGTTGAGAATCTGTGATATACTGACTATGCGATATTAGTCGCGATTATTATCTCAATGATAGACATTAAAACATATTAGTTTTTAACGAATTAGGATAACGCTATGAAAAAAAGATGGCTTTCGCTTTCAATACCTGGTGCAATTACATACATGTCTTTGTCAAACGCAATCATTAACCGCGTTTCTAATCATAATGTAAACATGCCTTCAGATCATGTTCATTATTATAATACGCAAAATGGAAATGTTTGTTATTTAAAATTTGAGTGTCCTGAGGCAGAAAATAAGCCCGTCATTCTCTTACACGACCTGTATCCGGGATTTTCAGCAGAGGAATGGAGAAATGTTGCTAAAAAATTATCGCTAACACGAACAGTATATGCGATAGACCTTCCCGGATGCGGCAGATCAGATAAGCCAAAGCTTTCTTACACCAGATATCTGTATGTGCAGCTTTTAAATCACTTTGTAGAGGATATTACCGGAAATGGTGTTGATATCATCACCTCAGGCGGTTCTTTTGCTACCGCGATTCTTGCAGATCGAATGAATCCGGATGCTTTTTCCCATATCATTGCTGTAAATCCGCCATCCTTACAAAGTTTTGGCAATTATCCGGCTTATCTGGAAACACTCACCAGATCAATCCTGAGAACCCCGGTTCTTGGAACTTATCTTTATAATTTAAAGTTCAGTGACGCAGCGACTACAGATCGATTACTTAACCATGGTTTTTATGATGTAGAGAAACTGGATCCCAAATTTGCTAGATTGGTGTATCAATCAGCGCATTATGATTATCAACAGGCAAAATATTTGTATGCAGCAATTGCAAGCAAGTATTTGAATCTGGATCTTACAGAATCTCTGCATCTGTATTATAAGAAACTGTATTTCATGTTTGGAAGTGCTTATCCAAGTCACAAACAGATTTTCAAATCATATCGAGAGCATGTTTCAGAGGCTGGCATGTATGTGATGGGAAATACTGCTAAATTCCCACATATAGAAGAGAGCGACAAGTTCTGTGATATTGTTGAAAGGGTCTTGTAAATTCTTTTTTATAACTGAGTTATAATTAAAAAGAAATGGGGAAATGTTTCACGTGAAACATTTCCCCTTGTTTTTACATCATTTGATTGGTTTCTTTGCCGGCGTCCCAGCCTGCCGTGGATATTTCTTCGGTGTCGATTTTTCTTTCCGAATCAAAACCAAAGTTCTTTCATCATTATAGGGTGGGAGAGTGAAGTGCTCACTATTTTCAAATTTACCTCCCATACGTTCAATTGCATTTTTTGCTTCTTTTACTTCACGATCAGCATCAGGCCCCTTGTAAGAGAGGAATGATCCATTGATTTTTATAAATGGAATACAATATTCTGACAATGTTGCCAGATTTGCAACCGCACGTGACGCGCAAAGATCGAATTTTTCCCGATATTCAGGATTTCTAGCCAGATCTTCAGCGCGTCCATGAACTGTAATAATATCCTTTAGTTCTATTTGTTCTATAACACTATTAAGAAAAGTCAGTCTTTTATTTAAAGAGTCAGCTAATGTCACCCGCATGTTGGGAAACATGATCTTTAAAGGAATACCCGGGAATCCGGCACCGGTCCCGAGATCGATCATGCTTTCCACCTTTGAAAAGTCTACGAGTCTGACACCGGTAAGGCTATCCAGGAAATGTTTCACGGCAATCTCTTCGGAATCCGTGATTGCAGTCAGATTCATCTTCTCATTCCATTCCTGCAGCATCGTGCCATAGGTAACAAACTGATTCTTTTGTGTTTCGGTGAGAGAGAGGCCGTATTCTTCAAGGCCTGCCCCTAATAATTTCAAATCCTCTGGCTGCATATTCTTTCCTTTTCCTGATTTTTTGGCAAAAGCCTCTGCTTTCCGGGCTCCAGGCCCATGTATTAGCAAGTTTTGCCCGCCGGCACGTATCCTTACCGTCGCATCTGCTCCAGATACACCAGCAACACGGAAATGTCGGCCGGTGAGACGCCGGCGATCCGGGATGCCTGGCCGATGGAAGCGGGGCGGTAGTGGGCAAGTTTCTGCTGTGCTTCGTTACGAAGGCCGGAGATCTGCATGTAATCCAGGTCCTCCGGGATCAGCTTCTTCTCGAGGCGCTTAAACTGTTTGACCTGCTTCATTTGCCGTTCAATATATCCTTCGTATTTGATCCTGATATTGACCTGCTCACGCACTTCATCAGAAAGTGCCGGCCGGTCCGGGTCGAGTGGTGCGAGCTTGTCATAATCAAGCTCCGGCCGCCGGATCAGCTCTTCGAGTCCGGTTCCGGTATTGAGTGGCTGGCTGCCCAGGCTCTCTAAGAGCTTTTGTACCGGTTCGGACCCGCCTAAATGCACGGTTCGGATCCGTTTGACCTCTTCTTCGATCTGTTTTTCTTTTTCTACGATATGCTGATAGCGTTCTTCCGGGATCAGACCTGCCTCATATCCACGTGGTGTCAGTCTTAAGTCCGCATTATCCTGGCGCAACAGCAGACGATACTCGGCACGGGAGGTCATCATCCGATAGGGCTCGGTATTTTCTTTTGTAACCAGGTCATCGATCAGAACACCAATATAAGATTCTGACCGATCCAGGATCATCGGCTCTTTTCCCTGTACCTTTAACGCCGCGTTGATTCCGGCCACGATACCCTGGCCGGCTGCTTCTTCATATCCGGAGCTTCCGTTGAACTGCCCTGCCGCGAAAAGTCCCTCAATATTCTTGAATTCCAGAGATGACTTTAACTGGCGCGGATCGATGCAGTCATATTCGATCGCATAAGCATTTCTGACAATCTTTGCATTTTCAAGTCCGGGAACAGTGCGGTACATCGCCACCTGTACATCTTCCGGCAGGGAACTTGACATTCCATCCACATACATTTCTGTGGTATGCAGTCCTTCCGGCTCTAAAAACACCTGATGGCGGTTCTTGTCCGCAAACCGTACGACTTTATCTTCGATAGAAGGGCAGTAGCGCGGTCCGGTTCCCTCGATCACACCCGAATACATGGGCGAACGATCCAGATTTTCACGGATCACACGATGTGTCTCTTCATTGGTATATGTCAGCCAGCAGCTGACCTGATCGATCTGTACATCCTTCGGATCGGTCATGAAAGAAAACGGTACGATCGGTGTATCGCCAAACTGTTCCTGCATTTTGGAAAAATCGATGGTCCGTCCATCCATTCTGGCCGGTGTTCCGGTCTTGAACCGCTGCATCGTCACACCGCATTCTTTTAAGGAATCCGTCAAATGCGTCGCTGCCTGCAGACCGTTCGGTCCGGTATAATCAATAACTTCCCCGCACAGGCATCTTGCATTCAGATAGGTTCCCGTACAAAGAATCACTGCTTTGCTGAAATATTTCGCACCGGAGACAGTGGTGATACCGGTGATCTTACGACCGCCAGTCACATCCTCCCACATAATTCCTGCAACTTCTGCCTGCCGCACGGAAAGATGCTCCTGCGTCTGCAGGATTTCCCGCATTCTGGCGCTGTAAGCGGCTTTGTCTGCCTGTGCGCGCAGTGAATGGACCGCCGGTCCCTTCGACCGGTTCAGCATTTTTGACTGTAAAAATGTGTGATCGATGTTGATTCCCATCTCACCGCCAAGCGCATCGACTTCTCTGACGATATGCCCCTTTGAGCTACCGCCAATGTTCGGATTACAGGGCATCATTGCGATGCTTTCAATGCTGACAGTAAAAATGATAGTCTCAAGACCCATACGGGCGCACGCTAACGCCGCTTCACATCCGGCGTGTCCTGCTCCCACGACCACCACATCATAATGTTCTTCAATCTTTGGCATATTGATTTCCCCATGCAAAGTAATTTTCGTATCTGTAAGACTTATTTTCCCATACAAAATTCTGAGAAGATTTTTTCAACCAGATCATCCTCAACCGATTCTCCGATGATATATCCGAGCGCTTCATAAGCATCCATCATATCGATCGTTAAAAAGTCCTCCGGCATCTGGTTTTTAAGACTTTCCAGCACCTGGCCAATACTTTTTTCAGCTTCGATCAATGCATTTTTCTGGCGCAGATTGGATATATATACTTCATCATTAAACTGAAGCTCTCCTGCGAAAAACATATTCCGAATGGTTTCCGTCAGTTCGGAAAGACCTGTTTTTTCTTTCATGGAAACCGACAGGATCGGATGATCGGTCAGTTCCTTCAGATCACCTTCACCAATCTTCATCTCAAGGTCGGTCTTATTCAGTAAAACGATCGCTTTTTTGTCTTTGATCTCAGAGAGGATCAGACGGTCATTCTCATCCAGTCCGGAAGCAGCGTCTGCAACAAACAGGACAAGGTCTGCTTCTTCCATAGCGTCCTTTGATTTCTGGACACCGATCTGTTCGACGATATCTTCTGTATCATGAATGCCTGCAGTATCCATAATGTGCAGACCGATTCCATCAAGCTGGATCTGTTCGGAAAGTACATCCCGCGTGGTTCCTGCAATCTCTGTTACGATCGCACGGTCTTCTCCGAGCAGTGCATTTAATAAGGAAGATTTTCCGGCATTTGGTTTGCCTGCGATCACGGTCTGAATTCCTTCCTTTAAAATACGTCCGTCATCTGCCTTTTTGATCATTTCCAGTAACTGATTCCGGATCGCTGTCAGCTTTTCTTTTAACACCGGTGGATATTCATCGAGAGAGTAGTGCTCCGGGTCGTCGATCGCCGATTCGATAAATGCCAGTTCATATAATAATGTTTCACGGATTTTTCTGATCTTCTCAGAAAGAACACCTCTCAGCTGGCTGACGGAACTTTTCAGTGCATTATCATTTTTTGCCTGAATCACATCGATGACAGACTCCGCCTGGGTCAGATCGATCCGGCCGTTTAAAAATGCACGCTTGGTGAATTCTCCCGGCTCCGCTGGTCTGGCACCGTATTTCAAAACGGTCTCCAGGATGCGCTGCATGACAAGGACGCCGCCATGTGTATCGATCTCGATCGTATCTTCTCTGGTATAGGTATTCGGCGCGCGCATCAAAAGAAGCAGTACTTCATCGACCACCGTATCTCCGTCTTTGATATAACCATAGTGGATCGTGTGGCTTTTCTGCTCTGATAACTTCTTATCCGGCTGCTTTGGATCAAAGATCTGCTCTGCAATAGACACAGTGTCTTCTCCGCTGATCCTGATAATTCCGATTCCGGATGGTGCCATCGCTGTTGCGATCGCCGCAATTGTCTCTGTCTGTTTGAATTCCCGCAAGAGTAAAACTCCTTATTCCCGTTTCATATTCCATGCCGGATGGAAAACCCATTTTCAGGCACAGTATAACTTCTTTGGCATTGTAGCACTTAAGACCCGTTCCCTCAAGTAAAAGTAAAATTCATCCCAAACTTTACAAGTAAAATTTACCCTAAACTATCAGTTTATATACAACTATTTGTTTTACATTTATAATAAAATTGTAAAATCATAAGTTTTGACAAAAGGAGGATGAGTGACATGAAACAAATGAAAAAAATTCTTGTATTTGCCCTGGCTTTGTCGATGATTTTTGTATTAGCTGCCTGCGGAAGCAGTGGCGGCAGTTCAGGCGGTACTGACCAGGGAGGAACTACAGAAAAAGCAACAGTTGATGAAAATGGCATTCCTTACGGCGTTTACGTCGGCGTTTCTGCAGAAATGATGGGTGTCCAGATGGGACTTGATGAGATTCTCGATGAGGGTGAGACCTTTTCGATCGAACTCAAAGAAAATAATAAAGTCGAAGTGGTTGCAGGTAAAGATAAAGGATCCGGTAAATACTCTGTAGAAGGTGACCAGATCACGATCTCTGTCGGTTCTGAAGAGATGACCGGTACTTATTCAGATAACTCCATTGTTGTCGAAGATATGATGGGAATGGGCGTTACCATTTTCTTTGGCCTGGAAGGAACAGATGCTGCAGATCCTGCTAATTATGTCAGTGATGATGTAAAAGCTGTGGCAGGTACCTGGACTTCAACTTCTGTTACCGATATTCTCGGCGATCCGGTTGATCTGCCCGATGACGCACTTCAATTAGTGTTTGCTGAAGACGGAACCGTAACAGGTACCTTCAATGGCGAAGCTATCGGACCTTTCCCCTGGGATACCATTCTTGGTGTAACGATAGAAAGTGAGGATCCATCATTCCTGATCACAAATAACGATGATGGTACCATGAATGTTGATTTCTCAATCGGAGAAGATTACTACACCTTTACCATGAGCAAATAAAATACTTTATATTGTTTTAAAAATCCCCCGGCATTAGCCGGGGGATTTTATGATTGATTATTTCTTTAATGTGATGACCACATGTCTGTAAGGTTCTTCCCCTACACTATGTGTATCAACAGCTTTGTCACCCTGAAGCGCATAGTGGATGATCCGGCGCTCATACGGGTTCATCGGCTCGAGCTCAACATCCTTGCCAGTGCGTTTTGCTTTGCTTGCAAGGTTCTTTGCGAGATTCTCAAGCGTTGCTTTTCTTCTTTCACGATAGTTTTCCGTGTCCATCTTAACACGAATGTACCGGTCAGAATGCTTATTTAATGTCAGGTTGGTCAGATACTGCAGTGCATCGAGTGTCTGTCCGCGCTTGCCGATCAGTACGCCCATGTCATCACCTTTCAGTTCAACATCGAGCATATCCTTTTCTTCCGCTTCCTTCACGATGATCTCTACATTCATATTCATCGCTCCGAATACCTGGGAAAGAAATTCTTTGATTTTGGCTTCGGCAGTCTTGACATCCATCGGCTCTTTTGCAGCTTTAACTTCAGATGATACTTCCGCTACCGCCTCGCTGGCAGCACCTGCAAGACCTGCAGCTGCTCCTAAGATATCACCGATCGCTTCTTCGGCTTTTTCCTCTGCCTTTACAGCTTCCGTTTCTGCTTCTGCTACAGCCTCAACTGCTTCTTCAACCGGAGTATCT
The DNA here is from genome assembly GCA_045539215.1 of Eubacterium sp. GTDB lineage: Bacteria > Bacillota > Clostridia > Lachnospirales > Lachnospiraceae > SY8519. Next base: position 2,491 of record JAZQEX010000087.1, on the reverse strand, counting down.
ACCTTTTTGCGTGCACGGATCTTTGCCGGTTTTGCATTAAAACCAAGGAATCCGCTGCCGCCTTTTTCAATCACTTCGTACTCGACCTGATCACTGGTTATTCCCAGTGACACGAGCGCCTCAGTAATGGCGTCATCAACCGTCTTTCCGGAAAATTCCATAAATTCCATGATCAGTTACTCCTACTTTTTCTTTTTGTTCTTACTTTTCTTCTTGGACTGATTCTTATTCTTAGACTGGTTTGCGGCTTTGTCTGCAGCTTCCTTTTCGGCAGCGGCTTTTGCCTGCTTCCACTCATCCGGAGATTTGGAGTTGAACTCTTTTACCATTCCGGCTTTCTCTGCCAGACTTCCCTTTTTCACAGTCTGTTTAGTCGTATCGACATCGATGTTTGCTGCGGATGCAGCCTTCTCAGCCATAGTCTTGCGACGTGCAGCATTCGGATCAGCAGCAATGTTTCTGGTATTGATCGAAGCATTTCTTGCGATTGTCTGACCGGAAACACCCTTTTTCTCGATTCGCTCTTTTTCCTTTGCAGCTGCCTTTGCCTGGTTTTTCTTAACCAGTGCTTCCATATCAACCTTATCGAAGCGCTTGTTAATGATAAACTGCTGAATGCTTCGAATTACAGCACCGGCGATCCAGTATACACCGATACCAACCGGCAGGAAGAAAACGAGTACGAGGGAGTAGATCGGCATCATGTAGTTCATGATCTTCATCTGTGCCGCCATCTGATTTCCCTGTGTCGCATTCGGATTCAGGCTCTGAGAGAGACGAATGTTTAAGAACTGCGTTGCCGCGGAAATGATCGGGATCAAGATCGCTACGAGAACGATGATCGCAGATCCGTTTCCATGAAATGCGTTCTGGATCAAAATCTTCGGAGAGTATACGATACTTACACCCAGGAAGTTGTTAAACTGGTTGACACTTTCCTGTGTGGATGTGATCAGTGTGGACAGATCCGGGAACTTGTCTGCTAACAGGCTCCAGTTCGCATCTGTACATTTATAGATGACATCGATGATCGTATCGTGTGCTGTCTCCGTCGTAGACAGATCCAGGCTGGTTCCACGGTATACGTAGTTACCTTCTTTAACAGTTTCAAAGAAGTTGGTCATGATATTTTCATAACCGGCTGTTCCCATGATCGCGTCTGCTAAGTTAGACATTGTATTCTTTACGCTGTTAACATAGCCCGGTACGTTGTAGATTACACGATACAGCGGGAACAGGATCAGAAGCTGGATTGCCATAAAGACGCAGCTTCCTGTCGGGCGGACGCCATACTTTTTGTAGACTTCCTGCGTTTCCATGTTCATGGCATTCACAGATGCCTGGTCACGCTTACCCTGGTATTTTTTCTGAATTTTCTGGATCTCGGGATTCATGATGATCGTCATCCGAGAGAACTTCTGTTGCTGATAGGTCAGCGGCAAAAGGATCATATAGATAACGATGGTGAAAATGATGATGGTCAAAGCGACATTGGTAATGCCTGCTTTGGCAAGCAACATATAAATCCCATCCATAAGGTGTCCCAAAGCGATCGCGATCGGCTTTAAGATACCTGCGTTCATTGATAAAACAATTCCGCTCAAACGATTTTCCTCCTGTAGTGAAGTGACAGATTACTTTGATTTCTGTGGTTTTGCATCCGCCCATTCACTATCTTTTGTTTTCAGTAAAGGAACCGGATCATAGCCTCCCTTTGAGATCGGATTGCACCGAAGGATTCTCCAGGCAGCAAGAAGACCTCCCTTTAAAGCACCATGCATCTCTATCGCTTCCTTCCCATAACGGGAACAGGTCGGGAAATAGGGACACTTCGTGGTTTTCATGGGAGAGATATACTTTTGATAAAAATTGATGATTGCTAAAAGTACCTTCTTCATGATTCTTCTTTTCCGGTATCCATCCTATTTTCTTTCAGGATATGTTGTTTTCTGCTGACATGCAGCAATGCCGACTCGATCTCATGATAGGTCGCATCTTTCGCTGCAGTCCTCGCTATCACCACCAGATCCAGTCCGCATTGGAACTCTTCTTCGTGGAGACGATAGCTTTCTCTGATAAGTCTCGTCAGATGATGTCTGACAACACTGTTTCCTACTTTCCTACTGACCGAAATACCCAGGCGGTTGATCCCGGCATTGTTCTCTAACACATATAAGACAAGCTGCCGGTTGCCAAAGGATTTCCCCTTCCGGTAAACCTTGCGAAAATCTTCATTTTTCTTCAATGATTCTGAAAATCGCATCTGATCTCCTTTTTGTCAGCGGAATCCTTCCGGGCCTAAAACCCACAAAAACCCGAAAGGGAATCTTCCCAATAGGGAATCTTTCCTTGAAAAAAGAAAAAGACCACATAGGAGTGTGGCCTAAGCAGTCAGTTTCTTTCTTCCCTTTGCTCTTCTGGCAGCGATTACTTTACGGCCACCTGCAGTACGCATTCTCTGACGGAATCCATGTACTTTCTTTCGCTGTCT
>JAZQEX010000086.1:0-10516 GCA_045539215.1 Eubacterium sp. | reverse complement strand
TCATATCCCATTTGACATATGCGATATTTGCCGAAGAAAAAACTTCCGTCATTTGTGCGATCATATGATCAACCACTTCCGGATTGGCCAGATCAAGGATCCTCTGGTTCCGCCCTTCGGAATGTGGACGTCCCGGGATTTCCATCGTCCAGTCAGGGTGCGCACGGTACAGATCACTGTCCGTATTGACCATTTCCGGTTCTACCCAAATGCCGAAATCCATATCCAGTTCATTGATCTTTTTACAGATCCCATCCAGTCCGCCAGGCAGCTTCTTTTTGTTTACTGACCAGTCTCCCAGTGAAGACGTATCATCATTTCTGTTGCCAAACCATCCGTCATCCATGACAAACAGTTCAATCCCTGCTTCTTTCCCTTTCTGGGCAAGTTTGAGCAGTTTCTTTTCATCGATATCAAAATAGGATGCTTCCCAGCTGTTTAACAGAATCGGACGTTCCTTTTTCTTCCACACACCGCGGACAATGTGCTCTCTGATAAACGCATGCATCTGATGACTCATGCCGGTAAACCCCTGATCCGAAACCGTCATTGCACTCTGCGGCGCTTCGAACGAATCGCCCGGTTCCAGGCACCAGGAAAAACCAGCCGGATTGACACCTGCGCAGAGATGTGTTTTTCCATACGCATTCACCTCAGCGCATGTATAATGATTTCCACTATAGAGAAGATGGAACCCGTAACAAAGGCCATGTGCTTCTGTCGTGTCTTCCCGAAACAGCATGGTAAACGAATTTGCACGGTTTGATGAACTGCCCGTCACAGACGAGATCACCTGTTTTCCGGCCTGCACCGGCAGATCGACACGGTTCATCTCTCTTGCCCAGGCACCGAAAAATCCGCCCATCACATATCCGCTATCCGAAAAATCCAGCTGTGTTGACAACAGGCGTTCTATGATGACAGGGTCCGCTCCCTCGTTGAACAGTTTTGCGCTTCGACAGATGACATCACACTCTGCAAACACGTCATAATATAATTCCAGTCTGACCGACTGCGCTGCTTCTTTTAAAACAACCGTCAGCCGTTCTGCTTTATTCTCCTCATCATATGCGTGTGGCAAACACAATTCCTGCTTTATGCTGTCCGCATCTGCTTCTGACAGATTTTCGATCCTTGCCTCTGCAAACAAAAAATCCGTTGTCCTGCTGCCATCAGCAAAGATCAGTTCTACAAACGGCTCCCGCAGATCACCCTTTCCCCGGCCCGAAACTTCCAGTCTGAGGTCTTCGAGCGTCAGTGCCTTGTGCGCAGTGTCATAACAGATCGTATTGCCTGCTTCAAACGCCCGCTTTTCCATCAGTGCATCCGCATCCTCTGCCGTAACCGGCCCCAGCGATGGTCCGTAATACAAATGCTCCAGATGCCCGCTTTCGAGCACCTGGAACAGATATGTTGTATGATTTGTGTTCAGGCAAAACAAATTTTCATCCTGTCTGATCATGTTGTTTTCCTCAAAATGTTATGCTTGGTCACTTTATTGCTGCTTGAGCTGTTCAGAAATCTCTTCCATCTTCTGATCGTTAAGTCGATAGAATTTTTTGAATACGATCAGCGCAATCACGAGGATCACTGCCGACGGGATCGTCATGAAGATGCGCAGTCCGTTCAAGGTTGCGATGCTCTGTGACGCGGCCTGCGGATCGAGTGCTACAAGTTTGATCACAACACCGGCGATGAAAACCGCGATGCCGGAAGCGAGTTTTACCGTAAAGGTCTGCATGGAGAAGATAACAGATTCCTCACGGCGTCCGTTTTTCAGTTCGCCGTAATCAACCGTGTCTGACAAGAAGATGGTCAGCATAACGGTCAGGATACCGTATCCTGCATATACCATGACTCCCGGAAGAACGAGGATTCCCCAGCCGGCTGTGTGATACAGGTTTGAATATGCAAATACCAAAAGCACTGCAAATCCAAGGATCTGGATCAGAATCGCATACAGGAACAGACGCATCTTATCCACTTTTTTCCGGATCAGCGGGATCAACAGCATCGCAATGACCTGCGTCACAAAGCAAGCCGCTACGAAAATACTGTACGCTCCCGTGTTGCCGACATCAAACTGGAAGAAATACAGGATCAGGTTTCCGACGATATTTAATGCAAGATACACCAGAATAACTGCAACAACCGCTGTCATAGCCTGATCATTTTTAAATAATGCTTTGAACATCTGGCCAACGCCGACCGATTCCATCTCTGTCGGTTTTTTCTCGGGTACTTTCAAAACAAATATGATCTCAGAGATCACGAAGATCACTGCAATGATCAGTGCCCAGTACCGGAATCCGATCCGGTAATCGGCAATTACAGCACTTCCGCTAAGGATCGGTACGATTACCATCGTCAGGACCATCGGGATCGCGTCACCGATACCGGAACAGGATCTCGCCAGAGAGGAAAGCTGCTCTCTTTCCGCACCCGGATTGGTAATTGCAGGGATCATGGACCAGAACGGGATATCCATCATCGTATAGGTCACACCCCATGCGATATAAATGACCGCGAGCCACCAGCGAAGCATTCCGTCAGATGCCTGTGCCGGTGCTGAGAACAATGCATAGATTGTCACGGCATTCAGCACGGTACCCGTTAAGATCCAGGGGCGGAACCGTCCGAACCTGGTCTTTGTCTTCGCTACGATGATTCCCATCAGCGGATCGTTGACCGCATCAAAAATACGTGCGCCCATCAGGACTGCACCGATAAACACGCTGCTGATTCCAAGGACTGCATTGTAATAATATAAAATGTAATTGGAGACCAGCATATATACCAGGTCTTTTCCAAATGCTCCGAATCCAAATGCGAGCTTACTGCGTAAGTTCAAAGTCATATTATGCTTCCTCCGTCGGTTTTAGTATTTCCTTCTTTGCAGCTTCCTTCATCTCAAAAGCCGCTTCGACTGCACGGTACGCGCCGTCATAAAGCCCCATTTCTTTGTTATCGCAGATGTTCTCGCACATCCCCTTTAACAATGACTCGTCCTGTCTGAACAGATCGATCATTTGTAAAATATGCGGAATGTCCTCACACTCGATCGTACCATCCCCGATCTCTGCAGAATGGATCGCGCCCCATTTCTCATGACCGCCGATCCGCTTGATAAACAGCTTCGGCACCGGATAAAACGCCAGTTCACTCGGCTTTGTCACCAGAACATCACAGCTTCGCATCAGGAGATTTGTCACATAGACTGCCTCGAAAATATTCTCATGACAGAAAGCATGTACACCGATCACGCGTCCGTCCATGGCCTTTTCACAAAATACTTTTGTCTTTTCCCAGTCATCGAAATGTGTTTTAGACACTTTCCGAAGTGCCGGGATCTCAGCAGTCAGCTCATGCCAGACATTTTCATAGTCTCCGACGTTGACATACAGCGCCACCTTCTTTTCCCGGATCGCCGGCAGCAGATGACGGATGATCGCAGCGAAGATTTCCTTTTGCGCCCCTGCACCGCCAATCGTCAGAAGGAAACGCATCGGTTCACCTTTTTCCTGCCGCTTCTTACGCCGCTTGCAATCTTTTCTGATGTTTTTGACCAGCTCATGATCAATATAATGTCCCGTATACAGCAGGGAATCTTCCGGCATCGGATGCAACAGCTCTTTTCCACGCATTCCGTTTAATGTCCGATATCCGAGATAAGCGCTGTGCGTCTGTACCGTATGCAGGCTTCCCTCTGCCAGAAGTAATGCCATTGGCCAGTTATCCGGAATCGCATTGACCACATACTGCATGCCGGCATGAATTGCCGCCTGTGCCGGCCAGACGTGTGTCGCGATCACCGGAATTTCCTTTGGAACATTGAAGAAAACAGGTGCCATCAGCTCTGCGTTTTTCTGGTCTGATGCATTATAGGAAAGCTTGCGGAAGCCTTCATAATTCATCGGTTCCCAGACAACCTTATTAAAGACTTTGCTCTTTTGCGAGATTCGTGACCCAAGGGAATACAGATCATTCTGTGCACTGATCACCTTGGTACATGTCGTCTCCGGGAAGGAATTCAGATCCATCCAGTAAGGCTGATATCCCATTGCATGCGCTGCAGATGCGATCGCCATGGAAATCCTGTAATGTCCAAATCCCATACGGATATTTCCGACGATCAGACCCTTTTCTTCGTCAAATCCAGCCGGACGCATCTGCGGACGTTTTCCGGAAGCCGGGCGTCCCAAAAGCACGTCTTTGACCCCAAGGATGTCTCCGATCACCGCGTTCTCCTTTACCCTGACCGGATAGGAAAGATCGGAATCATCTCCAAATTTACCAATATATTTCTTTTTTGAAGCAACCGCTTTTTCGTAATCACGTTCGGAAATCCGATTGCCAAATATCATTTTTGCTCTGTCCATCAAATTCGATGTCTCCATTCTCAATCTGCCTGATAACCCAGTGGTAACCACAATTATAAAAAATATACCATATTTATAGTTTGTATACAACAAACATCTATTCTTCTTTGCATGTTACGGTAAAAGATATTTCTCTGACTGCGCCTGTCTCATCTGTCAGTCTGAGCAGGGCTTCACCTGCTTCTCCCTGCGACTTAACATACGTACCTCCGCAACCGCCCCGAAGAATCATGCACGCCGGTCCGATCAATGCAACAGGCCCTTCTGTCTCAAGAGATACCGTTCCCTGATAGAACGGCAGAAAATTTCCGTTCTGATCACACATTCTGATTCGAATCGCTGCCACGTCATAGGTTTCTTTTTCACAGAGCGCCGTATGATCAACGATAATCTCAGGATGAATCTCTTTTACCGGCTCGCGGATGACAGTTTTTACCACCCGGCCATTTTCAAGTGCTTCGAAACGATACGATGTCACGCTGTCTCCCCAATCACCGATATAGGTACTGTATAACCGATACGCATCCTCAAACCGCATCCCGTAGCGCGTCATCAAAAGACCGCCCTTCGCCATCATCTGTGCAGGCAGATCCGAAAAACCAAAGCGGGCTGCATAGTTTAACAGCTCTCTGACCTGCCGCTCCTGCGGTGCTGAGAATTTCTCCTTTTCCATCATCGCATCTCCGATAAAATCATCGATCTCGATGGGCGGGTGTTTTAACTTCCGATAAACCGATTCCTGCGGCCGGTATGTTTTGATCAGCCGGCCGTTTTTATACATTTTCACCGCGTCCGCATTGGTAAAGATCCAGACCCTGCCCGGATTGCCGGTCGGATGCTCTCCGATATCCATCGCGGAGCTGACAAACAGCACAGGCTCTTTTCCGCCGTTTGCACTATATACATAAGCTGCAGGCTTTGGATTCCGGAACAGATCCAGTACGCCGTGATAACAGATCCGGTCACCGCTTCCAAAGTCCTGATGCGTGTTGTAATCTGCCATGCACCAGCCAAATCCGCCTGCGATATCTTCCTCACCGGCGATCGCGTCCAGCACATTGGCATGCCTCAATGCATGCTCTGTTCTGTGTTCTTCGCTGTCAAACATTTTTGTCGGGAACATATGCCCGTTATATTCACTGATCAGGTATGCCTTTTTCCGGTCCGGTGTCACCCGTGATTTCTTCTCGCATCCCTGATTGGTCCCGTTGTGCACAAAATCATTGTAGGTATAGACATCTTCTAAAAGCTGGCTTTTCTTATGTGCGCGGACACCACCCGTCGCGCGTGTCCCATCAAGCAGTTTTGCAATGGCATTTGTCCGGAGATAGAAATCCTCATCATCCACAGATTCATTGATGCGCACACCCCAGAGGATCACGGAGGGATGATTCCGGTATTGCCTGATCATCTCCTGGACATTCTGCACCGCCTGATCCTTCCATGCAGAGCCACCGATGTGCTGCCATCCCGGAATTTCAGTAAAGACCAGAAGTCCATTCCGGTTACACGCTCTGATAAAATGCTGCGACTGCGGATAGTGCGATGTTCGTACTGCATTTAATCCCAGTTCTTTTTTCAGGATATCCGCATCCAGTTCCTGCATCGATCGCGGCATCGCATAGCCGACATAAGGATAGCTTTGATGACGGTTCAATCCGACAAGTTTTAACTTTCTGTCATTCAGATAAAAGCCGTCCGACGCAAAATGTGTCCTGCGGAACCCGATCTCTGTTTCCACCGCATCGATCACCTTTTCACCGGAAATCAGTTCGGTCCGGACAATGTAACAAACAGGATTATCCACATCCCAGAGTCTTACAGATGCAACCTCCCAATCTGTTACATAGACACGGAATTCCCGTTCCAGATCCTCCCGGCGTCTGGTCATACACTTGGTAAGCGAGATGCAGCCAAGTGTAATCTCCCGATCACATGCAGTCTCTTCCTTCCCGGTTTTTGCCACTGTATCCTCTGCATAGATTTGCCGGAGCACCTGGCGGATCATAATCGGTTCTGACAAGTCGTTCAACCATTCTCGATCCGTTGCGATCTCCAACTCTGTCCGAAGGTGTGCATCGATCTGTGCGGCGCCATCGAGCCTTTCATCTTTTGGAAGCATCGGGATCACGAAAGCATCCTGAATGTGCACAGGCTCTAAGACTTCAAGCCATACTTCACGATACAGGCCTCCATATGTCATATAATCGATCACATGTCCAAACGGCGGAATGTCAAGTGTTTCCCTGCTATCGACAGATATGACGATCCGATTATCAGCTCCGTATTGCAAGCTTTCCGTCAGATCCGCCGAAAACGCAGTATATCCGCAGCCGTGTGTCGTGATCAGTACTCCGTTACAGTACACCTCCGCGTAATGCGCCGCTGCGCCAATCTGTAAAATGACACGCTTGCCTTCCCATTCTTTTGGTGCCGTCAGCGTCTTCCGATAACCGCACACCATCTGGTAAATGCTTTCGTCAAAATAATGATACGGCATCTCCACACAGGAATGGGGCAGGCAGACGATGTCATCTGCTGCCCGCTCTCCTGAAAGAAACGCCGTATCAAAATGTGTTGTAAATTCCCAGCCGTTGTTAAACTGTACTTGTTTTCTCATAAATAATTCGATTCTTCCGCTTACATCAGTTACATCATGTCTCATAAGACATGTTAAGAAGTGATCCAGACCTCCAGTACTTTGTCATTCTCAACATAGAAGATCAGACCCAGTCCCGGGTTGTTTTCCATATCATATTGCAGGATTTCATCAAACTCTTCCACGCTCATGGTCTCCGGCTCACCGTCGCCACCCATCGAGCCAAGCTTTGCACTTCCCGATAATGTGAACTGATGCTCTCCGGCATCCGAGGTGTCCAGAACATCTCCCTCATCTGTCGTAATGTCATATGTTCCATTGATCACCAATGTGCTGCCATCGATATATGCATCCTGAATGGAAGCATAACTGTCAGACACAGCGGTCGCGATCGTCGTTGATCCCCAAAATGAAGCCATATCTTCTGCTTCTCCTTCATCAGCTGTTTCCTGTTCGTCCTGGTCTTCCTGCTCTTCCTGATCAGCCTTCTCTTCCTGGTCTTCCGTCTCTGACTCGTCCTGTTGCTCTTCCTGTTCTGTCACTGGCACCTCATCCTGCTTTTCCTGTACTTCCTCTGCAGTCTGTTCCTTGGCTTCATTTCCGGCGTTCGCCACTTCTTCACCGGTTGACCGCCCGCAAGCAGATAATGAGAATATAAAAATCCCTGCCAGACATAAAATCAAAATTCTCTTTTTCATCGAATTTCTCCTTACACGTCAATGCAAAATTTGTTGTTGTAATCCTCTATTATTTTAACAGAAGCACCCTGTTACTTCAATTCATGTCACCATAAAAATGTATCTGAAGGCGGCCATAAAAATACCGACTCCGATCGCCAGATTTTACTCTGACTTTCAGAAGTCGGTATCGTATCTCATATTTGGTTTATGCCTTTTTATCTGCCCTGTGCAGCCTGACCACCATCCATCGTGATCAGAGAACCTGTAATATGTGCGGAAACTTCAGATGCCAGATATAATGCCAGGTTTGCTACTTCCTCAGGCTTGCAGTAACGCTTATTCGGATACGGTGCCGCGAAGATCGCCATTGCCTCTTCTTTGGAAACACCTTCACCGAGCGCCTGTTTCTCAAGCTTGGTCATCATCGGTGTGTCGATCGGGCCCGGTCCGATGCAGTTTACATGGATACCAAGTTCTGCTACTTCAAGTGCCACACATTTGGAAATGCCTAATGCAGCATGTTTGGATGAAACATAAGCAGACATTGTCGGAGAAGCAGTCACGGATCCCTGTGATGTAATATTTACGATTGCGCCCTTACCCTGCTTTTTCATCTGCTGAACCGCATACTTCATGCCATACAGCGGACCAAATACATTGACGTTATAGACCTTCATCATATTTTCCTGGGTCTGCTGATCAACCGGAAGACTCAATCCTTCATAACCGGCAATGTTGACCTGTGCATCCAGCGCGCCGAATGTCTCTACCGTTTTCTCAACCATCGCTTTGATCTGATCTTCCTGGGAAACATCTACAACAAATGTCAGCAGGTTTTCCGGTGCGATATCAATATTCGGAAGCATCTTGTCAAGCTTCTCCTGACGTGTCGAGGAAATTGCCAGCTTGCATCCTTCTGCAGCAAAAGCCTTTACCATTGCTTCGCCAACACCACCTGTGGAACCTGTGATCATAACTACTTTGTCTTTCAGCTTCAAATCCATTGTCAAGTCCTCCTTTATCTCTTTATCGTAGCACAGGATTGTATTTGAATATAAACAATCTGTTATCAAGTTAAACACAACTAACGTAAGGTGTCAATAAAACTAATAGTTGTCTGGATATTCATGGTTCAGGATTACGGGTTATAAAGGTAATAATTCTCCTCAGACCGTAATGCTAATGAAATTTTACGGTCTGGATGAGCGAAATATTAATTCAGCTCGTATTGTTAGAAGTAAATTACGAGTTAAATGAGAGATGTTTAAGTATAACCCGTAATTATTCCAATAAAATACGGGTTATATGAGAATAATTTGACTTCAGATCGTAATGCCAGAGAAGAATTACGGTTTATAAGGGAAACAACTCTACTCAGACCGTAATGCTGGTGGTGCATTACGGTTTGGATGCACAGAATTTAAAAACAGCCCGTAAATGCTACGATTTTCACCCTGCATATCCATCAGATTCACCTAACATCCCACATTCATGAATATATTTCATCTATAAACTGAAAAATATTCACTAAACCTATTTACTTCTCCTAAAATCCAGGTATAATGAGCAAAGTGTCTTCTTAATAAAAGGCACGAATCATCATTCAAATTCAGAATTATTGAAAAAGGATACTCACCTATGAAACAACAGATCGAGATCAGATGGCACGGCCGCGGCGGACAGGGTGCAAAGACTGCAGCGCTTCTCCTGGCGGATGTTGCCTTTAAATTCGGAAAAAATGTACAGGGTTTCCCGGAATACGGCCCGGAGCGAATGGGCGCGCCGATCACGGCTTATAACCGCATCAGCAGCGACCCGATCCGCGTACATTCCAATATATATGACCCGGATTATGTTGCAGTCGTTGATGAGACGCTCATCCAGTCTGTCGATGTAACGGCCGGCTTAAAGCCGGAAGGCGCGCTGATCGTCAATACACCAAAAAGCAGCGACGAGATCCGCGCACAGCTCCCGGGCTTTGAAGGAAAGATCGTTACGATCGATGCAAGAAGAATTGCAGAGGAAACACTCGGCAAGAACTTCCCGAACTCTTCCATGCTGGCAGCCGTCGTTGCCGTAACGGGTCTTTTGCCCAGAGAAGAATTCTTAAAAGAAATGCGTGCGGCCTATGCACACAAATTTGCAAAGAAACCGGAAGTCGTGGAAGGCAACATGAAGGCCCTTGAGATGACACTTGACGCAATCGCGTAAATCTTCTTAACAGAAAAGGAATCGATATGAGAACCGATATCACAAACATCAACAAACAAACGCCCTACACCGAGCTGACCGAAGCTCTGGAGGTGTTCGCAGGCGGAACCTCCGTCCACTTCAACACCGGAGACTGGCGGAACAACACACCCGTCTACCACGCGGACAAGTGCAGACAGTGCCTTTTATGTGCACCCTGCTGTCCGGATTCAAGCATCCCGGTCACAGATGGAAAACGTGCCGGATTTGATTACGACCACTGCAAAGGCTGTGGCATCTGCGCAGAAGTCTGTCCGTTTGACGCGATTGAAATGAAAGCGGGGAACGAAGTATGAGCATGAACGAAAACACAAACCAGGCAAATCAGAATACACCTGTAGAAGCGATCCCGGAGCGTATGTCCGGTAACGAAGCCGTTGCCTATGCGATCCGCCAAGTCAATCCGGATGTCATGCCGGCATTCCCGATCACACCTTCTACCGAGATCCCGCAAATGGTATCGACCTATATTTCCAACGGTCAGCTGGATACCGAATTCATCCCGGTCGAGAGTGAGCACTCCGCAATGAGTGCAGCGATCGGTGCAGAAGCCGCAGGCGCACGTACGATGACCGCCACTTCTTCTGCCGGACTGGCACTGATGTGGG
>JAZQEX010000085.1:0-10482 GCA_045539215.1 Eubacterium sp. | reverse complement strand
GAAGATTCATCTTAAGGATCTCGATCTCATAAACCGTGATCGTCTCCGGCTTCCGTTCTACTTCGATGCCTTCTCTTGCATATTCATAGAGCTTTTTGCCGTTGACCTTTTTGGCGGAATACATTGGCGGGATCTGTTCCTGTACACCCACAAAAGAACGGACGGCTTCTGAAACCGCTTCCGGCGTCAGGTGATCCGTATCTTTTTTTGCGATCACATTTCCCGTCAGATCCTGGGTGTCTGTCTCTATGCCAAGCCGCAGGACGGTGACATATTCCTTATCTCTGTCTGTCAAAAGATCACAGACTCTGGTCGCTTTGCCAAGGCAGACAGGAAGAACCCCTTCCGCGTCCGGGTCAAGCGTTCCCGTATGACCGATCTTTTTCTGTCCACAGATCCTGCGGAGCTTTGCCACGACATCAAACGATGTCATGCCTTTTTCTTTGTAAACATTAATGATCCCGTGATACATGGGCTTATTCCTGTTCCATCTGCTCTCTGATCACTTCGCAAAGTTCGGAAAGGATCACATCCGGCTCCATTTTTACGGTTGCACCGGCTGCTCTGGCATGACCGCCGCCGCCATAAGCACCTGCGATCTTCGCTACATCGATGTATTCCGCGGAACGCAGACTCACCTTGATCGCTCCGTTCTTTTCCTCATGTAAAAAGATTGCAACCTCAACGCCCTTTGTCGAACGCAATTCACTGACGATCCCGTCAAGATCTGCGCCGATCGCACCCATCTCTTTCATATCTTCCTGCGTGATATGGCTTGCGATCACCTTGCCTTCAAGATACAGGCTGCTTTTTTCCAGCGTCCTTCCAAGCATTTTTTTCTGTGTAAAATTCTTCTGGAAAAATACATGGTCTACAAGGCGCGGGTAATTGATGCCCTTATCCATCAGCACACCGCCGATCTGCATCGTATGCGCAGATGTGCAGGAATACTGGAATACACCGGTATCACAAACAATACCGACATACAGACATTCCGCTGTGTTTTTGCTGATCTTATCCGGATTCATCGTCTCGAATACGATCTCACTTGCCGAGCTTGCGTCCGGGAAAATATAGTTCTCATCCGCGAATCCCGGATTGCTGATATGATGGTCGATGCAAATGGTCTTTTTGGCATTCAAAAAGATTGGCTCTGCTGCATCAAGTCTTTCTCTGTCTGCGCAGTCAAGCGCAATAAACAGATCCACCTGCTTTGCCTTTTTTCCGGGATGTCTGATCTGATCGGCATGCGACAAAAAACGGAACCGCTCAGGAACATGATCCAGATAAGCTCTGCATTCCTTTTCCGGATAGTTTTCCGTTATGTAGTTGTACACCGCAAGACAGGATCCGACACAGTCTCCGTCCGGGCGGATATGCCCGGCCATCGCAATGGTTCCCGCGTCACGGATCATATCATCAAGCAAGGGAATCTTCATCCTGATCCTCCGAATACGTTAACGCATCGATTTTTTTGGACATCTCAACGCCATAGGCGATCGACTGGTCCGCAATAAACTTTAATTCCGGTGTGTTTCTTAAGTTCAAAGACTGCGCAAGGCATCTGCGGATAAAACCGGATGCACTGTTTAAGCCATCCATGGTATCCGCAAGTTCCTTGTCATCTCCAAGCACACTGATATAAGCCTTGCAGGTTTTTAAATCGGGCGCCACTTCGACGCCGGCGATCGTGGTCATCGGGTGGATCCGCGGATCCTTTAACTCCAGACGGATGATCTTTGAGAGCTCCCGCATGACCTCTTCATTGATTCTGATATTTTTTCTGCTGTTTTTTCTCATTGTCTCGGTACTTCCACCATCTTGTAGGCTTCTACCTGATCAAGCTCAGCGATTTCATTGAAGTTCTCAAATACAAGACCGCACTCGAATCCGGCACGAACCTCTTTTACATCATCTTTGAAACGCTTCAGGGAAGCAAGGTTACCTTCGTAGATCTGCTCGCCTTCTCTGCTGATGCGTACCATGCAGTCACGCTCAAATACACCATCCAGGACATAGGATCCTGCGATCGTGCCGACACCGGATGCCTTAAAGAGCTGACGGATCTCGGCATGACCGATCACACGCTCTTCGTAGATCGGCTCAAGCATACCCTTCATCGCATTCTCGACATCTTCAATAGCCTTGTAGATGACAGAATACAGATGAATGTCTACATTCTCACTCTCAGCAATGGATTTTGCTGTGTTGTCCGGTTTTACGTTAAAGCCGATGATGACCGCGTTGGATGCTGCTGCCAGTGTAACATCAGACTCACTGATCGCACCTACACCGCCATGGATCACTTTAACAACAACCTCTTCGTTAGAGAGCTTCTCAAGACTGGTCTTGACTGCTTCAACAGAACCCTGAACATCTGCTTTTACGATCAGGTTAAGCTCTTTCAAGTCGCCTGCCTGAATCTGTGAGAAGATGTTCTCAAGGTTCATACGTGCACGTGTCTCATCAAGCAGCTTTTCCTTATCCTGTGATACAAAGGTCTCTGCGAAGTTTCTGGCATCTTTTTCATTGTCAAATGCCATAATGACTTCACCTGCGCCCGGCACGCTGTTCAGACCGATGATCTCAACCGGTGTTGACGGACCTGCCTCTTTGACGCGCTTTCCGCTGTGATCTGTCATGGCACGTACTTTACCATAGCTGCTGCCTGCTGCAACCGGCTGACCGACTTTGAGGGTACCCTTCTGGATCAGCGCTGTCGCAACCGCACCGCGTCCCTTATCAAGCTTCGCCTCAATGACAAGACCACGGGCTTTTCTCTTCGGATTTGCCTTGAGTTCGAGCATTTCTGCTGTCAGAAGCACCATCTCCAGAAGCTGGTCGATGCCTTCTCCTGTCTTAGCGGAAACCGGTACGCAGATCGTAGAACCGCCCCAGTCTTCCGGGATCAGCTCGTGCTCGGAAAGTCCCTGTTTTACAAAGTCAACATTTGCATTCGGCTTGTCGATCTTGTTGATCGCAACGATGATCTCAATGCCTGCTGCTTTCGCATGGTTGATCGCCTCGATCGTCTGCGGCATGATACCGTCATCAGCTGCAACAACGAGGATCGCGATATCTGTAGAATTCGCGCCACGCATACGCATTGCGGTAAATGCCTCATGACCCGGTGTATCAAGGAATGTGATCTTGTTTCCGTTGATCTTTGCAACAGAAGCACCGATGTGCTGTGTGATACCACCAGCCTCACGGTCTGTTACGTGTGTCTCACGGATCGCATCCAGAAGGGATGTCTTACCATGGTCAACGTGTCCCATAACACAGACAACCGGCGGACGGGAAACCATCTTGGACTCGTCTTCTTCATCCTCTTTTAACAGCTCTGCGATCACGTCTACTTTCTCTTCCGGCTCAGCGATGCAGTTAAACTCAAGCGCGATCTCTTCTGCTTTTTCATAATCGATTTCCTGGTTCAATGTCAGGATCGTGCCCTGCATAAAGAGCTTTTTGATGATCTCAGACGGCTGGATCTTCATCTTGTCAGCCAGATCACGGACCGTTAAGTATTCCGGCAGTTTGATCGTCAGGATCTCGTCCTTATCACGCTCAGACGTCTGCTTCGGACCGGCATTCTTTTTCTTATGACCGGTCTTCTTTTCCAGATTGACATAGCGCTCCTGCTGTTTGGGTGCGCCCTTCTTATCGAAATCCTGCTGCTTCTTACCCTTCTTGCCTTTCTTACCGCGATCTTCCGTGCTGCCTTCCTGGGCTGCGTTCTTCTGACCCTTCTGCTTCTGGTTCTCTACTTTTTCTTTCGGTCCTTTTGAACGATTGTCAGTACCTTTGCCCCCACGCTTAGCAGGCTTCCTGTCACCTCCAGCACCGTGATCAGACGGAGCAGCTTTTTGTACGGGCTTTTCTGCTGTTTTTGCTTTTTCAACATGCTCTTCACCCTGTGCCTGTACCGGCTTTGTTTCTTTTACTGTTTCTGTTGCCGGAATTTCTTCCGGATTCAATACGGTTTCTTTTTCCAGTGTCTCCGGATTTGCTTCCAGCTTTTTCACTGCCGGCTCGACACGCTTGCGGACAACCTTCTTTGTACCGTCCGGTGCTGTACGCACGATGGTTCTTCTTAAGGTATCCTCACTCTGATGAACCGGTTTGCCGTTTCTTGTCACAACTCTTCTGCGCAGTGTCTTTCCGTCCGGGCCGACAACAGTCTCGATCTGTGTCTTTGCCTGCGGCTTTCTGTCCCGCTTCTGGTTTGCAGCGTCATGCACGATGCTCTTCTGTCTGCGGTTTCCGTCTTTGCTGTGCTGCGGATTGTATACTGCAGCAATGCTGGCCTTTTTCTTCGGACGCGGTTTTGCGCCTTCACCTTCTGCCGGCTTTTTAGTCTGTGGCGCTTCAGCCTTTTTTGCTGCCTGCGGTGCTGCAGCCACTTTCTTCTCCGGCTGTGCCTTTTTTGAGAATTTATCTCTCGCACGTGCCGCATCTGATTCTTCAATGCTGCTCATATGATTGGATGCTTCTACACCTTCTTTTGTCAGAAATTCAATGATATCTTTTGAAGGCACATCCAACTCTTTTGCAAGTTCATGTATTCTGATTTTTGCCATATATTTACCTCCCGACTATCAGTCTTTTCGTTTCTTTTCCACTGCTTTTGCAAAACCCGCATCCAGGATCGCGAGCATCGAACGTTCTCCTTTTCCGATACAACGTCCGAGTGCTTCCTTTTCTCCGTGTATGTAAAGCGGGACTTCGTAATACTCCGTCATCTGACGCATTTTCTTTTTGGTATTATCAGATGCGTCTTCTGATACGATCACAAGATGTGCTCTCCCTGCCTTGATCGATTTTTCTGTAGCAAACTCTCCGCTTGCGATCTTGCCTGCCTTTTGCGCCAGGCCTAACAGAGACAGTATGGAATCCATATTATTTCCTCCTGTTGAGCTCGGTTTCTAACAGTGTCAGCGCCTCTTTTGGCACATTTCCTTTGAAAGACCTTTGAAATCCATGGTTTTTAACTGCTTTTTCCATGCAATCTGCATTTCTGCAGATATATGCGCCGCGGCCGTTCATTTTTCCGACTGGATCCAGTGCATAGGTACCTTCCGGTGTTCGCACCAGACGGATCAGGTCTTTTTTCTCTTTCATTTCTCTGCAGCCGACACACATACGCTGCGTGGATTTACTGTTCTTCATCTTCCGGTTCTGCTTCCTCGTACTCTACATACTCTTCGTATTCTTCATACTCACCATCTTCCGGATACTCTTCATAGACTTCTTCATATTCGCCTTCCGGGAGTTCTTCATAAGTTTCATATTCCTCGTAATTCTCATCGTACTCATCGTAATCGTCATACTCTTCGTACTCATCGTAATCGAGGAATTCGCCGGACTCACGTGCCTGCGTCTCGCTCTTGATATCGATCTTGTAACCTGTCAGGCGGGCTGCAAGGCGGGCATTCTGTCCTTCTTTACCGATTGCAAGGGAAAGCTGATAATCCGGTACAACGACCTTAGCGGTCTCTTCTTCACTGTCTGCGATAACAGAAATGACTTTTGCCGGGCTTAATGCATGCTGGATCAGTACTGCTGCATTCTCATCCCATTCGATGATATCGATCTTTTCACCGTGCAGTTCGTCAACAACTGCGTTAACACGGGATCCGTTCACACCGACACATGCGCCGACCGGATCAACATCCGGGTCACTGGACCATACAGACATCTTGGTACGGCTGCCTGCCTCACGGGCAATGTTCTTGATCTCGACGATGCCCTCACGCACCTCAGCCACTTCTTCTTCAAATAATCTTCTGACAAAATCCGGATGTGTTCTGGAAACCATGATCTTTGGTCCCTTCGGTGTGTTTTTCACTTCCAGGATGAACACACGCACACGCTGTGTCGGATTGAATGACTCTCCGCGGATCATCTCGTTTTTCGTCAGGATTGCATCTGCCTTACCCAGGTTAATGCTGACGTTCTTGCCAATGTATCTTTGTACGATACCGGTAACGATCTGACGCTCTTTATCATTGTACTCATCATAGATCACACGGCGCTCTTCTTCTCTGATCGTCTGCAGGATCACGTTCTTCGCGTTCTGTGTAGCGATCCGGCCGAATTCCTTTGACTGGATCTCCTGCTGCCAGATGTCACCGACTTCCAGCTTATCGTCATGCATTTTTGCTTCTGCAAGACTGATCTCAAGAACCGGATCCTCGACTTCTTCTACGACGGTCTTATCTGCGATCACGTGGAACTCACCGGTTTCCGGATTCATTTCCACACGGATGTTTTCGTTCTTGCCGAAATGATTTTTGCATGCTGTCATCAGGGAATTCTCGATTGCCACAAGCAGGCGCTCCTTGCTGATGTTTTTCTCTTTTTCAAGGATCGCAAGTGCTGCCATCAGCTCCTGGCTGTCATTTCCCATTGCAATGTTCTGATTCTTTTTTGCCACTTTTTTACCTCCCGTTCACCATCCGGCCCCTGCCGGTATGTTTGTTTTGTTTATTTATTAGAAATCGATCGCTTCTCGGATCAGTGCGATCTCCTTTTTGTTTAATGCAAGTTCATTCCCGTCATCATCCGCGAGCGTAACTTCCTGATCCGTATACGCCTTCAGATATCCGACGAATTCCTTTTCCCCGTCAATCGCGCGGTAGGTTTTTACTTCTACCTCTTTGCCAAGGTTTCTGATATAATCCTTTTCTTTTTTGAGCGGACGCCCCAGCCCCGGTGAGCTGACTTCAAACACATACGACTCGGAAATATAATCCTCCGCGTCCAGAATGTCATTCATCCTGCGTGCGACCAGTTCGCAGTCGTTTACGGTTATGCCGCCTTCTTTGTCTATGTACACCCGCAGGTACCAGGTACTGCCTTCTTTGACAAACTCAACATCCACCAGTTCAAACTGATTTTCATCAAGGATCGGCATCACCAGTTCCTCTGTACGGGCCTCGTACTGTTCCCGTCTGGACATGTTTTCACCTCTTTTCACAGGTCTTATACAACAGATAAGAGTGGGCGCAAACCCACTCTTACCATAAAGTTTCTATATAAATCCTATGTATCTTAACATGATAAATCCCTGAAATCAAGGGAAGTTTTGTGATTTCCCGGTAAATTACAGGTTTTTATGCCATTTATCTGCAGTCTGCCTTGCCTGATACGATCCAGGGCGCCGGCTGCTGCACGAAAGAGTTCTTCGCATTCAGCGTAGACACGCTGACCTGAATCACCTCCGCGTCTTTCACACCGTATTTTTCAAGCAGCTTTGTCAGATTGGCTGCTACATTAAAGTCCAGTGTGTAGATCACGATGTCGATCTCAGGATTCAGCTTCGTCAGACAGTCAAGCTCCTGCTCCATGCTCGCAGATGCTACCATGAACACCAGGCGCGGTACCGGGCAGTCCTTCATGGTCTCTTCATCGACATGGTCGATCACACATACATTGCTGAGTCCGAAATGCTCGATGTTTTCTTCCATCGTCGCCCGGTCAGCACCACTGTACTCAACTGCGATCACGGTACCGTCTGTTGCGATGATCGCAGACTCGATCGCAATACTCTCTCCGCTGATCACACAGATCTCATCCTGCTGGCCAACCTGCATCTTATTTAAGATCACCGCTCTGATCTCGCTGCCGACATAGTTGATCGAACCACGGCGGAAGTTTTCATTGCGCATGCCGATCTTATAGGTGTTTCTCGCATTCTCATTGATGATCAGCATTCCGGCAGACGCATTGATTCCCCGGTTGATCATATGCTTTAACAGATCGTGCTTAATCTCTCCCTCAGGCTTGTCGCCTTCGTTATACCAGACCTCACACTCTCCTAGTCCTGCATTCCACATCCTGTAAAAGATATCCTGATCACCGGCTTCCGTGAAAACCAGTGTAGCCTTTCTGGACTCCACGGTCGGGATCACGTTTTTATTCTTCCTGGTGATGTCGAGCATCTTGACCTTCTCTAAATCAATCGGTGTATTCTTCGCAAAATACTGAAGCCAGGATAATATAATCTCATTTGTAAAAATCTGCTGCTCCATACCTGCTCCTTTCAAAAACATAAGGATCTTTGTCTGTAACAATCGTATCACCTCATGCATATTTTGACAAATAAAAAACTGCTGCACGACTGTGCAACAGTTTTCTTTCAGCAGTTCGTAGGGGAGTCGAACCCCTGTTTCCGCCGTGAGAGGGCGGCGTCTTGACCACTTGACCAACGAACCATGCGCATTTGATACTAACAGACTTAGTATCAAAATGCAAGCACTTTTTTACAAAAGTAAAAATTTTAAATGATGATTAAGCCAGTTTTGTCTTAGCAAGCTCAACGAGAGAAGCAAAACCTTCTGCATCGTTTACTGCCATATCAGCCAGCATCTTACGGTTGATCTCAACCTCAGCCAGCTTTAAGCCGTGCATGAACTTGCTGTAGGAAAGGCCATTCAGTCTGGAAGCTGCATTGATTCTTGCGATCCACAGCTGACGGAACTGACGTTTCTTCTGCTTACGTCCTGCATAGGATGTAGCCAGTGCACGCATAACGGACTGTTTTGCGATACGATACTGTTTGGAACGTGCGCCACGATAGCCCTTTGCCAGTTTCAGTGTACGGTTATGTCTTTTTTTAGCGTTCTGACCGCCTTTAATTCTTGCCATATTATTATCCTCCCGGTTTCTACTTTACTTACAGATACGGTAAAATCTTCTTCATGTTCTTCTCGTTGGAAGCGTCCGTCATGGTCGGCTTGCGAAGATTTCTTTTTCTCTTAGTAGATTTCTTCGTTAAGATATGGCTCTTGTAAGCTTTGTTTCTTTTCAGCTTGCCGGTTCCTGTTTTGTGGAAACGCTTTGCTGCTGATCTGTTTGTTTTCATTTTCGGCATAGTCTTTTCCTCCTGCTATTTCTACTTTTTCTCGCTTAACATCATGCTCATATTACGGCCTTCAAGCTTAGGCTGCTTTTCAACGACCGCAAATTCGGAAAGTGCTTCTGCAAATTCATCCAGGATGTGACGACTGTTATTCACATGCGCCATCTCACGTCCACGGAAACGAAGCGTTACTTTAACCTTGTTCCCTTTTGAAAGGAACTTTTTCGCAGCATTGATCTTCGTATTCAGATCATTGGTGTCAATATTCGGTGACATACGAATCTCTTTGATCTCGATCATCTTCTGATTCTTCTTCGCCTGCTTTTCCTTACGGCTCTGCTCATAGCGATACTTGCCGTAGTCAATGATCTTGCACACCGGTGGTTTTGCACCCGGCGCGATCTTAACAAGATCCAGATCAGCTTCCTGTGCAAGCTTCATCGCTTCCTGAGAAGACATGATGCCAAGCTGATTACCGTCCGCATCAATGACCCGTACTTCTCTGTCCCGGATCTGTTCATTAATCATTAAACTGCTAATGGTTCTGTACCTCCCGTATACATTAAAAAAAGCGGATAGCATACCTATCCACTTTCATCCACAAAAGCATAACAAACGATTCTTATGCTTGATCTTGTGTCGATATTAACCACAGGTCACGCGATTGTGCCAGGGTGAGAGTGGATACTCTGCTTGTATTTACAACGCGACTATCATAGCACGCCTTTGATAAGACGTCAAGAGCTTTATTTGCTTTTTCTGTATTCCACGATCCGCTCAAGATATTCGGTTGGAACGAACAGATTTCCTGTCCCGCTGCCGATCTTGATCTCCGGCTTGTTGGTTCCGTGAAAATCGGATCCGCCGGAATACAACAGTCCGTATTGATCCGCAACCTCCTGATAATGACGGTCCTCTTTCACCGTATTTCTGGAGTAACGCACTTCGATCCCGTCAAGCCCGCTATCTTTCAGATCATTCATCATTGCCGTAAAGGTCTCAGCATTTAATTTCCGATACAGGCAGGGATGTGCAAGGATCGCCGTTCCTCCCGCAGCATGAATGATCGAAACCGCCTCCATGGGTGTGATCATGTCACGATGGACATAACACGGGCAGTCATCTCCGATATA
This sequence comes from Eubacterium sp., assembly GCA_045539215.1. Lineage (GTDB taxonomy): Bacteria > Bacillota > Clostridia > Lachnospirales > Lachnospiraceae > SY8519. Next base: position 486 of record JAZQEX010000085.1, on the reverse strand, counting down.
TTTGTCAAAGACATCCTTCACGCTTTTGGCCTGCCCGGTCTCATGCAGAAATCTTGCCATATGCGGGCGCGCAACAACACTGTCCGGGAAGCGCTCATACAACGCTTCTTCTGTGATGTCGAACCCATACTTTTGCAGGCGTTCGATCATCTTTAAATTTCTGCTGTCACGCTGCTCGCGAAAATGCTTCGCCTGCGCATTCAGTTCCTTGGAAGTCGGATCCACAAAAAGCCCTACGACATGGATTTCCACACCGGCATATTCCGTAGAAAGCTCAATCCCCGGAACAACCGTGATCCCGTACTTCTCTCCTGCCTCTATCGCCTCATTGATCCCGTCTACGGTATCGTGGTCGGTGATCGCGATGGCACCAAGTCCAAGCTCTGCTGCTTCTTTTACTACCTCGTCCGGCGTAAACGTCCCGTCAGAAGCCGTCGTATGCGTATGCAGGTCAATCCAGCGAGACTCTCTATTTTCATTCATAAA
>JAZQEX010000084.1:0-2134 GCA_045539215.1 Eubacterium sp. | reverse complement strand
TGAGTATTTTTAAAGATTGGGAACGAGTAGTCGTTGCCGTCGAAAATGAAACCATAGTCGGGTATTGTACATTCTCTGAGAGAGATGAATTGTCAGAAGAATATGATTATTCACCATTTATTGGTTTTGTTTTTGTTGATGAACAGCATCGGGGAAAACGAATATCAGAGAAGATGATTCAGAAAATCTTATCTTATGCGAAATCCATTGGATATCAGACAGTTTACATCATGAGCGGAGAACAAGGCTTATATGAAAAATATGGTTTTGAAAAGATCGGAGATTTTCATACGATATATGGAACAACAGATCAACTGTTTCATATTGGCCTGTAGACAGACAGATTCCAGTTGTCGGGATATCCGTTGAAAAGAAAAATCGGAAGCTAACGGGGCCAGATACTCCTGTGTGAAACAAACTGTCCGTGTCAGCCGTTGATTACTGCAGGAGGGTTTGAATAATGATCAGACGTTTTTATTTCTTCCTTTTAGCAATCATCACATTCATGATGCCATTGACCAGTATAGCTGAAGAAGACCTGGTTGAGCTGGACAGTGAACAGCGGGAATGGCTGGAATACCGGTGCTCGCTTCCTGACGGCGGACTGATCTTGACCGGAGGCATGCGTTTGTATGAAGCCGGCAAAGAAACAGGTTCATATGTGCTGTGTCTGAACACTGACCGCACAGTACGCTGGGAGTATACAGACCGTGAAAAAAACGGATATACATCCGCAGAAGAAGCAACTGTGCTGGCAGACGGGACCATCGCTGTTGTTGTCTGGGATTATCCCCGAAAGATCGCGGTAAATTTTTTTCACGCTTCAGGGAAAGCGCGCAAGGAAAAAACTTGATCTGACAAAGATATGCGGAAAAACCGGGCAGATAACTGATATCACGCCTTCTTTTATCATGAAAAGTGACTTCGTGGGCGATGTCACTGCTCAGGATGACCGCTATGAAACAACCCTGTACAACTGGCAAGGGAAAGAGATCTCCCGGTATAACGGGCTTATCGTAAACGGGGGATACGGCTTTTCGGTCACAGGCAATGAAGAACTGGTGACCTTTGGCCAGGATACCGTTTCCAACAGCCATGCGGTATTTTCAAAAACAGATTGGCTGCAGGGCAGTGTTGTCTGGAAAACGGTACTGGATTATCAGCAACCGGAAACCGACATGGCTGTACTGGATAGTATCGTTGAGACAGAAGGCGGGTACATCGGCTGGCTCAGGGAAAGAAGACCTGCAGCGGACGATTCATATGAGGATACAATCTACCTGGTCAGGTTTGACACGGAAGGTCGTCTGCTGTGGATCAGAGATACGGGCGACCTGCACCAGAGCGGGATTCTGTCGAATCTGTTTTTCTGCAACGGAAAGATCGTTATGCAATGCAAAAGCGAAGAAAACGACAGCTGGAACAAGGGTAAACCTATCCGGTTCCTCTGGACCGACATGAACGGAATCAAACTTGGAACCACTGAACTGACGCTGAGGCCAGAAAATTTCCGATTGATGCGGGATCGGCAGGATCCGGAAGAAAAAGATGTATACCGGTACCCCGTGCTCGGAATAGACCGGCTGATCCGGATGGAAGACGGGCTATGGGCTTTTGCGACACTTTACATTGCGGAAAAAAGGGACGGTGATGACGCGATTCTCTATCCGCCGGACGAACAGGAGTATGTCCTGATCAGGATTCCGGAATATCAGCAGCCATAGACAGAAATTTTGGAAAATATATTTTGAGTTATATCAGCAAACGCAGAAAGGAACTATTATGAAGAAGGCAGAGTTATACAAAGCTTTTGAGGTCAAGTATGAGGAGCTGAAGGCTGCTCTAGCTGGGGATGACCTGGAGAGGATGAAAAAACTGACGCTGGAAGTTCACGCCATGGTGCATCCTGCGGAAGTTTCCAGCGCGTCAGAAAAAACCATCGCTGATTATGTACTGGATTATATGCTAGCCGGGAATCAGAACATTCTGGTTCCCAGACAGATATGGGACACTGATTTGCATTATGCTGGAACAGATATGGTACCGCTTTGCTGGCAATTCTGGCACACCTACCGCATCGAGGATCTTGTCAGCAACATCCTGATGGCTGATCAGGATCAGATTTTTAACGATG
>JAZQEX010000083.1:0-39231 GCA_045539215.1 Eubacterium sp. | reverse complement strand
CTGAATATAGAAAAATGGAGAGATCCCGGTTGTTGGTTGGAATCTCTCCATTGGTTTTCATGAATACCTTTAGGTTACTCTCATCTTAACTTAATGACATTGGGCTTTAACCCGGACTTTGTCTTCAGTCTGCAGCCCCTGTATATTACTACAGGGGCTGATCCCATTTTCCGTTTCCATTTTATCCACCCTTAAGCATGTACAGCAATCGTATCAGATCGCCGTCGGCAAGAATCTCTTGTTTTGGATTATTCGCATTAGCAGCAGCAAAAGCAATGTACGGTGGAACATTATTCATGAACTCTAGAGTTGTTAAAATGACAAACCGTTAATCATCAATATAAGATTTAGAAATGCAAGCAGGTCTGTGAGGACCTGCTTTTTCATTGCATACATATCGCTGCGGTTATATTATAATATAATAAATACCAGCTTCGTAAACATGAAAACGAAAGGATGACAGACATGAAAAAGTTTGAATTTTATGCACCGACAGAGATTATTTTCGGACCGGATACAGAAAGCCGGGCAGGGGAAATGGCAAAGCTTCACGGTGCGACCAGAGTTTTTATCGTATATGGATCAGCATCGGCTCAAAAGAGCGGATTGCTTGGACGCGTAGAAGAGAGCATGAAGGATGCCGGGATCGCGGCTATGTCTAGCGGCGGTGTCGTGCCGAATCCGCTTCTTTCCACGGCAGAGCGCATGAAACGGGAAGCCATCGATTTTCAGGCAGACTTTATCCTGGCAGTCGGCGGCGGCAGCGTAATCGATACGGCCAAAGCTGTTGCGATCGGCGTGGCGAATCCGGAAGTAGAGTTGTGGAAGTTCTGGACCAGAGAAGTGCCGCTTGAAAAGAGTCTGCCGATCGGTTCTGTGCTGACCATTTCTGCGGCAGGCAGTGAGATGAGTGACACAACAGTCATTTCAAATGATGTTGACTATAATCCGCCGACAAAGCGGGGACTTGGCTCGAGATGGAACAGACCGAAGTTTGCGATCCTGAATCCGAATCTTACGATGACATTGCCGAAGTGGCAGATCGGTGCAGGCGCAGCAGATATTTTCATGCATACATCGGAGCGGTTCTTCGCGCCGATCCAGGGGAATCACCTGACCGATGAGATCGCGGCATCTGTTTTCCGCAATATCGTTACCTTTGGCCCGCGCGGGGTAGAAAACCCGTCGGATTACGAGGCAATGAGTGAGATTATGTGGACGGGATCCATTTCACACAATACGATGACAGGTCTTGGGGCAAAAGGCGATACGCCGAGAGAGGGTGATTGGGCCTGCCATCAGCTGGGCATGGCGATTTCAGCCATTTATGATTCCACACATGGCGCGACACTGTCAGCAGTATGGCCCGCATGGTGTCGTTATGTCAGGGATGCAGACATCCATAGATTTGCATTGTTTGCACAGATGGTATATGGCATTAAAAAAGAAGATGATTATATGGCTTCTGAAATGGCCATCGAACAGACCGTTGCGTTTTTCCGCTCCCTGGGGATGCCTGTGACGCTGACAGAACTTTTAGGACACCGGCCGACCGAAGAAGAGCTGGAGGCGCTGACCGATGAGTGCACGTACGGGAATACGCGTACGATCGGCTCGTTCAAGATCCTGGAGCGGGAGGATATCCTCGCGATCTATCGGGAAGCGTGTGATGATGTTTCCGACAGAACACTTCACAGATAGAATCCGGTCCTGATTTTTGATCAACCTGTCTTTTCTGCTTTTAACTTCTTTCGCAGCCAGAGCAGTGCGATGAGGCAGATGATGATCTGCACAGCAGAGGATGCGGGGGTCGCAAGACCGATATGGAACAGGGAGACCGGCTCCTGTTTGCTCATCAGGAAGGAAATGGGAACCCGGACAAAGAATGCACCGAGTACACCCTGGATCATTACAAATCTGGTCATTTCCATTCCATTCAAGAAACCGATCAGAAGGAACATAAAGCATGTCAGCAGGCAGTCGATTCCATATGATTTTAAATAGTCCGCTGCTGCTGCGATGATGGTCGGATCACTGACAAAGATAGCAGCCAGTTTGTCGCCGAAGAAGAATGCAAGGATAAACATGGCGACACCAAACAGAAAAGCGACACCGGATGCGTACCGAAGGATCTGCCAGGCCCGGTCCAAACGCTTTGCACCACGGTTTTGTGCCACAAAAACGGCCATAGACTGCATAAAGGCTATGGGGATCAGGATCAAAAAGATCACGACTTTTTCTCCGATTCCGACGCCGGCCGATGCAACAACACCGATCGCATTTACGATCGCCAGAATGATTACGAATGAGAGACTGACCAGTAAGTCCTGAAGGCCGATCGGTGTGCCGATGGCGAGAATTTTCTTTAAAATAAACCCGACGGGTTTTAAGTACTTCCATTGAAATGAAAATGGGAGTACTTTTTTTTGTATCATTTTCCAGGAGATGATCACACTGATCAGCTGGGAAACAACCGTTGCGATAGCGGCTCCTGCAGCACCCATATGAAAGACGGCGACCAGAAGGATATCACCTGCGACATTAAAGCAGGCAGCGATGAAAACAGTGATCAATGGTGTTTTGGAATCCCCGATCCCGCGAAAGATGCTGCCGATCAGATTATAGAGAATGATAACGATGCAGCCGCAGCCGCAGATACGAAGGTATTTTACAGTAGATGAAAATGCCTCCGCCGGTGCATTCATAAGGCCGGAAATGGGGCTTGCGGCAAGCACAATAACGGCGGTGAGGATGATTCCGAATATCAGAAATAAAAAGATGCCGTTTCCTACGATCCGGCCTCCTTCTTCGCCTTTTTTCTCACCGATTTTTTCGCTCAGGAAAACAGTGATTCCCATTGCCAGACTGCTGGTTAAAGAAGTCAGTAACATCATAACCTGAGACCCTGTTGAGACGGCAGACACTTCCGATGGCGCGGAAAATCTGCCGACAACAAGAAGGTCGATCGCACCGTACATTGATTGCAGCAATAGTGCGAGGATGATCGGAACTGAAAAAAGAAGAAATGGTTTTAATAATTTTCCCTGTGTAAAATCCTTATGATCACTCATGAAAATACTTCCTAAAAACAGAAATGATTGAAATGAGTATATCATGGAATGGTCGGCATGCATATGGTAATAAAAATAAGAGTGCATAGAATAAAAAAACCATAAAATATTACGAAAATGTTACAAAATAATGAAAAAAGCTTGACAAAGGGTAGTATAATGGTCTTTGTCGCATCAAAAATTGCGATTTGTAACCACGCAGCAAAGCTGATCCTGCAGGTGTACCTGCAGAAGAGAAAGGATTGAAACGTTATCGGTATCAAGAAACCGTATATCATGCTGGGCCTGTGTCTGACACTGGCTTTACCGATTCAGGCACAGGCGGCAACAACGAATGATATGACGCAACCTATGACAGAAACAGTAACAACAGAATTTTCAGATGCGGTCAATGATTGCATCGAATCCATGCCTACACTCGGGGAGGTTGCGATGGAATATGCATCGCAATATGAAGGAAATAAATATGTGTACGGCGGGACGGACTTAGAAAACGGAATCGACTGTTCCGGGTTTGTCATGAAAATTTATGAAGAGTTTGGTTATAGCCTGCCGCATTCCTCATCGGCACTCCGTTCGGTGGGAGAAGAGGTAGACGTTGATGATATGCAGCCGGGAGACATTATCTGTTTCTCAGGCCATGTGGCATTATATGCCGGAGACGGGCAGATGCTACATGCAAGCAATTCAAAAGCATATCCGGCCGGCGGGATCAAATATTCCGAGGTCTGGTATGATAAGATCATAACCGTCAGACGTCTGACGGCATAAGCGTTAGAAAGGGACATGTGAAAGCATGTCTCTTTTTGTTTGCTTTCCTTCATTATTATCCAAATGGAACACAAACGGTTTATAGAATTATAACAAAATGGTATACCAAAAGTATTTACATTGGTATCCAATCGTGATATCTTTATAAAGTATATATTAGGTATATAGTTTAAAAAGCTGAACTAAAGGAATGATGTTGAGATGATCGATTTTAAGGTTGATGTGGAGAAAAATGAGATTGAACTGGATACCAAATTCAATTCGATCGAGCATTTCGCTGACGAGATGATCGTGATGATCAATACGATCGTGAATGTGACTGCTTACCATGGAACCAATGGTGACTTAGAGCAGGGCAAGCATTTTGCGAGTCAGTTAAAGCAGGTGATCGCTGAGGTTTTGGACCGGGACAATGAATTTGAGCAGTTTTACAGGGACCAGAGAAGCACAGAGTAGTTTTTTTTGGTCCTTCATTTATGGGAGTAGGCAGTACAGGTACAAGGAGGAGTATGTATGGGTAACAAGTACATCGACAATGTGAAGGCGAATGCGGCCGTAGTAAAGCATTTACTTGAAAACCGCAGCGCCAAGTCGCTGAACAAGACAGCGTTAAGCGGTACATTGTTCATGCTCGACAAGATCCTGATGGGTCTTGCAAAGGCTTCACCTGAGTTCGAGCAGGAATGGGCAGACAAGGATCTGACGGTTCAGATCCGGATCGAAGACAGTACTGCTGGACGTCAGATCATCTTCAAGGATGGTAAGATTTCCGGCAGAAATGGTGTTTATGGAGATTCTGTCGTAGACATGGTCTTTGCAGAAGAACAGCTGGCAATGCGTGTCATGACCGGTATGATGGCCGGTAACCAGACAGAGTTTGTCAATGCAGCAAAGTCTGGCGGACTGGCATTAAACGGTCCGGATGAGGACGCAATGTGGTTCTCAAGTCTGCTGTTGAAGGTATTTGCATTTGATGTGCTGTACCTGAAGAATTACGGTACGCGGATGCCGAATGGAGAGGTTCGTTATGTCAACGGCACAAATGGCGGACCGGTCTTTGTATATGTAAAAGACGGAAAGATCGTTCGAATGACACCGATCGATTTCGATGCAGATGATGCGGAGCCGTGGACCATTATGGCGAGAGGCAAGAAGTTTACACCGCCGCGTCGTACGACGGTCGCACCGTATGCGTTCTGGAAGTCACTGATCTATTCCGAGGATCGTTGCCTGTATCCTATGAAACGTGTGGACTTTGATCCGGACGGTGAGCGTCATCCGGAGAACCGTGGTGTTTCCGGTTATGAGCGGATCTCATGGGAAGAGGCAATCGACATCGTTTCAAAAGAAATCATCCGTGTACGCCAGAAGCATGGCCCGGGAACCGTATTCTTTACCTGTGGTTCTCACCATACCTGGGGTAACATTGGTTACTATCTGAGTGCATCCAAGAGATTCTTTAACGTTATCGGTGCAACGACTGCACTGTTGAACCCGGATAGCTGGGAAGGATTTGCATGGGGCGCAATTCATCATTACGGCGGATCTGCGAGAAACGGTGGATGCGAACCCTACAGTACAGTAGAAGACTGCATGCAGAATGCAGATATGATCGTGTTCTGGTCATCTGATCCGGAGACGACTGCCGGTGTATACGGCGCACAGGAAGGAACGATCCGCCGCTCCTGGATCAAGGAACTGGGCATCAAAGTCGTTCACATTGATCCATATCAGAACTCTACGGCAGCCTTTGTTCCGGGCAGATGGATCGCACCGAAGCCGGGTACAGATACCGCTATGGCAATTGCGATCGCGAATGTCTGGATGAACGAAGGTACTTATGATAAAGAATATGTCGCAACCAGAACCCTTGGATTTGAGACATGGCAGTCCTATGTCCTCGGCGAGGAGGATGATGTGCCGAAGACGCCGGAATGGCAGGAACCGATCACAGGCGTACCGGCTCGTACGGTTCGCGCACTGGCACAGGAATGGGCAAAAGGCAAGACCTACCTTGCTGCCGGCGGAATCACCTGCTTTGGCGGCGCATGCCGTGTGGCTTACGGAACAGACTGGGCAACCGCAATGACCTGTCTGGCATTCATGCAGGGTATCGGTAAACCGGGCATCAACTTCGGCGGTCTGCAGTATGGTACACCGCTTGATACCCGTTTCTGGTTCCCGGGATATGCAGACGGCGGTTTCTCCGGTGACTACATCGGCAGTGGTGCCGGCGTAGCACTTTACAACCGTATGCCGCAGTCTCCGTCAGTCAACTCCTGCATCCAGCAGATCCCGCGTCTGCGGATTCCGGAGGCGATCATTGAGAAACATGCGGAAGCACATAACATGCCGGTATTCTCCGTCAGCGGACAGTTTACCAAGACAGTTTACCCGGCACCGGGACATGAGCCGGTTAAGATGTACTGGAAGTACGGCGGATCCCATATCGGAACACAGCCGGAATCAAAGCGGTTTGCAAAGATGTATCGTACAGACAGCCTGGAGTTTGTTGTCAACCAGTCAATCTGGTTCGAGGGCGAAGCGAAGTTTGCCGACATCATCCTGCCGGCATGTACAAACTTTGAGCGTTGGGATATCGCGGAATTCGGTAACTGCGGTGGCTATATCGAGAAGTCCTATCTGCAGAACAACCACCGCGTATGCTTCGTACAGCATAAATGCATCGAGCCGCTGGGCGAGTCAAAATCCGACTTTGATATCTTCCAGGCGGTTGCAAACAAACTGGGCCTGTGGCAGGTATTCTCAGAGGGTAACTCGGAATACGACTGGGCAAAACGTTACTTCAATGCAACGGATCTGAAAAAACGCGTTTCCTGGAAAGCATTACTGCAGAAGGGCTACTACGTTGTACCGCCACTTCCGGCAGACAGAAGAGATCCGGTAGCGTTTAGCTGGTTTGCAAAAGGCATTAAGAAGGATACACCGGAGCTGACCCCGCTTCCGTCCGAGTATTACGGAAAATACGGAGAGGGCCTGCAGACACCGTCAGGACTGTACGAGTTTGAGGCACAGACCTTAAAGCGTTTTGATCCGAATGATGAAGAGCGCGAGCCGATCTGCAAGTATCATCCGTCCTGGGAAGGTACCGAGTCAGAACTCTATGAGAAGTATCCGCTGCAGCTGATCTCACCGCATTCGAAGTACAGCTTCCATACGATGGGTGACGGCAAGGATTCCAACATCAATGATATCGACGAGCACCGTATGCTGATCGACGGATTCCGTTACTGGATCTTCCGTATGAACCCGGCAGATGCTGAGGCGAGAGGCTTAAAGCAGGGCGATATCGTAGAAGTATACAATGACAGAGGTAACGTCCTCTGCGGTCTGCAGGTAACAGAGCGTGTGCCGGCCGGAACGGTACATTCCTATGAAGCCTGTGCTGATTACATCCCGCTTGGAGAGCCGGGCGGCGATGGTGTAGTAGAGAAAAACGGTTGTATCAACAACCTGACCAACAAGCGTTTTATCGTAAAGCACGCACACGGAATGAGCGCGAACTCATGTCTCGTAGAAGTGCGTAAATGGGAAGGAGGCGAGGAAGCATGAAAACATGGCATATGATCGTAGATGTATCTAAATGTGTCGGTTGCTATAACTGCATGCTGGCTTGTAAGGATGAACATGTCGGAAACGCCTGGCTTCCTTACACAGATGAACAGTCTCTTCACGGAGACAAATGGATCAATCCGGTCCGCGTAGAGAGAGGAAGCGTACCGTTCACAGAGGTCGCTTTTGTAACAAAAACATGTATGCACTGTGATGACGTACCCTGTGCAAAGAAATGCCCGGATGCGATCAAGAAAAGAGAGGACGGAATCGTTCTCATCGATCAGGTCCGCGCACGCGGCAACAAGAATCTCGTAGATGCATGTCCTTACGGACACATTCACTGGAACGAGGAGCTGCAGACGGCACAGAAATGTACCATGTGCGCACATCTTCTGGATGAAGGCTGGGAGGAGCCGCGTTGTGTACAGGCCTGCCCGTTACGCGCACTGAGCGTGGTTTACTGTGACGACATCGAGTTTGACCAGATGGTTGAAAAGCAGAAGTTAAAACCGCTCACAGACGGCAGCAACAGACCGCGCGTCCTGTATAAGAACCTTTACAAGATCAACAAGTGCTTTGTTGCAGGCGCACTGGCATACATGGATGGTGAGATCGAAACGGCAGCGACCGAGGCAAAAGTAAAACTGTCCATGAACGGCATTCCGCTGCTTTCGACTTATGTAGATTTCCTTGGAGAATTCAAGCTGGATAAGCTGCCGAAAAACAGCGGCACCTACACACTGGAGTGCTTCATGGAAGGCTACAAGACGATCGAGCAGGAAGTGACGATCGAAGAAGATAGCATTAACCTGGGCTGTCTGATGTTTGAGAAGGCATAAAGACACACAGAGGATGATCGGAAAGAGAACAGATGGAAGAAGCGAGAAACAGACAAAATGTAGAAAGGATTCGGGAGGCGGATGAGATCTTTTGCGAAGCCGAGATGGTCTGGGGGGACGAAAACGTACCCCGGATCGATCAGGCCGTACGCGAACAGATCAGAGAAGCAGCGCAGTCTGCAGTTCAGAACCCGGCCTTTGCAAATGATTATGCGGATGCATGTGAAGCATTTTATCTGTTCCGCAAGCTCCATAGTCTTGCAGATCAGATGCCTGCATGGGCTGTTCTGACGGGAGATTATTTCTTCAGCAGATTTTCTCATGCACTGATCCCGATCGATAACGTAGAGCTGATCGACCGGTTTTCAGATTACCTGAAAGAAGACGTAAAGAAGATCGAAGCAGAGCCGGATCTGGATGGGTATCTGGCATTTGTCAGACAAACAGCATTGGAGATTTCGTTATGATGCAATGGCAGGCATTCTGCTCAGAAAAACAGATCAGAGAGATGAAGCCCTTGTTTGGCGAACTGCAGAAGGTGCTGGAATGTCTGGAAACAGAACTTCTGGATTTTCAGATTCCGGGACGGCCGGAGATGGAAGACGGATTAAAACGTCTGATCGGTGCCGGCGGGAAGCGGCTTCGGCCGAGTCTTGCATGGGTCTGTCATAAAATGGGAGATTCCACGGAACTGCCGATCCTTCCGCTCATGTGCATGCTGGAACTGATGCACACCGCATCGCTCGTGCATGACGACATTGTAGACAATGCGGCAGTGAGGCGCGGCGTGCCGACGATCCAGTCGGTAACGGATCGTCGTACGGCAGCCGAGAGCGGAGACTATCTGCTGGGAAAGGCGATGGAATATTTAAAGATCTATCGCGGGACGGGGATCAACGAGATCCTTGCAGATGTATCGGCACAGATGTGTCGGGGCGAGTTTTCGCAGATGCGAAATCTCTATCAGACTGCAGGACAAAATGTAGAGACCTATCTGCAGCAATGCCGACAGAAAACGGCGTATCTGATCGCTGCAAGCTGCAGCTGCGGGGCTGCGGCCGGCAGACTGGATCAGGAAAAGAAGGAAGCACTCAGGGCTTACGGAGAAGGAATCGGAATCGCGTTTCAGTTAAAGGATGATCTGCTGGATTTCACAGCGGATGAAGGATTTGGTAAGAAGCGCGGCCAGGATCTGAAAAACGGTATTTTCACCCTGCCGGTGCTGTACGCGTTTTCAAGGAATCCCGATCCGCAGATGATCAGACTCGCGGAAAGCAGACATAAGACAGAATCGGATCTGGAACAGATGATCGCATATGTGAAGGATGCGAATGGAATTGAATATACGTTGGAAAGGATCAATGCCGTAACACAAGATGCGATCAGCCGGCTGGCGGTTTTGCCGGACGGCATGCCGAAACAGGCACTGATCCGAATCGCAGAAGCCTTAGATCAGAGAAAGGTGTAAGGAATCAGAAAGGAGATGGGGGCAAATGGCAATAATCTTGTCACCTAAGCAGAGAAAAGCAAAGAAAGTACATGATCTCTACCAGAATGTATGCCGGGATCATGATGCGATGAAAGACATATCAAGCTTCGGACTGGTCAGAGTCTGGAGAAAGAATGTAGAGCAGGAGATCAGTGCGAACCGGTTCGGTCACATCCTGGATGTATGCTGTGGAACCGGCGCGATGACACTGGCACTGGCTCAAAACAATCCGGCAGCAGAAGTAGTTGGTGTTGATTTTTCTGGTAACATGATCACCATTGCAAATCATCATGCAGCAGACAAGGCACTCGGAAACGTAGAGTTCTTCTGCGAAGATGCAAATGAGCTGCATTTTCCGGACGGATACTTTGACTGCGTCGTTGTATCATTCGGTTTATCAGGTATTCCGGATTATGATAAATTCCTGCGGGAAATGAACCGTGTTCTGATCCCGGGCGGATCGATCTTTATTCTGGATTATGCAAACCCGGAAGATGACAGACTGAAAGTACTGCTTTCGGCAGGACGCAGCGTGATGATGCCTGCAGCAGGACTTTTGCTTGCAGGAAAAGGCAAAGACTTTTTGAAGGTTTCACTGATGGAAGGTGATGTTCCTTCTTCCAGAAAGGTCTGCACGATGCTTCAGAAAAATGGTTTTGAGCACATCGGTGCAAGACCGATCACAGGCGGCATGGCAGCATGTTACCGCGCACAGAAGATTTATGGTTAAGAAACAGAGAGGGATAAGATCATGAAAAAATTTATAAAAGTAGTGGCAATCGCAGGCGCAGTAATCTATGCAGCATCCAAGCTTTATCAGAAGTTCATGAGAGAGCCGGATTACGAAGAGTTTGACGATGACGGCGAAAGCAAAGGCTTTGACCTGGAAGCGGAAGAAGAAGAGTCTCTTGCAGAAAAGATCAGAAAAGCTGCAAAATCAGCTCTGATGTAAAAAGTTCTCAAAGAATAGAGGAGGACTGATATGGGCGAAGATAAATTTGATGTCATCATCGTTGGCGGTGGATTGGCAGGACTTACGGCCGGTATCGTTTTAGCGGAGCAGGGACTGGAAGTACTCCTGATCGAACGCGGAGATTATTGCGGATCCAAAAATGTGACCGGCGGACGTCTGTATGGTCACAGCCTGGAAAAGGTGATTCCGGGATTTGCAGAGGAAGCACCGATCGAGCGTGTGATCAAAAAAGAGCGTATCTCCCTGATGACCGAAGATACCAGCGTGGATATCGGCATCACTTCCAAAAAGTTCAGTACAGAACCGGAAAACACTTCTTATTCTGTCCTTCGCGGCAAGTTTGACCGCTGGCTGGAAGGAAAAGCAGAAGAAGCAGGTGTTATGCTTGTTCAGGGAATCCGTGTGGATCATGTCCTGACCGACGAAGACGGAAAAGTCATCGGTATCGATGCGGCAGAAGAAGAAATGTATGCAGACTGCGTCATTCTGGCAGACGGTGTAAACTCCCTGCTGGCACAGGAGCTTGGCATGAAGAAAGAGCTCGAGCCGGATCAGGTGGCAGTTGGCGCAAAAGAAGTCATTAAGCTTGGCGAAGACGTCATCAATGAGCGTTTCGGCGTGAAGAGTGGTGAAGGTGTTGCCTGGATGGCAGCAGGAGATCCGACCGCGGGCGGCTTTGGCGGCGGCTTCTTATATACCAATAAGGACAGTGTTTCCATCGGTGTCGTTGCAACGCTTTCCGATATCGGCTACAGTGATATTTCCGTACCGAATTTGGTTGACCGGTTCAAAGAGCACCCGGCGATCGAACCTCTGCTTGAGGGCGGAGAGACGCTGGAATACGCAGCACATCTGGTTTCAGAGGATGGAATCTACATGGTTCCGGAATTATACCGTGACGGCGTTCTTGTCGTTGGCGATGCAGCAGGCCTGGTCGTAAACTTAGGCTTCACTGTAAGAGGTATGGATTTTGCGATCGAGTCCGGACGACTGGCTGCAGAAACCATTCTGAAGGCACATGAGATGCGTGATTACAGTGCGAAAATGCTGTCTGCGTATGAAAAGGCTTTAGAGGACAGTTTTGTATTACGGGATATGAGAGCTTATAAGGGCTTCCCGGCACTGACCGCGAACCGCATGATCTATAAGAACCTGCCGGAGACAGCAGACGAAATCGTAACCAAGCTCTTTACCGTAGACGGAAAGCAGGATCCGGATCTGGTGTCCTTCCTTCTGCAGTCACTGCTGGGGATGGCTTCACCGGCGCAGCTTTTGGGTCTTGCGGGAACCGCATTAGAATCTTTATAGGTGATCGAATATGAAAAGAATGGCGATAGAAAACAAACTGGCGCTGAACGTATTTCATACGGAGGATAACGATCCGCATATTGAGATCGACAAGGAATATGCCAATGAAGAAGAGATCCGCAAGGTCGTGCTGGCATGTCCTGCGGAATGCTACAAATACATTGACGGCAAGGTAACATTCAGTCATCTGGGATGTCTGGAATGCGGCACCTGCAGAGTGCTGTCACATGGAAAACTGGTAAAATCCTGGAATCATCCGTTTGGTTCGGTAGGCGTATTATACAGACAGGGATAGGAAAAGGAGAACAGAAAAATGAGAGAAACCATTAAAAATCTGTGTGTACTTCTGGTAATCGGCTATGCGCTCTATAAAATCTATGAGAAGTTCTTTAAGGGATCAGATCTTTTAGATATGAGCGATTTTGAAGACAATACGGACAGTGATCTGGAAGCGATCGCGGAAGAGTCACTTTCTGACAGAATCAAACGTGCAGCAGGAAAAACTTTTTCCAAGTTTGAAGAAGAATTTTAAAAAGCCGGAACCAAAATGAAGACACTTCGATTCTGGCTTACAAATGCAAGACCTGCCTCACTTCCGCAAAGTGTGATGCCGGCATTGACGGCGTTATTTCTGGCGACGGTGAATGAGGACTTCTGCTGGTGGCTTGGTGTGCTGGCCCTGATCGGCGGCAGCCTGGCGCATCTGGGAATGAATCTGGCAGATGATTATTATGATTATAAAAAAGTGCAGACGGGCTTTCGGGACAGCCTCGCAAGAGAAGGCATCCGGGCCCGTACTGCCAAGTGTCCCTATATTGTCAGCGGGGAAGCGACGCCGGGGCAGACACTCAGGGCGGCCGTGATCTTCGGGATCCTGGCATTGATCCCGGGTGTTATTGTGCTGGCCTTCCGCGGATGGCCGATCCTGGTGATCGTGCTCATTGCGCTGTTCCTCGGGGAATCCTATTCCGGAAACCCGCTGCGGCTGAGCTACCGCGGTATGGGAGAAGCTGATATCGGGATTATGTTTGGCCCCCTTCTGATGAGCGGGGTTTATTTTGCTGCAGCCGGAAGACTCTCCTGGCATCTTCTGATCCCGGCGATCTGTATGGGACTTCTGGTTACAGATATTTTGTATGTGCATTCGGTTCTGGACATTGAGGCAGACCGGAAGGCACAGAAAAACACACTGGCGGTTGTGTTGAAAAAAGAAGGACCGCAACTGGCAGCGCTTGCGGTTTTGCTTTTTGGACCATATGTGCTGACAGGGATCGCGGTGCTTGCAAAAGCATTGCATCCGGCTTATGCGCTTGTTGTCATCACATTGCCATGGGCGGTTCGCTTATTCCGTTCCGTAAAAGCGCATGTGGAAGATCCTTCAGCACCGGTCGTTGTCAAGGGTTACAACGGGCCGATGGCAAACTGGGGCATCATCTGTCAGGCAGGACTGGACTGGTTTATGTTCCGCTGGTATCTGGCGCGTAATCTGATGACGGCATTTGCCATCATATATGTCGTCGTATCACTCGTTCTGAGAATCATAGGATAGCCTGGGGAAAGGGTGACGTTTGATGAAGAATTACTTTTATCTTCCGGCATGGTATCTGAAAAATGTCGCAGGAAAACAGCATAAGCCGCTGCAGACGGTTCTGTTTCTGACGGATTACTGCAACTTAAAATGCAAACACTGTACGCAGGACGGTCATGCGGGGACGACTATGAAACCGTGGCGGCAGATTGAAGAGGAGCTGAAGTTTTCTTATGCTCAGGGATCGAGATTTCTGGACTTAGAAGGTGGAGAGCCGACACTTTGGCACGATGGCTCCTTAAAGATCAATGACTTGATCCGGCTGGCAAAAGAGATCGGATTCTTTTCCGTGACCGTAACGACCAACGGCCAGATGCCGTTCGGATACCTGAAAGCAGATTCAATCTGGGTGAGTGTGGACGGATATAAAAAGGTACATGACCTGATCCGCGGGGAAGGCGCGTTTGCAAAACTTGATAAAAACATTGCAGAGAGCGGACATCCTGCTGTCAGCATCAATATGGCGGTGAACAGACTGAACTGGAAGTCCGTCCGTGATGTGGTCCGCTATGCAAAAAATCATCCGGGCATCCGCTCCGTTTCTGTTAATTTCCATACCCCCTATCCGGGGACAGAAGATCTGATGCCGGATTCCGAAACCAAAAACAGAGTGATCGATCTGTTGATCGCGATGAAGCGGGCCGGATATCCGATCATGAACAGTGTTTCCGGACTGAATCAGATGCGGGGAAAAGGCAGTTCGGAATATTGCTGGATCACAAATTTTATCCTGACGGATGGGACCAGATTATCCTCTTGTCCCGGGAAGCTGATGGGTGTCTGTGAGGATTGCGGTTTTTCCATGTCCGGTGAGATGAGAAGTGTGGTACACTTTAAACCGGATACACTGCTTGCAGGACTGAAGCTTCGGATGTGAGGATGAGAGCATGATACATGAGATACTGCACTTGATCGCAGGCGCGGTGATCGGCGGACTGATCGGATACTGTACGAATTTTCTGGCGATCCGTATGCTGTTTCGGCCGCGGGAGGAAAAACACATCGGGAATTTTAAAGTGCCGTTTACGCCCGGTGTGATCCCGCGAAGAAAAGATAAGCTGGCCAGAGAGATCGGCGAAGCCGTCGCACAGAAAGTGTTTACGGATGAAGATATCTCTGGAATCTTTACCTCGGATGGGATGAAGCAGACGGTTGCAGACGGGATGCTTTTTTTCGCATCCGGAGATGAGAAAAAGCAAAGCATTGCAAGTATGATGGAGACCTATCTGGAAAAAGGGGAGCAGGCAGATTTTCTGCGCCATCTGGATGCGTCTATGCGGGAGAAGGTACTTGGGGCATTAGAGCGAAACGATATGAGCAAACGGATCGCTTATGAATGCCGGATCCAGATCCGTGAGCGAATTAAAGGCACTGTGGCAGCCCGCGCGATCAGTGAGGACAAGATTGAAACCCTGTCCGATTATCTCGGACGCTATCTGCAGCACTATGTAAAGGTGCATGTGGATGATCTGATCATGCCGATCCTGCAGGAAGAAACCATGATGCTTTTGGCCCAGCCGACGGATCAGCTGCTGGCAGAATCAGGATTCTCCGAGGAGATGATCAAGAGAACCATAGGGAAGGTCTATGATGACTTTATGAAGGAACATGGAGCGGATGTAGTGCGACAGTTCGACATCGCGGGCCTGACAGAGAAAAAGATCATTGCCTTCCAGCCGGAAGAGATCGAGGCGCTTGTGAACCGTACGATCAAACGTGAGATGCAGGCAGTCGTCAATCTCGGCGGTGTGCTGGGTGTCATCATCGGCTTTGTGGCAGCATTTTTGTAAAAACAGAACCGGTCATCGGAAGATGGCCGGTTTTTTGATTAATCTATCATGTCTAATATCTGTCGGTAGTCGGCAGGGGTGTCCATATCCATTAAGATCCGCGGATCATTGGTCTGCAGATAGGAGGGTGTGACAGGAAGTGCTTCCAAAGCGGCGCGGAGGCCGCCGTCACCATGAAAAACGCACAGATCATCCAGATATGCGGTATCGATGCTGACCGGGTGTCCCGTTGTGTCTTCATAAATCGGATAGATCAGTGGATCCATCATGTTTAAAAGCTCTCTGATGACAGCTTCCGGAATCAGAGGAATGTCAGCAGGCGTGAGCAGCACACGCGAATATTCCTCCGATACGGCACGAAATCCGATCTTAACGGATGCCAGCATGTCCGTGGAAGCGTAATCAGGATTGTGTACAAACGAAACAGAAGATAGGTGTGCGCAGGCTTTGATCAGATCATCGGCCCGATGTCCGGTGACGACGATGCAATGGTCGATGCCTGCTTTTTGCATGGTCCCGATCAGATGAACGATTGCAGGCTTGCCCTGTATGGGAAGCAGTGGCTTAAAATCTCCCATGCGTGAGGAAAGACCGGCTGCGACGATCACACAACAACTTTTTTTCATATCATATCCTTTCGATGTGTTTCAAGAAATGCTTCGACCTGCTGTCTGTCTTTTAACCCTGTTCCGGCCCCGATCGCAGTGGTACAGATGGCGCCGCATGCACTTGCAAACAAAAGTGCATTCTCCACGTTACTGCCCCTGATCAGTTCAGAAGCAAACGCCGCGATAAAGTTATCTCCTGCGCCGGTGGAATCAACGGCATCGATTGCAAAAGCAGGAAGCTTGATCTCATGCTCGCTGTTTTTCAGATAACACCCCTTAGACCCTAATTTGATGATCACATTTTTTACACCGAATGAAAGAAAGACATCTGCCATTTCTTCAGGTGTTTCTTTTCCGGTATAATATTTGCCCTCGTCTTCGTTTGGCGTGATGTAATCAATGAGCGGCAGAGAGTCTGCGATGTCTGATAAGGTTAACGCGCGAAAGTTCGGGATCTTGGTATCCGCAAAGATCATGACGCCGTTTTCCGTTGCTGCGGTCAATACGTCATGAATGATCTTCGAATCGTCATATGGAGCACGGAACAGAGAGCCTAAGGTGATGGCTTTGGTCTGCGTAAAACAGTCTGTATATCGTTCCGGATGGAAATTGAATTTGTGCGAGCGGTTGGTGATGGACATCCGTGTACCGTCGTCATTGACCAGCATGGTTGTGACTGGTGTTGAATGATCTGCATGTTTCGCGATCAGATCCGTATCTATACCCCATGCCTTTAAGCCGGCCTCCACCATGTCACCAGCCGTATCATTACCCAAAGTGCACAGGATCGCGGTGCGCATACCAAGCTTTGATGCAGCAAGCGCTTCATTGACGGCTTCGCCACCGATATGAAGATCTCCCGATGCCGCACGGTAACCTGCGGCCGAGATCGGCTTTGGATTAAATCCTTTGATGATCGAATCCACCAATGCCATTCCTGTGCAGATCAGATCATAGTTTTTCGTCATAATGTTTTCCTCCATATATTAAAGCGGAAAGGCGACAGCCTCATGATAAAGATTTTGCAGGATTTCAAGGAAAAGGGCAAGGCTTTCCCGCTTGTCATTTTTATGTGTGATCAGTGTACAGGAAAAGGATTCCGTACAATCAAACGGGATCCAGGCAAACTGGTCGCTGTGATCGTTCAAAAATCCGGGGGCGAGACAGATGCCGCGCCCGGCTGCGACATTGGTCAGAGTCGTATCATGGTCGGCGCTGTTAAAGTATTGGAGCTTCCCCGTGCCGATCAACCGCTGCTGAACCGCACGCAAGGCAGCAGGGGAACCGCCGCCTACCATGAGTGTCCGGCCATAGAGGTCGGCTTCTGTTATGATGTTTTTTTGCGCGAGCGGATCATCTCTCTGGGTGATCAGATAGATGTGGCTTTCAAACAGGTCATGGACCCGGATGCCGGGGATCTGTCTGGTGTGCTCCTGCAGTGTAAAAAGGATGTCTGACTCATTTTTTAAAAAGGATTCCATCCCGTTTTCATATTGAAAGACAGGTGTGATCTGTACGCCGGGGTCCTTTTTTTCAAAGAGACGCATTGCTTCCGGCAGGAAGTAGACAGCCTGGCGTACCATGAGGCTGATCGTGATGTTGTCCCGGTATTTCGCGCTGAAGTTCTGCCCCTGTTCGATCGCGCGTTTCAATTCTTCCTGCATATTGGAAAGATATGTGACAAACTGGGCACCTGCCGGTGTGAGTGCAGCACCTTTTCCGTTCCGGTCGAATATCGGAAAACCGATTTCTTCCTCCAGCAGCTTAATCTGATAAGAGAAGGTTGGCTGGCTGACGAACAGGTTCTCTGCGGCGCGACTGAAATTCAGGGTGCGCGCCAATTCGATACAGTATTCCACTTGCTTGGTTGTCATGTGTTGGTTCTCCTCGCTATGTTCAAAAAACAATTTATTTTATACAAACTAGATATTTAAATATTAAATAGATTATACATGATTTCAATTGGACTTTGCAATATATTCATGCGAAAATAAACCCATCGAAAGAAACCAAACAGAGAATAAAACATGAATGACAAAACAGGAGGGACTTTCAAATGGCTAAAACACTGATCGCATTTTTTTCAAGAGCAGATGAGAACTACTTTGGGGGCGCGATGAGATATGTAAAAGTAGGAAATACGGAAATCGTAGTCAATGGGATGAAGGAGCTGATCGATGCAGACAGTTTCAAGATCGAAATGAAGGATCCGTATTCACCGGTCTATATGACATGCATTGATGAAGCAAAAGCAGACTTACGGGCAAATGCGCGACCGGAGCTGACCAATTATCCTGACAGCATTGATGCATACGATACGATCGTACTTGCGTATCCGAACTACTGGGGTACCTTCCCGATGGCAGTTGCGACATTCCTGGAGAGATATGATTTTTCAGGTAAGACGATCCTTCCGCTCTGCACAAATGAAGGAAGCGGGATGGGATCGAGTGAACGTGACATCAAAAAATATGCAAAAGGAGCAGAGGTCAGAAGAGGATTGGCGATTACGGGAAGCCAGGCAGCACAATCTAGGTCTGCTGTGCAGAAATGGTTCGCTGCAAATGGGTTGGTATAAAGAGGAGTAAAAAAGTTGAGTCAGATTCAGGAAGAAGCAATTCGGGATATTTATCGTGCATACTGGAACGGAATGATCGACAAAGATGCGGACGGTCTGAGAAAGCTGATGTCGGATGATTATTATCTTTTACATATGACTGGCACAAAACAGAGCAGAGAAACATTTCTGGCCGGCTTGCTGGATGGGACCTTTAACTATTATTCTGCCAACCATGATGCAATCGATGTACAAATCCATGGGGATACTGCTATAATGAGGGGACAGAGCAGAGTCTGGGCTGCGGTTTATGGCGGCGGAAAGCATCGCTGGCGGCTGCAGGGCGATTTTACGCTCAGAAAAGAAAACGGTGAATGGAAGCTGACAAGTTCAAAGGCTTCTGTGTACTGAAAGGAAGGCAGAGCATGTTAAAAAGATTAGAGGATATCAAACCGGTCATCATTGAAGAAATGAAGGGTGGAAAAAAGTACGTACAGAAATATTCTTCCATCGGTGAAGATGACTTTACAAAGAATGCCAATGTGGTCTCAAGACTGGTGCTGATCCCGGGCGCTTCGATCGGGTATCACGAGCATGTCGGTGATGAAGAAGTGATCACAGTACTGGCAGGCAGCGGAACGCTGACAGATGACGGCGAGGAATTTGAAGTACATGCAGGCGATGCGATCATCTGCAGAGAGCATCATTTCCATGGCATCGAGAACACATCAGAGACAGAAGATCTGATGCTGATGGCAGTCGTAATTAAGACAGAATGCTGCTAACGGAGGTGTGTGAGACGGATCCGGTCAAAACTGGCATGAACATGAAGAAATAGTCATATAAGGATTAGTTATTTAGTACACTATTTATAGACTTCATACAACAACATAAGGTATAATGCATTTATAAAGATTACTAAATAGTGAAGGAGTATGTCCTGAGTTATTCAGGTGTCAAAAGGAAGAAATGAAAAAGAAATCCGCTAAAAAATGCATAAGTTTCTTTATGGTGTTGCTCTTATGCGCATCATTTCTTCCGACGTGTGTTTTTGCGGCTGAAATCGGACAGGATACCGAACAGACAGACATTCAGATAATGACGCAGGAAGAGGAACAGCTTCCTGATGAGAAGACAGTTCCTGCCGTGCAGGAAGAACAGCTGGTTGATAATACGGTAACAACAAATGTGCAGAGTAGTACACAGTTATCCAGCCAGGAAACTTCACCAATGCCTGTACTGAAGAAATCGGCGTGGTACAATCCGTTCGACACAGAGTACACGTATGCCTGGGAAGATAAAGGTTTCTTTAAATATGCTACGGTGTGGACCAACATTAAACATGGAACATATTTACCTGTTATTTCGGAAGAATATCAGAATCAACAGATAACATGGACATCCTCTGATGAGAGTGTTGCATATGTAGATGAAAATGGTGCCGTGCACTTGAAGCAGCCAAAAGGAGCTAAGATCACTGCCACACTTCCCAATCAGGTTTACGGAACTTTCATGTTACATATCTATCAGATCGTAGTAAAGAACCCATCTATAGAAATGAATGTGGATGATACGGATCAGGTTTTGGCGTATGTGGAAGCTGAAGAACCAAGAAATGTCAGTTTGATTCTGACATACAAATTAAACGAGTCAAGCGCTAAAGACGTCGTGACTGTGGACGAGAATGGTAAATTATATGCTATTGGTGCAGGGGAAGCAAAGATTGACGTTGGCGTACAGGGTACTGAGAAGACAGAAACAGTAAATGTTAAAGTATCAGATCCTGAGGCTGCTCCGCCGGCCGGTGGCGATTCTGAAGGCGAAACAGATGACCAGAGTGGCGGAGGTTCTGAAGGCGGAACAGGCGACCAGCCTGGTGATGGTTCTGAAGGCGGAACAGATGACCAGAGTGGCGGCGGTTCTGAAGGCGGGACAGATGACCAGAGTGGCAGTGGCTCCGAAGATGGAACAGATAGCCAGCCTGGTGACGAGTCTGAATCCGGGACAGTAGTTCCGGGGGTGATGCTTCCGGTACGGGCAGCGATGGTCAGAATACGATCACTGGGGATCAGACAGATACAGGTGCTACTCCTGTAACAGAGAGTAAAGTCTCAGAAAAGCCGGATAAGAAACCGGTTGCAGTAACAGATGCGACTGCAGCGAATTCGGAGAACACAAAGGCTGCGTCGAAAGCAACAGTTACGAAAAAAACTGTAACGAAGAAAACTGTGACGAGAAGGATAGCTTCCCCGGGCGTTGAAACAGCCTCGGGCGAGACATCGCAAAGTACCAGATCTGTTGCATCACAGAATAGTTCAGAAGTAACTCCGGAAGGCGAAACTGCGGCAGTCCCGGCAGATGTCATCAATGATCCGTCGGTGCCGACTGCAGCATATGTGAATCCTGCAGGTGGAGGTGGAATCCTTCCAAGCACTGACAATATGGCTGCGCATGCAGGCGCAGTGGCAGGTATGCTTGCTGCGGCAGCAGGATTCGGAGCAGTGGGAATGGTGAGAGCATATCAGGTCAAAAAATATGAGGCTGATGTATAAGAAAAATTAATAATCTTTGATCTTCTTAAGAAGCGTGTTTAAAACACGCTTCTTATTTTTGCTCCATTCGGGAGCGATCAAGTCTTTCTTGTTTCCGTCACCTGTCATACGGTGGATCACCATTGTTTTTGGCAAGATGGAAAGGCACTCACAGATGAGCCGGCAGTAGTCTTCCAAAGACAGGACCTCAAATTTGCCGTCCAGGTAGTCTTTGGCCAGGTCGGTTCCTTTGAGGACATGTAAAAGCTGCAGCTTAATGCCGTCGACCGGACTGTTTCCGACATAAGCAACGGTATCGAGCATGTCTTGTCTGCTTTCGCCCGGCAGACCGAGAATGACATGTGTGATCACAGTCAGTCCCGAATTTTTTAACCGTCTGACGGCATCATCATAGACAGGCAGATCATAACCGCGCCGGATATATCCGGCGCTTTTTTGATGGATGGTTTGCAGACCGAGTTCTACCCAGACCGGTTTTTGCGCATTCAGTTCTTTTAAAAGCGAGATGACATCATCCGCAAGACAGTCCGGTCTGGTCGCAACAGAAAGCGCTACGATATCGGGATGGTTTATGGCTTCTGTGAATAGCGCGTTCAGACGACTGACGGGGGCGTAGGTGTTGGTATAAGCCTGAAAGTAGGCAATATACTTTCCTGTCCCCTCCGGCATTTTTTTAGAAAGGCGAAACTTCCCGCGTTCGATCTGTTCTGTGACTGACAGAGAGGCATCCTCGGCGAAGTCTCCGGAGCCGTGCCCGGAGCAAAAAATACAGCCGCGTGTATCCAGTGTGCCGTCCCGGTTCGGGCACGTGAAGCCGCCGTTGATCGCAATCTTATATACTTTTTGCCCGAAGGTATCCTTCAGGTATTGGTTCAGTGAATAATATTTCATGGGGCTATTTTACAACATACAAAGAATGCTTGCCAAACAGGATTTTTTTGGGGATTTTTTCTTTTGTAATACGATAATCTATATTACAATATAATATAATGAGAGAAATAGGAAAGGGGAATAACCATGAAATACTATCATACATTTTTGGGTGTTACGGATGCAAAACGCTCCCTGGAGTTTTACCTGAATGCATTTGAAGGCGCCAAAGTGACAAAAGAATTTGAGATCGATGGGAATCATATGTATATCGTGGATCTGAACAATGGCATTATCTTTGAGATGCTTGAGCTTCCGAAGGAGACTGTTAAGGAACATGTTGTGGATGTGAAAGGCCCAATGCCTTATTTAGACTATTCCGGCATTTTCCAGCATCTGGCGATTCTGTTTGATAGTAAGGAAGAGATCACAGCACAATATGAGCGACTGGTTGCGGCAGGATGTGGGATCATCCGCCCTTTGAACTTCGGATTTCGGATCCATGGTTTGAACGGCCATCCGGATTTTTACGGAAACGGCGCGCATGTGACAGGACCCGACGGAGAGATCATTGAGCTTTGTTGGGATGTAGAGATATAAGCAATACGCGCAGATAATAGATGATGAGGAGCGTAGGAAATGGGATTATTTGATTTTCGGAAAAAGAATAAAGAAAAGGCGTCCGAAAATGTAACTTCACAGACACCGGTAATGCAGGATGCATCAGGAGCGGATACAGCAGCTGATGCGCCGCAGGACAGATGGAGTCAGGCATATCAGGCGATGCCGCAGGCGTATCAGAACGCTGGCGGCGCACCGTTTCTGGTTTTTACATTGACGGAAGATACAGATACGATCCTGCCGCTTGATCCCAGACAAATGTATCCGGTGAATGGGAAAGAGGTGCGGGATATTCGTCTGGGGCTTGTCAGTATAACAAAAGAGCAGGTGATCGGAGATTTTCCGTATTATCTTAGCACGGGCTTTCTTGCAGATAAGATCGTCGAGAGTCGTCCGCCGTTTGCGCTGATCAGTGCGATGTCGATGGAGGAGATGCAGGAACTGGTCCAAAAGTGCGAAGATGAAATTGCATCCAGAGAAGAAATGCAGGAGATCTTTGCGGAAAATCTGGATTTTCTGAGTAAAGATGAGATTGAAAAAGAGACGGTAGCGAAAGCATTCGCGTCTGATAATGTAGAGATATATACGTTTGAGAATGTGCCATTCCCGACGGGGCATGTGGTGGTTGCGGATCCGATCAGTTATCTGCAGGATCCGGACACGACAGGGATCCTTCTGGAGACGATTCCTGCAGGGGAATATCCTGTCATGATCAGCGTGCTGCATACCGGTGAAGATCTTACCCGCATTGTTGGGATGAAATTAAAGGTTCAGCCAAAAGATGCAGTAACCTATGAACTGGCTAAGGATTACCGGATGGTCGATGAAAAAGAGGAAAAAGGATATGGCGGCTATGCGGTAGAAGCCGGTATGGCGACGATCTGTGATCTGCGTGCGGCAGAAGGCTATTGGGATTTCCTTGATGACTGGTATGAGGAAAACCCTGACGGAAATCTTTATGACGATTATCTGGCGGACATGTTTGCGAAAAGCTATGAGGCTCTTCCTTCCCTCCAACGTGAGAACGGAGATTTTATACGGTTTTTGGTACCGGACGGGGAAGATGAGATCATTATGGCGGCGAGTGGATTTGGAGACGGATTTTACAGTGCGTTTTGGGGAAAAGACGAGAACGGAGAGATTACGGAGCTCGTTACAGTATTTATAGATCCGGCGCTTTATGAACGGCTTTAGGTCGGGAGGAATGGAAAATGCCAAAAGATCATGAAAAGTTTTATTCATCAGGAAAACGCATGATTTTGGTCGTTGATGACGAAGAAATGAATCGGATCATGCTTGGTGAAATGCTGAAGTCTGATTATGAAGTGATTTATGCCGAAGATGGCGTAAAAGCGCTTAAGATGATCGAAGATAACAGAAGTGAGTTGTCTTTGATCCTTCTTGATCTTGTCATGCCGGAGTTAAATGGTATGGAACTGTTAAGGCAGATCAAGGATGACGAACGACTGCAGCATATTCCGGTTATCATTCTGACAGCACAGCAGGAAGCAGAAGTGGAATGTTTGAGGGAAGGTGCGATCGACTTTATCCCAAAACCATATCCGCATCCTGATGTTGTACGTGCTCGTGTGCTTCGTACGATCGAGCTGTCAGAAGACAGGGATATCATTCATTTCACAGAGCGGGATCCGCTGACCAATCTGTATAACAAAGAATACTTTTACCGGTATGCGGTGCAGTTTGACCAGCATCATAAAAATATGGAAATGGACGCGATCGTGGTAGACGTGAATCATTTCCATATGATCAATGAGCGCTATGGTAAAGCATACGGTGATGATGTGCTTCGAAGGATCGGGGAGAAGCTTCTTGAGATGGTTGGAGGCTCCGACGGTATCGTCTGCCGCAGGGAAGCCGACACCTTTCTTGTTTACTGTCCGCATCGTGAGGATTATAAGACGATCATTGAAAAGGCATCGATCGGACTCGCCGGTGATGATTCTGTCAATGACAGAGTCCGTCTGCGAATGGGCGTCTACAAGAATGTCGATAAAGAGCTTGATATTGAGCGGCGGTTCGACCGCGCGAAAATAGCGGCGGATACTGTCAGAAATACCTTTACCAAAACAATCGGCTTCTATGACAGTACGCTGCATGAAGCAGAATTGTATGCGGAGCAGCTGATCGAGGATTTCAGACGGGCGATCGAGGAACGGCAGTTTGTTGTTTACTATCAGCCGAAATTCGATGTGCGTCCGGAAATTCCTGTGCTTGCGAGTGCTGAGGCGCTGGTACGCTGGATCCATCCGGAACTTGGCATGATCAATCCGGGTGTATTTATTCCGCTGTTTGAGAACAATGGTCTGATCCAGGAACTCGATAATTACGTCTGGAGAACTGCGGCAGAGCAGATCAAAGACTGGAAGGAACGGTTTGACATTACGATTCCGGTGTCGGTCAATGTATCACGAATCGATATGTACGATCCGCATCTGATCGATACGCTTGAACAGATTTTATGTACGAACGGTCTGACGCCACGCGAGTTTTTGCTGGAGATCACAGAATCAGCATATACCCAGGATTCTGAGCAGATCATAGAAACTGTTAACAAGCTAAGAAGTCTTGGATTCCGGATCGAAATGGATGATTTCGGAACAGGATATTCTTCACTGAATATGATCTCTGCTCTGCCGATCGATGCATTAAAGCTCGATATGCAGTTTATCCGCACGGCATTTGATCAGCAGAAGGATACACGAATGCTGGAGGTGATCATTGACATTGCAGATTATCTTTCTGTTCCGGTCATTGCTGAGGGCGTGGAAACAAAGGAACAGCTGGATGCGCTGATCGCAATGGGTTGTGATCTGGTTCAGGGATATTATTTTTCCAGACCTTTGCCGCCGGAAGAATATGAACAGTTTGTCATAGAGCGGAAAAAGATTGAGGATACCTATCCGCTGGGGGCTGATGCAAAGAGTCCTCGGACGCTGGATCCGTTTGATGCTTCATTTGGCAAGATCGCACATGCGCTTTCAAGCGGGTTTGAGCGAATTTATTATATTGATATCCGAAACGATCATTATGTTGCGTTTACTTCAGACGGAAGATATGAGGATCTGCAGATTGAACGGAGCGGAGCAGACTTCTATGACGAGATACAGTCCGTAATCTTAGAACGTGTATTTGCAGATGACAGAGAACGGCTGGCTCTGTTTTTGCAAAAAGAGTCTGTTTTGTCAAAGATCATGGATGCGAAACCGGCATCGATTACTTATCGGGTAGAGATGGGAGAGTCCATTCATTACTATAATCTGAAGGCTGTTCACGCAAATACACATGATGAGCATCATATCGTGATGGGCGTTATGAATATAGACCTTCAGATCACGGAAGAAGAGCGTCTGGCATTGCAGCGGGGCAATCACTTGACGTTTGCGCGCATTGCGCATGCACTTTCACAGGATTATTTCAGCATCTATTGTGTGAACGCCAGAACTGATCACTTCATCGAGTACAGTGCCCATGAGGGTTATGAGAGCCTGGGAATTGAAAAAGAGGGCGATGCGTTCTTTGAGACCAGCCGCCGGAATATTCTCCGTGTCGTCGATCCTGAGGATCAGGAGCTGTTATCCAATGCCCTGATCAAGGAAAACATGATGGCAGAGCTTGAGAAGAACGGCATCTATACATTGACATATCGTTTGCTGCTTGACGGAAAGCCGACCTATGTTCATATGAAGGCGACCTATATGGATGATGATACGGATAAACATATCGTAATCGGTGTCAGCAATGTAGATGAAGAGATCAAGCGGGAGCAGGAGCATGCAAAGGCACTCAGGAAGGCAAGGGAACTGGCCAACAGAGATGCGCTGACCGGTGTGAAGAGCAGACATGCCTACCTCGAATCAGAAAAAGAACTGAATGCGAATCTGGCGCTTGGAAATACAGAGGCATTTGCCGTAGTGGTCTGCGATGTGAACGGATTAAAAGCAATCAATGACACCAGAGGACATAAGGTGGGAGATCAGTATATCAAGGATGCCTGCCGGATGATCTGTGATGTCTTCAAACACAGCCCTGTCTACCGGATCGGTGGCGATGAGTTTGCCGTGATTCTGCGTGCCGGGGATTATGATATCCGTCAGGAACTGATGGAACAATTGTCAAGTAAAAATTTGGAGCACCTGGAGACTGATCATGTGATCATTGCAGCGGGTCTGGCAGACTATATACCGCTTGAAGACTCGAGTGTTGCGCCTGTTTTTGAACGGGCTGACCAGGCGATGTATGTGAATAAAAAAGCACTTAAGGATGCAGGATACCAAAGCGTATGAGTACAAAAGAAACTGAGAAAAAAACGCAATATGGGCTGACACCGTATCTTTCATCGTTCAGTGTATGGGCGTTTGCTCTGGGAACGAGTATTGGATGGGGATCGCTTGTCATAACCAGCAATACATATCTGTCACAGGCCGGACCGCTGGGGAGTGTGTTCGGGCTGTTGATCGGAATGGCAGTCATGCTTGTGATCAGCAGAAACTATCATTATCTGATCAATCGATATCCGGATGCCGGTGGTGCATATGCATATTCAAAAGCGGCCTTTGGCTATGATCATGGATTTCTGACGGCATGGTTTCTGGTCCTGACTTATTTTGCGATCTTCTGGGCCAACGCGACCTCGCTGCCGCTTTTTGCGAGATACTTTCTCGGGGATCTGTTTCAGTTTGGGTTCCGATATTCGATCTTTGGATATGAGGTTTATCTGGGGGAGATCATTCTTTCGGTTGCCGCGATATGGATCATTGCCCTGTTATGTATGAATCAAAGAAAGGCCGCGGCCGGGATCATGACTTGTCTGGTTTGCCTGCTTTCTATTGCGATCATTATCTGTTTCCTTGCAGCGATCGGAAAACATGGCGGGACTTCTTTTTCGTTTCAACCGGCAATGCTGCCTGAGAAAAATGCATTGTCGCAGATTGTATTGATCGCATGCATTTCACCATGGGCGTTTATTGGCTTTGAAAGCATTT
Source organism: Eubacterium sp. (assembly GCA_045539215.1). Lineage (GTDB taxonomy): Bacteria > Bacillota > Clostridia > Lachnospirales > Lachnospiraceae > SY8519. Next base: position 11,615 of record JAZQEX010000083.1, on the reverse strand, counting down.
CGCATTCTTCGGAGGAGTTCCGGTTTCCGCACAGAAAGATCTTTCGAATCCTGATCCTGAGTGTGATCTCGGCAACGGCACTGTATCTTTTTGTGATGCTTCTGTCTGTCTCAGCGTATCCTGCGGAATATGCAAGCTGGAGAGAATATATCAATGACATCGGAAACTTAAGCGGGATAAAAGGACTGCCGGCGTTTTACGCTGCACAGCATTATCTTGGAAATGGCGGGATTCTGTTACTGATTCTGGCGCTCCTGGCTTTGATCATTACCAGCCTGATCGGTAATATCGTTGCATTAAGCCGTCTGATCCTGGCGTTGACTAAGGACAATATTCTTCCGGCCGTCTTTTCAAAGATCAATAAGCATCAGGTCCCGGGGAATGCGTTGATCCTGATCGCAGTGATCTCCATGTTCATTCCGTTTTTGGGAAGAACAGCGGTTGGATGGATCGTGGATGTGACCACACTTGGCGCGACGGTCGTGTACGGCTTTGTGTCAGCCTCTGCACTGAAAACGGCAAATGACAGTGGAGACAAGACAGAGAAGGTGACAGGTGTGATCGGTCTGATCGTGATGGTCGTGATCGCCCTATATCTTCTTTTGCCCAATCTTTTCTCTGCAGGGAGCATGGGAAATACCTCCTATATTCTTTTTACCGTATGGTCGATCCTTGGATTCTTTTTCTTCAGGCATCTGTTAAAGAAGGACTCCAGGAAGCGTTTCGGAAAATCGATCATCGTATGGATCGTACTGTTATCACTAATCTTATTTACATCGCTTGTGTGGATGAACCAGCGTACGGTTGCGACAACGGAAACTGCGATTATGAATGTTCAGGAATATCTGAACGAGGATGATGAAACTCCTGAGGAAGCAGCCTTAGAGGATGTGTTTATCAGGCAGCAGCTGGCGCAGATTTATCGTGCCAATGCTGTCAGCATGGTGATCGTGATCGGATTGTTCGGTGTTTCGCTGATCACGCTGTTGAATATCTATTCTCTGATGCGAAAACGCGCAGAACAGAGCGAGATGGAACTCGGCGTGGTAAGGACAATGGCGAATACGGATCCTTTGACAGGGGTCAAAAGCAAACATGCTTACGCAGAAAAAGAAATGCTGATCAATCAACAGATCAAGGAGGATCTGATCTCAGAGTTTTCTGTAGTGGTGTGTGATGTCAACGGATTGAAGCATATCAATGATACGCTTGGCCATAAAGCCGGAGACGAGTATATCAAAGAAGCCAGCAGACTCATCTGTGTCCTGTTCCAGCACAGTCCGGTCTTTCGTGTCGGAGGCGACGAGTTTGTTGTTGTAATGACAGGTCAGGATTATGCCAATCGGGATCAGATTATGAAGCAGATGCAGGAGCAGGTGGAAGAGAATCTTAAGCAGGGAAAAGTTGTTGTATCAGCAGGGCTGTCTGATTATATTCCGAAAGAAGATACATCGATCCACGATGTGTTTGAACGGGCAGACGCGATCATGTATGAGAGAAAGAAAACGTTAAAGCGCATGGGTGCGCGTGTCAGAGATTAGGGACTATGTAATAAATGATTCCCAAAAGGAGTACCAGGATATGTTTGGAAAGCATTTTGCACTCAATGAAAATACACTTCCGGTTGTAGAGGAGATCGGCAGACATATGCCCGGAGGATTTTTCATCTACAAAGCCTTCGGAAACCAGGAATTGCTTTATGCAAATCAGGCAGTCGTGGACATTTTTGGCTGTAAAAATCTTGATGAATTTAAGGCGCTTACGGGATATTCCTTTCAAGGCATGCTGTATCCGGATGATTATGAAACAGTTGAAGAATCCATTAGAAAACAGATCCAGAAAAGTGAAGAGCACATGGATTATGTGGAGTACCGTGTCGTAAGAAAGGACGGAGAGGTCCGTTGGGTAGAGGATTACGGTCATTATACCGAGACAGAGGCTTACGGCGGCATCTACTATGTGTTCATTTCCGATATCACAGAAAAAAGAGCGCGCATGGAGTCTGATCTTGCGGTCAGACAGGCTGTGATCGAGGCAATCAGCGAATCTTATCATACCGTATGGCTGATCAATGATGTGGAAAAAGAAACGTTTGCCCTGTACCGGGGAGATGTGGAGGGAGAAACGGCCCATGCAACGCCAAACCGCGATGCGCTTTCACACATGAAATACTCACAGGCAAAGGAATACTATATTAAGACACAGGTTGCGCTTTCGGAGCAGGACCGTTTGCAGGAGGAGCTGAAACTGTCCAATATCGTGCAGGAACTGGAGAAGGATGCGCAGTTTAATGTGACTTATCTGCGCACCATGGAAGATGGATCAGATCGGTATTTCCGGATTGAGTTCGCCAGAGTCAATATGCCGAACGGAAAGATGGGGATCGTCTGCGGATTTAAAGACGTAGACGAAGAAATTCGGGAAGGCATGCGGATCCGCCAGGCACTTGCAGATGGGAAAAAGGCAGAAGAAGAAAATCTCCGGCTGACGGAGCAGATCGAGTCTGTCGCAAAGCTTGCTGAATTGATGGGATCGGTTTCTTCATTGCTTTCCAATATGCCGGCAATGAGTTTTTCCAAAGATGCCGAAACAGGAAAATATCTTGCATGCAATCAGGCATTTGCAGAATTTGCACACAAAGATACACCGGACGGGGTAGTCGGTTTGACAGATCACGAGATCTTTGATCAGGAGACAGCCGATCATTTTGTGGCGGATGATCAAAAAGCGCTTTCTATGGATGAGCCCTATATCTTTTTTGAAGATGTTCCGGATGCCACAGGCAAAGTGATCCGAAATCTTCAGACAACAAAGATGAAGTTTCGGGATTCCACAGGAAGACTCTGCACGTTAGGTATGTGCGTCGATGTAACAGAGATGATGCGGATCAAATCGGCAGAGGCCAGACAGCAGGAATTAGAAGAAAAGATTAAGTTACAGGAACAGCTTCTGGAGCAAAGACAGCAGGCAAGCCAGCAGTCCGAGATGATCACGGCGATGGCATCTGATTACCGGTGTGTATATTATGTGACGCTGGATACAGATGAGGGAATCTGCTACCGGACAGATCATCGGTTTGAGAATGCGGTTGAATTGGGCGAACATTTCTCCTTCCGTGAGGTGTTTACAAAATATGCCAATGAGCATGTTGCCGAACCGTACCGAAAAGGATTTTTAGCATTTATAGACCCGGACAATATCCGGAAAAGACTGGCAGAAGAGCTCATCATCACATTCCGATATCTCAGAATCGGAAACGGAGAAGAGACATATGATATGCTGCGCATGGCCGGCGTCCGCAGACCGGAGGACAGGGGAGACAATACTGTACATTCGATCGGTGTCGGGTTTACGGATATCGATCAGGAGATGCGGGAGACCATGGCCAGAAATCAGGCGTTAAGTGACGCCCTGAAAGCAGCAGAGGATGCCAACAGAGCAAAAACTGCATTTCTTTCGAATATGAGTCACGAGATCCGTACGCCGATGAATGCGATCATCGGTTTGGATAATATCGCGCTTAATAATCCGGATCTGTCGGAGGAGACCAGAGGTTATCTGGAGAAAATCGGAGAATCTGCACAGCATCTGCTGCGGATCATCAATGACATTCTGGACATGTCAAGGATCGAGTCGGGACGGATGACGATCAATCACGAGGAGTTTTGCTTTTCGAAGGCACTCGAACAGGTTAACACGATCATCAGCGGTCAATGCCATGACAAGGGGCTGGAGTATGAATGCCGCTTTAAGGGAGATATCGACGATTATTATATTGGCGATGACATGAAGCTGCGTCAGGTTATGATCAATATCCTTGGAAACGCGGTTAAATTTACACCGGCAGGCGGCAAGGTTACGTTTCTGGTTGAGGAGATCGCCCGTTACGAAGGGAAATCCACACTGCGCTTTGTGTTCAGTGATACCGGAATCGGTATGAGCAAAGAATATTTGCCCAGATTATTTGACGCGTTCAGCCAGGAGGATGCTACAACAACGAATCGTTATGGCAGTACCGGCCTTGGTATGCCGATCACGAAGAATATCGTTGAATTGATGAATGGTCACATCGAAGTAGAGAGCGAGAAGGGAAAAGGTACAACATTTACCGTTGTTGTAACACTTGATGAGGCGGCGCTCACCGGAGATGGCGAAGATCAGGAAGAACTGCATCCGCATGAGATCACGGTATTGGTGATAGATGACGACGAAGTGGCATGTGAACACGCAAAGCTGGTGCTGGGACAGGTTGGAATCAGCTGTGACATTGCCAGGTCCGGAGAGGAAGGACTTGAAATGGTGCGTATGCATCATGTCAGAAGAGAACCGTATCATCTGATCCTGGTTGACTGGAAGATGCCGGGTATGGACGGAATCGAAACGACAAAAGGCATCCGTGAGATCGTCGGACATGAATCAGCGATCATCATCCTGACAGCCTATAATTGGGACGATGTGGCAGATGAGGCAAGGCTTGCCGGCGTGGATACCTTTGTTCCGAAGCCTTTGTTTGCGGCAAATGTAATGGATGAATTCAGGGAAGCCATCCGTAAAAAGAATGAGCAGGCCGGAACCAGAGATGTCTCATTGAAAGGACGCAGAATCCTGCTGGCAGAAGATGTGGATGTGAATGCCGAGATCATGCTGATGCTCCTTTCGATGCGGGAAATAGAAGCAGATCTTGCGCAAAACGGCGAGATCGCAGTCAGAATGTTTGAAGAACATGAATCGGGTTATTATGACGCGATCCTGATGGATTTACGGATGCCGGTTATGGACGGACTCGAAGCGAGCAGGATCATCCGTGGTATGGACAGAGATGACGCAAAATCAATTCCGATCATCGCCTTAACGGCGAATGCATTTGATGAAGATGTACAGAGAAGTATGCAGGCAGGGTTGAACGCGCATCTGACCAAGCCGGTAGAGCCCGAGATCCTGTTTGAAACACTTGAAAACATGATCGGTTATCGTGTATGATAATAGTGTATGGGTAACTGAGTTACGTAAATGGAAGTACAATGACCCGAAAACCAAAGGAGGTGTCATAATGGGATTAATACATGCGGCTTTAGGTGCAGCTAGTGGTGTTTTGGCGGACACATGGAAGGACTATTTTTACTGTGACGCATTACCGGAAAATATTTTAGCGGTAAAGGGCAAAAAAAGAGAGTCCGGCCGTTCTTCCAACAGATATGGAAATGATAATATCATTACCTCCGGTTCTGTTATTGCGGTGGCAGACGGACAGTGTATGATCATTGTGGATCAGGGCAAGGTCGTAGAGCTTTGCGCAGAGCCGGGAGAATTTACCTATGACGCTTCTACGGAACCGAGTATTTTTACCGGAAGCCTGAAAGAAGGGATCATTGCTACATTTGAACAGATCGGCAAGCGTTTCACGTTTGGCGGCGAAGCGCCGAAGGATCAGCGTATTTATTATATCAATACAAAAGAACTGATCGGTAATAAATACGGTACTGCGGCACCGGTTCCGTTCCGTGTCGTAGACGAACGTGCAGGCATCGATCTGGATATTTCCATCACCTGTTTCGGAGAATACAGTTATAAGATCTCTGATCCGATCCTGTTCTATACCAATGTTTGTGGTAATTTTGACGGTACATATGACCGTTCCAAACTGGACGGACAGTTGAAATCTGAACTTTTGACAGCATTACAGCCGGCATTTGCACGGATCAGTGAAATGGGAATCCGTTATTCGGCTGTACCGGGTCATACAAAGGAACTCGCAGACGCACTCAATGAAGAGCTGAGTGCTTCCTGGCGTGAAAAACGCGGTCTTGAGATCGTGGCTGTCGGCGTATCCAGCTTAAAGGCAAATGAAGCTGATGAGCAGATGATCAAAGAGATGCAGAAGGAGACTGCATATATGGATCCGCGTCGTGCGGCAGCACATATGACCAGTGCACAGGCAAATGCGATGCAGGCTGCAGCAGCAAATGAGAATGCAGGCCCGATGATGGCATTTGCAGGTATGAACATGGCAGCAAATGCAGGCGGCATCAATGCGAATGATCTGTTTGCAATGGGAGCTCAGCAATCGGCTCAGGCACCGCAGGGACAGCCGGCAGCAGCTACTGGATGGACCTGCTCGTGCGGTAAGACAGGAAATACCGGTAAGTTCTGCTCTGAATGCGGAAGCCCGCAGCCGGCGGGAGACAACTTCTGGACCTGCTCCTGCGGCGCGCAGAATAAGGGTAAGTTCTGTTCTGAGTGTGGTTCACCGAAACCGGCAGGAACACCGCAGTATAAATGTGACAAGTGCGGTTGGGAGCCGGAAGATCCGGCAAATCCGCCGAAGTTCTGTCCGGAATGTGGCGATCCGTTTGATGACGGAGATGTTACAGCATAAATATGTATGTAGCAGGAAGGAGGTGCTGTAAATGGGACTGTTTGATAAGAAGACGTGTGACATTTGCGGGGAAAAGATCAAACTGTTTGCACGTAAGGTTGAAGACGGTAACCTCTGTAAGGAGTGCACGAAGAAGCTTTCTCCATGGTTTTCTGAGCGGAAGAAGAGTACCGTAGCGGATATCAGGGCACAGCTCGAATATCGTGAAGCGAACAAAGAAGCAGTTAACAGCTTTAATGTTACCAGAACGATCGGTGACAATTATAAAGTACTGCTGGACGAAGATGCGAAGAAGTTCCTGGTTACCAACCAGAGAAAGTGGCAGGAAGGCAATCCGGATGTTCTGGATTTCGGAATGGTAACAGGCGTTACGCTGAATACGGACGAGCACAAGCATGAGCAGAAGCGAAAGACAACAGACGGAAAGGAAGTCAGCTATAATCCGCCGGTCTATGAGTATTCTTATGATTTTGACTGCACGATCCATGTGAATCATCCGTATTTTGACGAGATGACATTCCAGCTGAATGATTCGGAAGTTGATACCGGCCGGACGGGCTATACAGCCGGTGCCGCTGTGAATCCCGAGATCGCAATGTATCAGGATATGGCAAATGAGATCAAGATGACACTGTTGCAGGCACGGCAGGATGTGCGTGCGGAGGAGATGGCTGCAAACGCTCCCAAGCAGGCGGTTCAGTGCCCGAATTGCGGTGCAACGACGATCCCGGATGCGAACGGCTGCTGTGAGTATTGCGGTGGCGCTGTAGGATGAATTTTTGGCTGATAATGGCATTGCAAAACAACAAAAAATAGCGTACAATGTTTTAGTGATTGAAAACAGACCGTCAGAGAAGACGAACTCCGGCGGTCTGTGTCTTTTTAAAGAAATATTTATTTGGAGAAAGAGTTTATGAAGATCGGGTTTGATAACGAAAAATATCTGCAGACGCAGTCGGCAAAGATCAAGGAAAGGATCCAGAATTTTGGTGGGAAACTGTACCTTGAATTTGGCGGCAAGCTGTTTGATGATTTCCATGCATCCAGGGTTTTGCCGGGCTTTGAGCCGGACAGTAAGATCCGCATGCTGGCACAGATCCGGGATGATGTAGAAGTCGTAACCGTGATCAATGCCAACGACATTGAGAAGAACAAGGTGCGTGGAGATATCGGTATCACCTACGATCTGGATGTATTGCGTCTGATCGATGCTTTCCGGGAATATGGTCTGTATGTCGGCAGTGTTGTTCTGACCCGGTTTGAGGGACAGGAGAGTGCAGTCGCATTCCAGAAACGTGTGGAAGAGCTCGGTATCAAGGTTTATCGTCATTACAGCATTAACGGATATCCGAACAATATTGAAAAGATCATCAGTGAGGAAGGCTTTGGAAAGAATGAGTATATCGAGACCAGGCGCTCACTTGTGATCGTGACCGCACCGGGACCGGGCAGCGGTAAGATGGCAGTCTGTCTTTCCCAGTTGTATCATGAAAACCAGCGCGGTGTGAAGGCAGGATATGCAAAGTTTGAGACCTTCCCGATCTGGAATCTTGCATTGCATCATCCGGTCAACCTTGCCTATGAAGCAGCGACTGCGGACTTAAATGATGTTAATATCATCGATCCGTTCCATCTGGAAGCTTATGGTGAGACGACTGTAAACTATAACCGTGATGTGGAAGTATTCCCGGTATTGAAGGCGATCTTCCAGAAGATTTACGGAGAATCACCGTATAATTCGCCGACAGACATGGGCGTTAACATGGCAGGAAACTGCATCTTTGATGATGAGGCGGTCTGCGCAGCGGCAAATCAGGAGATCATCAGAAGATATTATAATGAGCTTTGCCAGATCCGGAAGGGCAATGGCTCTGAGGAAGATGCGAACCGGTTAGAGCTGATCTTGCAAAAGGCAGGTCTTACCATGGCAGACAGACCGGTTGCAGCCGCAGCGAATGCGAAGGCTGAGGCGACCGGGAATCCTGCAGCGGCGATCGAACTGCCGGATGGTCAGATCGTGACAGGAAAGACATCAGACCTTCTGGGAGCATCCTCTGCGATGCTGTTGAATGCATTAAAGGTACTGGCAGGTCTTGATGATGAAGTGAAGCTGATCTCGCCGAATGTCATCCGACCGATCCAGCATTTGAAGGTTGAGCATTTTGGCAATAAAAATCCGCACCTTCACATCAATGAGATCTTAATCGCATTGACGATCAGCGCGGAGAGTGATCCGGTTGCGGAAGCAGCGATGGAGCAGCTTGTAAAGCTGAAAGGTTGTGAGGCACATTCTTCTGTTATCCTCTCAGCAGTCGATGAGCGCAGCTTTAAGCAGCTTGGAATCAACCTGACATGTGAAGCACAGTATTCGACCAATAAGCTGTATCACAAATAATCTATTTTCGTTTTTTCTTATAAGGCTTTTTATTGCCGGAGATTTTTCGGGGCGGTATGAGGCAGTTTTGATCAAATCCGATCAGATCTGTTCTGCCGCCCTTTAATAATGCCTCTTTTACCAGTTCATAGTTTTTCGGATCCCAGTACTGCATCAGCGCACGCTGCAGAGCTTTTTCATGCGGGTTGCGCGTGATGTGTACTTTTTTCATGTTCAACGGGTTCAGACCGGTATGATACATGCAGGTCGAAACGGTACCCGGTGTCGGATAAAAGTCCTGTACCTGTTCCGGACGGATCTTATGTTTTTTCAGATAAATTGCAAGCTCAATGGCATGCTTTAATGTGCTGCCCGGGTGGGAAGACATCAGGTAAGGTACCAGGTACTGCTCCTTTTTGAGATGTCCGTTCACCTTGTTAAATTCATTCGTAAACTTCTCATAGACTGCATTTTTGGGCTTGCCCATGCAGGAGAGTACTTCATCGCAGACATGCTCCGGCGCAACGCGCAGCTGGCCGCTGATATGATGTGCGCAGAGTTCTTTTAAAAACTCTTTTTTCGGATCGGCGAGAATGTAGTCAAACCGGATGCCGGAACGGATAAACACTTTTTTGATACCAGGGATCCGGCGCAGATTTTTCAATAGTCTGACATATGCGGAATGATCAGCCTTTAAGTTGGCGCATGGTTCCGGATACAGACATTGTTTATTCTTGCACGCACCATGCTTTAACTGTTTATCGCATGCCGGATGGAAGAAGTTTGCTGTCGGACCGCCGACATCGTGGATATAACCCTTGAATGCCGGATCTTTTGTCATCAGAGTGGCTTCGTTCAGGATCGATTCCTCGCTTCGGGTCTGGATTATGCGCCCCTGATGGAAGGTCAGGGCACAGAAATTACACCCGCCAAAACAGCCGCGGTTGGCAGTGATGCTAAAGCGGATCTCTGAAAGCGCAGGGATACCGCCCCGGCTGTCGTAAACCGGATGCCAGGTGCGTGTAAACGGTAAGGCATAGATATCGTCCATTTCCATTTCGGACAGAGGTGTAGCCGGCGGATTCTGAACGACAAACAGCGCCCCGTCATAGGTCTCGTAAAGCCGGCTTGCCTGGAACGGGTCTGTGTTTTCATATTGGATATGAAAGCTTTTTGCATAAGCGGATTTGTCAGAACGGATCTCTTCAAAGTCCGGGAGCCGGATGGCGTCATAAATATCATCTTCGCGCCGTGTTTTATAGACCGTACCTGGAATGAAGGAAAGATCACTGACAGCGATGCCGGAAGCAAGCGCATCCGCGATCTCGATAATGGAATGTTCGCCCATGCCATACGAGATCAGATCCGCACCGGAATCTAAGAGGATTGAGCGACGGACAGAGTCGGACCAGTAATCATAATGTCCAAGGCGTCTTAAGCTTGCCTCAAGACCACCGAGGATCACTGACGTTTTCTTAAAGGTTTTGCGGATCAGATTGCCATAGACGATGACGGCTCTGTCAGGCCGAAGTCCCATTTTCCCGCCGGGGGAAAACGCATCTGTTTTGCGATGATGCTTGGCAACGGTATAGTGATTCACCATGGAATCCATGTTGCCTGAGGACACCAAAAAAGCCAGCCGTGGCTCACCGAATACCGCAATGCTCGCAGGATCATTCCAGTCAGGCTGTGCGATCAGGCCGACAGAATATCCCCTGGATTCTAAGAGTCTGCAGATGAGAGCAGGGCCGAAGGAAGGATGATCGACATATGCATCGCCGGAAACATAGACAAAATCCGGCTGTGTGATGCCGCGTTGATGCAATTCTTTTAGCGTGGTAGGAATATATTGCTGATTCATGGATTCTCTTCCTTTGTTTTTCTGGTTCGTACCATTATAACAGATATATTTTGTCTTGAGCAATTCCCGGATAATCAGTATAATTTAATTATAATTAATCGTATGTGAATTCGCTGTTTTAAAGTGCGAAGGAAAGGAGACAAGATGAATTTATTTCAAATGCTTCAGGGCAGCATGGCAACAGAATCTTCCGTAAACACACTGACGGAAAAGACGGGCGCATCCAGCAAACAGATTTCGATGCTGATCGCGATCGCTTTGCCGATCCTTATCAAAATGATGACAAAAAATGCATCTTCACAGAGTGGAGCACAGTCTCTTGCAAATGCATTGACACAGCATAACAGCCAGAAAGCAATGGCAGATCAGATCACAAATGCAGATGAAGCGGATGGAGAGAAGATCTTAGGGCATATTCTGGGCGGACAGTCATCCGATATTTTAAGCTCCCTTTCTTCTGAGACCGGAATGAGCCAGAGTCAGGTCAGCACAGCATTAAACAGCATGGCACCTGCACTGATGAGCGGTGTATCCGCAGCTGCAACCCATACATCAGGTGTTGATTTAAGTGATGGTCTGGATCTGACAGACGTGATGGGCATGTTTGGCGGAAGCACAGGAAGCTCCGGCGGCGGACTTGGCATGCTTGGTTCGCTTCTTGGCGGCGGCTCCGGCGGTGGTTTGCTCGGCGGTCTGTTTGGCGGCGGTCAGGCAAAGGAAGATGACAGTCAGATAGATGGAAGTGATCTGTTACAGGCATTGTCCGGATTGATGAAATAATCATTAAAAAGCAGAATACAAAAACGGGTCTCATACGAGGCCCGTTTTTGTTTTGTGAGTGAGTTTAAAAGGTTTTGAGTATTTTATGAAGCGTCTGATAAAGCTGTACAACTTCTTCCTGAGGAAGAACGACACATCCGCTGACAGCAGAGGGGATTTTAATCGCTTTTTCGCGGAGTGCCCAGCCTTCTTTGGATAAGGAAATCGTAACAACTCGCTCGTCT
>JAZQEX010000082.1:0-34005 GCA_045539215.1 Eubacterium sp. | reverse complement strand
CATCATATCCTCGGCAACTAACGTATGCCTTCACGTTGCGGAATACTCAGAAGAACTTTTGTTCCGCACCCTCAGCGGTCCATTTGACAATCTGTTTCCTGCCCGGATTCCACCATCCCGGGTTCTCTGTGAGGGCATAACTGCCGTTACCTCCGCTTCAACGGTTTAGCAGATAAAATTATGGAGTGATAGTATCACGCATGGCAGGTGCTGTCAAGTGTTTTTGCAAAAGTACGAACGACCTTAACTGAAGGCATGGATGTGTCGGGAAAATCATGTTAAAATTTTTTCAGATGGGATTTCAATAGTAGAGAGGAGTTCTGATATGTCAGGCTGTTTAACGCTTAAAAAATCAAATTGCAGAAATTGTTACAAGTGCATCAGGCACTGCCTGGTCAAAGCAATCCGCTTCTCCGGGGATCAGGCACACATCATACATGATGACTGCATCTATTGCGGACAATGTGCCGTTGTCTGTCCGCAGAATGCAAAACAGATCAAAGATGAAAGAAGCAGTGTAGAGGTCATGATCCAAAGCGGCGCTCCGGTGATCGCAAGCCTGGATCCGTCATTTATTGCCAATTACGAGGGGATTGGCATTGAGCATATGCGCGAAGCACTGAAAAAACTGGGTTTTGCCGATGTGGAAGAAACAGGGATCGGTGCGACCATTGTAAAACGCGAATATGAAAGGATCCTCAGGGAAGAGGATCGGGATATCGTGATCTCATCCGCTTGCCATTCTGTGAATATCCTGATCCGCAGATACTTTCCGAAGCTGGTTCCGTATCTGGCAGATGTCATCTCGCCACAGCGGGCTCACGGTCAGGATATTAAAAAACGGATTCCGGAGGCAAAGACTGTTTTCATCGGTCCGTGTGTGGCAAGAAAGGATGAAGCGGAACATTCAGAACGTGCGATTGACGCAGTCCTGACATTTGAACAACTGTCTGCCTGGTTCCGGGATGAGGAGATTACCCTTGAAGAGGGAATGGAATCAGACCCGAATACCAGAGAACGACTGTTTGCTGCTGCCGGCGGAATCCTGAAATGCATGGATCAAAAGGAGACGGATTACCAGTATCTGATCGTTGACGGCGTCGATCGCTGCATGAGCGCCTTGCGCGATATCGAAAAAGGTGAGATCCACCATTGCTTTATCGAGATGTCAGCATGTGCAGGCGGCTGTGTCGGCGGACCTGTCATGGAGCGGCTTCATCACAAGCCGTTTGCGGATTATATGAAGCTGGTATCCTATGCGGGTGAATCCGATTATGAAGTAGAACAGCCTCCGCAGGCGGAGATCAGAAGGCCGTATGTACCGATTCCGCGAGTTGTGGATATGCCTGGAAAAGAGCAGATCAGACAGGTCCTTCGTCAGATGGGAAAAGAGAAATCCGGCAGTGTCTTAAACTGCGGAACCTGTGGGTATGAAACCTGCAGAGAGAAGGCAATCGCGGTTTGCCAGGGGAAGGCAAACATTTCCATGTGCCTGCCTTCTCTGACAGAGAGATTTGAAGGATTCACAGATGTGGTTACGACGCATTCGCCGCTAGGCTTGTTTGTTTTAAATGAGGACATGGAGGTTCAGAACATCAATCCGGCAGCATTGGCATTTTTCAATCTGAGCCGTCCGGATGATGTACAGGGTGCATCTGTTGTACGGATCCTCGATCCGGCACCGTTTTTCAAGGTAAAGTCCACCGGGAAAGGCATGTATCATGAACATGTTTATCTGGCGGAATATGACAAATATGCAGAGCAGACGATCATTCCGGCGGAAGAGGGCAGAATCTTCATTTGCATGATCCGCGATGTGACAAATGAACAGGCAGAACATGTGAAAAGAGAAAAGATCAACAACCAGACACTCGAAGTGGCAGACCAGGTGATCGAAAAGCAGATGCGTATCGTACAGGAGATCGCTTCGTTATTGGGTGAGACTGCAGCGGAAACCAAGGTCGCGCTGACAAAACTGAAGGAGTCAATCGCAGATGAATGATTTGAGTGCAGATATCGGGTATAAGAGTATCAATCATGCCGGCGAGCAATTGTGCGGAGATCATGTAGATATCGTCGAACAGGATGAAAACTCCATGGTGATCGTTTTGGCTGACGGGATGGGCAGTGGTGTGAAGGCAAGCATCCTTTCCACGCTGACTGCAAAAATCATATCTACTATGGTGGCTGCAGGAATGACGCTGGTCGAGTGCGTGGAGACGGTTGCGAAAACACTTCCGATCGATAAAGCACACGGTGTGGCATACGCCACCTTCACCGCCATCCGGATCGTAAATAATGAACTGATCCGACTGGTCCAGTATGACAATCCGGATGTGATCTTTTTGCGGGACGGACGACGTACCGAATATGAGAAGACCGAAATGGTGATGGGAGATAAGACCATCTATTATTCTGAGATCAAATTGCAGGAGGGTGATATTTTCCTTGCAATGAGTGACGGCTGCCCGTATGCGAACAAAGAAGAAGCCTACAATATGAACTGGGGGCCGGATGATATTGCGGAATTCATGGAGATCATGTCGGTCGCCGGATACACGGCAAAAGGTCTGGCAACATTGTTGGTGGATGAATGTAACAAGCTGTACGGGGAAGAACCAAGAGATGATGTGACAGCCTGTGTTATTCAGATGCGAAAAAGAGAACCGCTCAATATTCTCTTCGGGCCGCCGGCAAACAGAAATGATAGCGAACGGATGATGCGTCTGTATTTTTCAAAGGAAGGACGTCGTATCATCTGTGGAGGAACAACATCCTCGATTGCATCCCGTTGGCTTGACAAACCGATCCGGACGGACATCGTGATCAATGATGACATCGGAGATGTGCCGCCGATTGCAAGTCTGGAAGGTGTGGATCTGGTAACGGAAGGCGTCATTACGATGAGTAAAGTGGCGTCCTATATCGAAGACTATGTGCAGGACAATCTGCTGTATGATGAATGGAGCAGAAAAAAGGATGGTGCGTCGAGGATCACGCGGATGATACTGGAAGAGTCAACAGATGTTCATTTCTTTGTTGGCCGGGCCAAGAATCCGATGCACCAGAATCCCGATCTGCCGATCAACTTTAATGTCAAGATGAATATCGTAAAGGAAATTGTAGAGAATCTGAAGTCGATTGGGAAAAAGGTTACGGTTGTGTATTTTTAGAGGAAAACCGGTAATGACCTATGGTCAGCAGTGTCAAAGGAGTTTTATATGGAGTACAGACATCTGTTTGAACCAATACAAATTGGAAATCTGGAATTTAAAAACCGCATTGTATCGTCGCCGACGCAGTGTACAAACGCAACAACAGAGGGCGCTCCGACCAGAGAGCACGTGGCGTATTTTGCCTGGAAGGCAAGAGGCGGTGCGGCCGCGATCACCGTTGGCGAGAGTGCAGTCGACCGCGATTTTGCGGTGACACATGGCGGGCAGCTTTTTATTGACAATGACAGCAAGATTCCATGGCTGACGAAACTGGCGGAGGGAATCAAACAGTATGGCGCGGTGGCATCTCTGGAGATCTGTCATGGTGGCGGCCTGACCAATCCGGAGTTGATCGGCGGAAAAGATCCGATCGGACCTTCGCCGTTGCCGTTTCTTCCGGGTGGAGACCGGATCCGGGAGATGACGATTGAGCAGATGGAGCAGGTGAAGGAAAACTTTGCCAATGCAGCATTTCGTCTGAAACGGGCAGGGTTTGACATGTGTCTCGTACATGCAGGCCATGGCTGGCTTCTTTCGAGCTTTCTGTCACCATATCTGAATCGGCGAAAAGACCGGTATGGCGGGAGCCTGGAAAACAGAGCGCGCTATGTACTGGAGGTGCTCGATGCGATCCGTGCAAAATGCGGGCCGGAGTTCGGAATCGAGCTGCGGGTTTCCGGCGATGAACTGTTCCCGGAAGGACTGCATCTTCCCGAGTCGATTGAATTTGCGAAAATGGCGCAGGAAAAGGTAGATATGATTCAGGTTTCGGCCGGGATGTTCAATGTACCCTGGACTGCAGCGAGGATGCATCCGACCATATTCCATGAGCAGGGATGCAACGTATATCTGGCTGAGGCCATTAAACAGGCAGTCGATATTCCGGTTTCCTGTGTGGGCGGCATCACGACACCGGAAATGGCGGAGCAGATCATTGCAGAAGGCAAGGCAGATGTCGTGGCAATGGGACGTGCCCTGATCGCGGATCCTGAGATGCCGAAAAAGGTGTACTTCGGGAAACGCGAAGAGGTAAGGCAGTGCACCAGATGCCTGACTTGCCACGGAAGAGTGTCCACGTTTTTGCCGGTTCTTTGTGCGATCAATCCGATCATTGGACGGGAATCCGAGTGGATGGAGTTTCGGCGGAAGGCGCCTGAGAAAAAGAAGGTTCTGGTCATCGGCGGCGGGCCGGCAGGAATGCAGGCGACCTTGACCGCAGCTGACAGAGGACATGAAGTGATCCTTACGGAAAAGGCAGAAGCGCTTGGCGGGAACCTGCATGAGGCGATGAAATATCCGTTTAAGAATGAATTAAAGCCCTGGTTTGAATGGATCAAACGGGAGCTTGAAAAACGGCCGATCGAGATCCGTCTGAATACGGAGATGACACCGGAGCTTGCAAAAGAAATTGCGCCGGATGTGATTCTTTTTGCGATCGGTGGGGAACCTGTGGTTCCTGCTGCATGGGAAGGCAGAGTAAAGCAAGCCGGAACGATCCATGCTGAAGAGCTGGACGGCAAAGAGAACATTGTTATCATCGGCGGTGGTATGATCGGATGTGAAACAGCATATGATCTGGCAGAACGAGGGAAACATGTGACGATGATCGAGGCGAGACCCGAGGTGGCGGCAGACTTTAACACGATCACGAAGATCCAGATGCTGGAAGAGCTGACTCATGACAGGATTCGGATTCTTGCGGATACGATGGTAAAAGACATTTCGGATGAAGGCGTGATTGTGCAAAGGGGTGGTCAGGCAGATGGACAGTGCGAAACCATTCCGGCAGATGAAGTGCTTTGTGCGATCGGATATCGCCCGAAGACATCGGAAGCAAAGGCATATGAGCGGATCGCACCGGAGTTTGTTGCGATTGGAGATTGCGCAAAGAGCGGACGGATCATGGAAGCAGTCCGTGACGGTTTTCGGGCAGCAATCGAGTTGTAGTTTTAATTGAGCTGTAATTTGAAAAGTGTTTGGACCTTTTTGGAGTTTTCTTCAAAGAGGTCCATTTTTTATTGTATTTGTACTGGTGGTTGGTCTTTTCCGGTCTTTTCCAACGCGTTTCTCTGCGAAAGGTATAAACGGCTCTAAAGCGGCTCTATAATGGATTGGACGGATTTGAAAGGATTGACAAATGGGTTAAACAAGTTTTATACTAGGTATAAGACTTGAAAGAAAAGAGTGGATTTGTAAATGCTGGAGGACGGGACATGACGATTGATGAAATGAAAAATATAAAACGTGAACTCGGACTGACAAATCAGATGCTTGCAGATCTTTCCGGTGTTCCGCTGGGGACGATCCAGAAGATTTTCGGTGGCGCGACCAAAGCACCGCGCAAAGAGACGATTGACAGGATCATATTTGCACTTTCGCAAAAAGCGCATGGAAGATCTGTAAAGTATGAGATATATGGAAAAGATTATTATGTCAGAGAAAGAGCACTTGATTATTATCTGGACGACATTGAGCAGGGAGAGTATACCCTGGATGATTATTATGCCCTGCCGGATGAAAAGCGCGTGGAATTGATCGATGGTGTCTTTTACGACATGGCATCTCCGTCGAAGATTCACCAGGGAATACTGTTTGGAATATCAGTACAGTTAGATGAATGCGTTGAGAAGCATGCAGGACAATGTTACTTATATCTGGCGCCTTCAGATGTAGAACTCGGAGAAGATGGAAAGACCGTTGTGCAGCCGGATATTTATATTCACTGTGACCCGGAAAAAGAGGTGGATCGCCCACACCATGGATCGCCGGATTTTATTGTGGAGATCCTTTCTCCGTCGAATCGCGGTCATGATCTTTGGAGAAAGCAGGAGCTTTACCGGAGGCATGGCGTGCGGGAATACTGGGTTGTGGATCCGAAAAATAAAGGTGTCGTTGTGTATCGGTTGACAGAAGATGAGATTCCGGTTACTTATACATTTGATGACGAAGTGCCTGTCGGGATTTCCGGTGGGGAATGTAAGGTAGACTTTAAAAAAGTTTATCAAAGAGTAAAACATTTTTATGAGGCTTAATCATTCATATCATGGTATGATATAGAAAGTCGTAACAACGGTCAGAGAAAAAGAAAGCGCGAAAGACTATGGATATTAATCATATCGAAGAGATTCTGCATCAGGTTGCAGAGAATAATATGAATGTGGAAGAGGCGATGCAGCAGCTGAAGCATCTGCCTTATGAAGACATCGGCTATGCGAATATTGATCAGCACAGAAACCTGCGGACCGGTCAGGCCGAGGTAATCTTTGGACAGGGAAAGACGCCGGAACAGATCGCAGGAATCATTTCCCATATGCAGGACGATAATAAGACGATCCTCGTGACAAGGGCGGATGAAGCAGATTACCAAGCCGTGTTGGAAGTTTCACCGGATGCTGTTTTTCATAAGGCAGCGAAGATCATCACAGTCGGTGAAAAGCCGGAGCCAAAAGAAGATGCCGGTGTGATCGGCATTGTTACAGCAGGTACATCAGACATTCCGATCGCAGAAGAAGCAGCCCTGACGGCAGAGTATTTCGGCAATCGTGTTGACCGGATCTTTGATGTCGGCGTAGCCGGGATCCACAGGCTGTTCGGAAAGCTTGACCGGATTCAGGCGGCAGATGTCCTGATCGTGATCGCGGGCATGGAAGGTGCACTCGCCAGTGTGGTCGGCGGACTGGTATCCGTTCCGGTGATTGCAGTTCCGACAAGCATCGGATATGGCGCAAGCTTTGGTGGACTTGCAGCGCTGTTATCCATGTTGAACAGCTGTGCAAACGGAATCGGTGTTGTGAACATTGATAATGGTTATGGCGCGGCATGCCTGGCAGGCAGGATTTTGAAGAAGAAATAAAGATTGACTCGCATAATTGTCTTTAAAGGCGTGTGCTGAAAATAGAAACGGAGAAATGGTTCATGAAAAAAGTAATCTACTTTGATTGTTACATGGGAATCAGCGGGGACATGGTATTGGGTGCATGTCTTGACCTTGGTGTTGATGAAGAGGCGTTAAAAACAGAGCTTAGAAAGCTGAACATTGAAGGCGTCGATCTGTCTGTAAAAAAGATGTTGAAAAACGGCTTTACAGGTACAGATGTAGAAGTGTTGTCTAAGGAAGACGGACTTCCTGTCGATCATCTGCATGATCACGTGCACGGGGAGCATGTACATCATCATGACCACGACCATGAGCATACACATCATCATGACCATGAGCACACCCACGATCACGAGCATATGCATCATCATGATCATGAACATACACATGATCACGAACACGGTCACGGACATCACCACGATCATGCGCATCGCACGCTCAGCGAGATCCGCAATCTGATCATGGGAAGCGGTTTGAATGATGTAGTCAAAGAGACTGCAATGGATATTTTCCAGGTAATCGCAGAAGCAGAGGCAAAGGTGCACGGAAAGCCGGTAGAAGAAGTCGGATTCCATGAAGTTGGAGCGATTGATTCGATCGTCGATATCTGCGGCGCAGCAGTCTGCCTGCATTTACTGGGAGTTGAACAGGTTTACTGCTCGGTTGTCAGAGAAGGAACCGGCTTTATCATGTGTCAGCACGGCCAGCTTCCGGTACCGGTGCCGGCAGTTGCGAATATGATGCCCGGCAGCGGTATTATTGTAAAGCAGACAGATGAAGTGCATACGGAGCTGGTGACGCCGACCGGCTTTGGTATCTTAAAAGGCACGAAAGCGATTTGCGGAACGATGCCGGAGATGATGGTAGAGAGTGTCGGACTTGGATTCGGCAAACGTGAAGTTGGACGCCTGAACGGACTGCGTGCGATCTATGGTACGATCATGGATGAGGACGATGAGATGCCTGAGATTTGTTATGATGATCATGATGAAGATGAGCATGTTCATGTGCATGAGGATGGAACCGTTCACAGCCATGTACACGATGGGCATCATGAGTATAGTCATACACATGACCACGATCACGCACATACACATGACCACGGACATGGCCACGGGCACGGACATGTGCATTCCGAGGAACATAAAACGAAGGTTCGCAACCGGCTTGCAAAAGCCATCGGACATCTTGAACGTGTGAAAAGCATGGTAGAAGATGATAAGGATTGTTCCGAGGTTTTGATCCAGCTTGCAGCAGTAAAATCTGCATTGAACAATACCGGAAAAGAGATTCTGAAGGAGCATATGTCACATTGCCTGATCGAGGCGATTGAGAAGAAAGAGTTTTCTGAGATCGAGGAGCTGAACCGGGCGATCGATCAGTTTATTAAGTAAAGAGGAATCTATGGAAGTATCTCTGGAGCAAAAATATACCGCATTAAAACAATACCTGCAGGACCTTGGCAGCGTAGCCGTGGCTTTTTCCGGCGGCGTGGATTCTACGCTCCTGGCACGTGTGGCGCATGATGTGCTCGGCGAGCAGATGATGGCCATCACGGTGCATTCCTGTTTTAATGCAAAGCGGGAGATGGATGAGGCAGATGATTTCTGCGCGGAAAACGGAATCCGGCATTTGATCTGTGATGTGGACGTCCTGTCTGTAGAAGGGGTTGCACAGAACCCGCCCGACAGATGCTATCTTTGCAAGAAGGGTCTTTTCGAGCAGATGCAGCAGGTGGCCAGAAGCCATGGCATAGAGCATCTGGTGGAAGGGTCAAACGTGGACGATGACACGGATTACAGGCCGGGGCATCGTGCCATCAAAGAGCTTGGCATCAAAAGTCCGTTGCGAAAAGCCGGTTTGACCAAGGCGGATATTCGTGCAATTTCTGCAGAGCTTGGCCTTACAACAGCGACAAAACCATCCTTTGCCTGCCTTGCCTCCAGATTTGCCTATGGAGAACCGCTGACAGAAGAAAAACTACGGATGGTGGATCGTTCCGAACAGCTTTTATATGAGATGGGATTTCGCCAGTTTCGTGTTCGGATCCATCAGATGGGAAACCAGGATCTGGCACGGATCGAAGTGCTGCCTGAGGAGTTTGCAAAGCTTATACAGCCCGACATTCGCTCTGAGATTGTTGCAAAGCTGAAAGCATATGGATTCTCACTTGTCACGATGGATCTTTTGGGATATCGCACCGGAAGCATGAATGAAGCATTACAGATATAACCCCCATAGGGGCTTGTAAGTGGGTTGCTGATTGACTAAATTGAATTTATTAAAACCAGTAAAATTAGCAACATTGCGATAAAAGAGGGTTATTATGCAACAGGCAACAGCGTCTGTTTCCTTATATGAACAGCAGACAGGGATCGTAAAAGAGAAGACAAAAGGATACTGGACCAGGCGGGCTGACAGCTTCTGTGAGACACGACATGAAGAGCTGCATAGTGAGCAGGCAGTATACTGGCGCGCAGAGATTGCCATGAATCTTCAATTGGAAAAGAATATGCGGATTCTTGATGTTGGATGCGGGCCGGCTTATTTTGAAGCGATTCTGTCACCTCTGGGTTGTAAGATGACCGGCGTGGATCTGACACCGGAAATGATCCAGCAGGGCAGAGAACTGTTAAAGAGACATCAGATCGATGCTGACCTGCAGGTGATGGATGCGGAAAATCTGCTCTTCCCGGATGAATCATTTGATGCAGTTATCTCCAGGAATCTGACCTGGAACCTGCCCCGCCCGGATCGTGCATACCGGGAATGGCATCGGGTGTTGAAAAAGGGTGGTGTGCTCTTAAATTTCGATGCGGAATATGCAAAGAACGTATATCGGTGCGATCAGACCAGGAACAAAGCACATGAAGATCTGTCGGATGAAACGTTGGATGAATGCAGTGAGCTTTACAGGATGCTGGCAGTCAGTGCAGTGGACAGACCTCTTTGGGATGCTACGGTGTTAAAAGAGATTGGGTTTATGGATATCACGACAGATACGTCTGTGAGTGAGCGGATCTTCCCGGTTGAGAATCAGTTTTACATTCCGGATCCGATGTTTTCCATTCGCGCAGTAAAATAATTGATAAAGTAAAAAGAAACCGGCTTTTCAGGCGATAACGTGAAAAGCCGGTTTTTATTTTTTAAAATATGCTAGGCGCTTGCCAGTTGTTTGCTTGCCCGGATCATAAATAGTGGTGTGGAAGAGAAATTGATCCGCTCTTCGTCAGACCAGACACGATTCCAGATCTCTTCGTCAGCTTCTGCCAGCAGACCGCGGCTGCTTAAGCATTGGAGATCCCAATGCGGACGCTGGATCTTAGAAAGCGGGATCTGCATGGCGATTTTTTCCATCACATCGAATTGCTCTCCGATGTTTTCATCCTTCATACCCGCATTTTTTGTGTTTTCGCGGTCAAGATCATATGCTTTGCGTGCCTCGTTGTCAAAGAGGTAGTGATACCAGTTGGCATCAAAATTCAAAAGCAGTCCGCCCGGTTTTAAAACACGTGTCCATTCGGCATAGGCGTTCTCCGGATGCGGAAGATTCCACGTGAGGTTTCTTGAAAGAACGACATCAAAGGTGTGGTTGTTGAAATCCAGAGATTCCGCATTCATTTCCATAAAGTGAATTTCGGAAGCCAGTGAGCCGGCATTCCTTTTTGCTTCGGACAACATAGCCGGTGTCAGATCAATGGCAGTGACATGAAAGCCGACTTCGGCAAGTAATATAGAAAAGAAACCGGGGCCGGTGCCTACATCCAGAATATGTATGCTGTCAGCAGACCTGTCCGGAAAATGACGGCAGATCTCATTTGTCAGACAGCTGCGCCAGATCATCTTTTGTGCAGAGGCCAGCTCAGTCTGATTGACCTGAGAATATCCGCAGGCGCGTCCGGTCCAATAGGTTTTGTTTTTGGTAATAATAGAGTCCGTGGTCTTCATAGAAAACACTCCTTTTGTGATGTAAAGAATTATAACTGAGAGAAAGCACCGGGATAAGCCCCCAGGGGGGTGAATCTTTGCTGTTAGTTAAAAAAGAACCCCCTATGGGGCTTGTGAGGAAAAGCGGATGTTCATAGACTAAATCTTAAATAAATGATTGCAAGATGAATTGCGACAGAAAAGAAGGGGATTTATGCTATGAAAAAAAAGGTATTCAAAAAAGCGGTTGCATTGGCAGCGGTTGCTGCATTAGCGGTCACTGTCTTCACAGGATGCGGACAGAGCGGAAGCGAAGCAAACGGTTCTGCTGCGAATGAAACGGCACAGGCTGCAGGAGAAAAGGTATTTACCTTTGGAGATACGACATTTAACGCAGAGAATGATGAGAAGGACGTGAACCCGCACAATGGCTATGCAGGCTGGGCTTGTATCCGGTACGGGATCGGTGAAACGTTATTCCATTATTCGGACTCCATGGAACTGGAACCGTGGCTTGCGACAGAATCAAAGAATATAGATGAGACCACATGGGAGATTACATTACAGGATGGTGTAACGTTTAGCAGCGGCCGCGCGATGGATGCACAGGCCGTCAAAGAATGTCTGGAGGATCTGGTCGCGGTTCATGAACGGGCAGCTGGAGATCTGAAGATCGCATCGATCGAAGCAGATGGTCTGACATTGACGATCCATACCACAGAACCGGTACCGGCATTGATGAACTACCTTTCCGATCCGTATGGCTGCATCATCGATATGGAAGCAGGGATCACGGAAGACGGAAACGTTTCCGGAACCGGCCCGTATATTGCGACAAAGATCGAAACGGATAAAGGCCTGACCCTTGTGAAAAATGAGAATTACTGGAACGGTACGCCTAAGATCGATACGATCCATGTTAAGACGATCACAGATGGCGATACCATGACCATGGCACTCCAGAACGGAGACATCGATGCAGCTTATGGACTTCCGTATGCAAGCCTTCCGCTTTTTGCATCGGATGACTATACGATCTCATCCTGTGAGACATCCCGTTCCTTCTTCCTGCAGATGAATCTGGCGACAGAGAGTTTACAGGATATTAACGTCAGAAAAGCGATCGCAAGCGCGATTGACAAAGAAAACTTTGTCGGTGTACTGTTAGACGGAAATGGCGCCGTGGCAGTCGGCCCGTTCCCGGAAAGCTTTTCCTTTGGAGATGCTACCGTAACAGATGAACCCTATGATCTGGCAGCTGCGAAAGGTTATCTGAAAGAGGCCGGTTGGGAAGATACCGATGGGGATGGCTACGTTGATAAAGACGGACAGAAGCTGACACTTCGCTGGCTGACCTATCCGAGCCGTCAGGAACTGCCACTTTTGGCAGAGTCTGCACAGGCAAGTCTCAAAGAGATCGGTATCGACATTCAGATCAATAACACTGCAAGCCATCAGGACTTTGTTGACAAAGGTGATTGGGATATTTTTGCAGGCGCGTTCGTCAGCGCACCGACAGGAGATCCGGAGTACTTCTTTACCACGCATTGTCTGGCGGATTCCACGAAGAACCGCGGCGGATATAGCAGTGATCAGATGAATGCGCTGGAAGAAGAGATGGCAGCAACCTTCGATGTTGAAAAACGTTCTGAGCTGGCAACTCAGATGACGCAGACGATGCTGGATGATCATGCATTTGTATTTGCGTCACATCTGAAAATGTCGATCGTATCTAAATCGAATGTGACAGGTCTGATTGCGCATCCTTCCGACTATTATGAGGTTACGGCAGATCTAGATATAAACTAAGCGGACATATGAACAGGACGTATTCATGAGTCATTATATCAGTAAACGTCTACTGCAGCTGATCCCGATTTTGGTCGGGATCACGCTGCTTACCTTTCTTTTGATGAATGTTTCATCAATCGATGCTGTAGACATTATGGAACAGAATACAGGTGGCAGCTGGAGTGAAGCACAAAAGGAATTAATGCGGGAAGAACTTGGCCTGAATCTGCCGGTTCCGCTGCAATATCTCAGGTGGCTATTTCATTTGCTGCAGGGTGACATGGGCGTTTCCTATATTTCGGGACGGCCTGTTTTTTCTACGTTTATGGAAAAACTTCCGGCGACGATCTATCTGACCATCACATCGATCATTCTGACGATCGTCATCTCGATCCCGCTCGGAATCATTTCAGCAGTCCGGCAAAACAAAGTGACAGATTATGTCATCCGGTTCCTTAGCTTCATCGGCAACTCTCTGCCAAACTTTTTTGTAGCATTGCTGCTGATTTATATTTTTGCATTGAAGCTTGGTCTGTTTCCTGTTATGGGAAATGCCGCAGGATGGAAAAGCGTCATACTTCCGACGCTTACTCTGGCAATAGCCATGGCAGCGAAATATACCAGACAGGTACGGGCGACTGTATTGGAAGAATTGAATCAGGATTATGTAACGGGCGCCAGAGCCAGAGGCGTAACAGAGCGCCGGATCCTGTATTTTAACGTATTAAAATCATCGATGCTCACGATCGTGACACTTTTGGCTCTGTCCATCGGATCACTGCTTGGCGGAACGGCGATCGTTGAGTCGATCTTTTTGTGGGATGGTGTCGGCAAGCTTGCAGTCGACGCGATCATGACCAGAGACTATCCGATCATTCAGGCATATGTGATCTGGATGGCGATCATTTACGTAGCGGTCAATCTGGTGACAGATATCATTTATCATTATCTGGATCCGCGCATCCGCCTGCAGGGTGGGCAGAGAAAGAAACGTAAAAGAAAACATGTCGGTACGATGCGTTTTTCAAATGCTGCTTCTTCAGCCGGGAAACTGATCTATCAGACAATCGCGCAAGAAAAAGATTCTGTTACGATCCGCAAGCAGAAGGTGAAAAAAGACTACACAAAGGTAAGGCTGATCGTCTTTCTGGTGCTGGTCGGGATTTTGCTTTTGTGCGCCGCCCTGGCTGCGCATATTACGCCATACGATCCTTATGCACAGGATCTCTCACAGGCACTCATGCCGCCGGGAGAAGGACATTTGCTGGGAACAGACCGATACGGACGCGATATGTTGTCCCGCGTGATCATGGGGTCGCAGACAACGATCTTTTCCTCACTTTTGCTGGTGCTGATTATCGTGGTGACCGGCATGATCGTAGGTATCATTTGTGGCTGGAAAGGCGGGAAACTTGACACCGTCTTAATGCGGATCTCCGATGTATTTCTTGCGTTCCCGGGAATGGTATTTGCGATCGCGGTTGCAGGTGTGCTGGCAGGCGGACTGATGAATGCAGTCGTGGCTCTGGCTGCGATATCCTGGCCGAAATTTGCAAGGCTTGCCAGAAGTCAGGTTCTGTCGATCCGGAATATGCCCTATATTTCCGCGGCAAAACTGGCCGGATCGGGAAGCGGAAAGATCATATGGAAACATATTTTGCCAAACATTACCGGACCGATCATCGTCACGGCTGTTCTGGAGATCGGTACGATGATCATGGAGCTGGCAGGCTTATCATTCCTGGGACTGGGCGCAACTCCACCGCTTGCCGAGTGGGGTTCGATGATGAGCAACGGACGCAGTATGCTGCAGACCTGCCCATGGGTCGTGCTGGCTCCGGGCGCAGCGATTTTTATCACAGTGGTACTGTTCAATTTGCTTGGTGATACGGTACGAGATGCGATGGATCCAAGGAGGGCAGGAAAATGACAGAGAAAACACAGGCGCTCCTTGATATTCGTCACATGGATGTCAGTTACAATGGCATCGTGACCGTGAATGATGTCTCCTTTACCGTGCAGCCCGGTGAGATCCTCGGCATTGTCGGAGAGTCCGGCAGCGGGAAAAGTACAGTGATCCGCGCGGCGATGGGGCTTTTAGGCGGCAATGGCATGGTGACACGAGGAGACATTTATTATAAGGGAATCAATATTCCGGATGTAGACCAGAAAACACTTCGCAAAATCCGTGGCGCGGAGATGGGAATGATCTTTCAAAATACCGGCGCATCCATGAGTCCGATCCGAACCATTGGAGATCAGATGTATGAAAGCGTCAGGATGCATGAGGCAATCAGCCGGAAAGAAATGGACGAACGTGCCATTGACTTGTTTGCAAAGATTCGTCTGGAAGACGGAGAACGGATCCTGGACAGTTATCCGTTTGAACTTTCCGGCGGGATGAACCAGCGTGTCGGCATTGTCATGGCAATGATCCTGAAGCCGGAATTGCTGTTTGCAGATGAACCGACGAGCGCGCTGGATGTGACAGTACAGGCGCAGGTCGTGGAGGAACTGCTTGCGCTGCGGGAGGCATTCGGTACGGCGATCGTCATCGTGTCGCATAACATCGCCGTCATTGAACGGATGGCGGATACGATCGCAGTGATGCATCAGGGAAATCTGATAGAATACGGACCGGTCAAAGAAGTGATCGGCGATCCGAAGGAAGAGTATACCAGACAACTGCTGGGTGCGGTGTTAAGGCTTCAAAGATAAGACAGGAGAAAAACATGTCTCATGTTCTGGAAGTACACAATTTAAAAAAGACCTTTCAGCAAAACGGGCAGCCAGTGAGGGCGGTTGATGATGTCAGTTTTTTTGTGGCGCCCGGGGAATGTCTCGGGCTGGTCGGGGAGAGCGGCTGCGGGAAAAGTACGACCGCAAGCTTGATCCTGCGATTGTTGGACGCAGATGAAGGGGAGATTCTGTTTCAGGAAAAGGAAGGTCAGCCTTTAAAGAATATCCTGACGCTAAAAGGAAGATCACTTTCGTCTTATTACCAGTCTGCACAGATGGTTTTCCAGACCCCGCAGGATTCCTTTGATCCACGTCACACGCTCGGCGACGGCATAAAAGAGAGCATGATCAATGCAGGAATGTCCCACACAGAAGCAGACGATCGCATGCGAAATCTGCTGGATATGGTAGAGCTTTCATCTGAGCTCTCCAAACGTTATCCGCACGAAGTCAGCGGCGGGCAGTGTCAGCGAGCGGCAATCGCCAGAGCACTTGCAGTCAATCCGAAGCTTTTGATCTGTGATGAAGCAACGAGTGCACTGGATGTGACGGTGCAGGCACAGATCGTGAATCTTTTGAACCGTCTCAAAAAAGAACTGAACCTGTCGATTCTTTTAATCTGCCATGATCTGGCGCTGGTACAACATATGTGCGATCGTGTTCTTGTGATGTATCAGGGAAAGATCGTGGAGGAAGGAACACCGGATGAGGTGATCAGAAATCCGAAAGAAGACTATACGAAGCTGCTGATCCAATCTGCGGCTTTGTAAAATAAATCAGGCGAACCATCCCCCGGTTCGCCTGATTCTTTAGTCCTCATTAAAATTCGTGATGTTGTTATCGTTCAGAATAAAATCATAAGTGTTCAGGTCATCTCTTAACACCCAGCCGGCCTTGTGCCAGAACTGGTTTCCGATCTCATTTTTCTTAAACGCAACGAGAGAGACCTTGTTGATCTTTTCTTTCTGCAGTTCACGCATGGCGGTGACAGCCATGGTCTTTCCGATACCCTGCCTTCTGCAGTCTTCTCTGACACAGACATGATAGAAGCAGGCGTTCCTGCCGTCGTGTCCGCAGAGAATGGTGCCGATGATCTCGCCGCCTTTTTCAGCGACAATGCTTGTGGTGGGGTTTCGCCTGATAAAACGCTCCACGCCTTCCCGGGAATCGTCGATGGAACGGATGCCGAATCCCTTGATCGTCATCCACAGGGTTTTTACATTTTCATAATCCGCCAAAGTCATGGTGCGGATGGTGACTGATTGATCCATAGTACTCCTTCAAATCAAAAAACATTCTGGTTATCTTTTTATATGGTTTTCTCTTTTCTGTCAATAAGTTTCTGTTTATACTGTGATAGGGAGAAATAATAACGGTTCAAAATCAGGGGACAAAACATGAGTGAGGATAAGAATAGAAGAATCATTCCAGTGCGAAACGTGCACGCTGTGTATTTCAGCCCGACTAAGGCAACGGCGAAGCTGACCTGTTTCATGGCGGAAAACATTGCAGCAGAGGCAGGCGTTGATTATAAATGTTATGACTACACCCTGCCTGAGGCAAGAAAAAAGACGCTGTGTTTTGCAGAAGATGAGCTGGTCGTATTGGGCAATCCGGTTTATGCCGGACGCACGCCAAACCGAATGTTGCCGTATCTGAAATCGATGCAGGGCGACAAAACACCGGTTGTGATTCTGGCAGTATATGGAAACCGCGCGTATGAGGATGCGCTGACAGAGATGCGGAATGTTTTATCAGAAAATGGATTTGTGCCGGTGGCTGCGGTAGCAGCGATCAGTTCGCATCCGATGTCCAGAGTATTTGGGAACGGTACTTTGGGAAAAGGAAGACCGGATCAGAATGATCTTGAGAAAATCGGTGCGTTTGCCAGACAGATTTCAGACATGGTTATAAAAACCGGATTTGAAGAGAAAAAGATGGAGCTTCCGGGCAATGATGAGGTCGGGGCGTACTACAAACCGGTTGGCCAAAAGGGTCAAAAAACGAATTTTCTGAAGGTGGTTCCACAGACGAATGAAACATGCACGGAGTGCAAAGCCTGCGTGGCAGTCTGTCCGGAGGGCGCGATTGACGCTTCTGATCCGCGTCTGGTTCCCGGCGTGTGCATCAAGTGCCTTGCCTGTGTTGAGGTCTGTCCACAGCATGCAAAGTATTTTACAGATGAAAATCTGATCTCGCACAGCCTGTATCTGGAGGAGACATTTTCCGATGTGCATCATGAAGTAGAGTTTTATAGCCTGTGAGGTAATGCAATGGGTTTGGAGAGGAAAGAGAAATATAAAATCGCACTTTGCCAGATGGATTCGCAGAATAATAAAGAGGAAAACCTGAAGGCAGCAAAAGACATGATTGCGGAAGCAGTACGGAATGAGGCATCCGTGGTTGTTTTCCCTGAAAACATGAATTTCATGGGAAAGGGATTACGATACCAGGCAGAATCCATTCCGGGATCGACGACGGACTTCCTGGCGGAACAGGCCAGAGAGCATAACATCTGGATCATGAGTGGAAGCATTCCGGAAACCTGTGGAGAAAAACCAAAGAACACACTGGTGCTGATCGATCCTGCGGGAGAGATTTGCTGCAAGTACAGCAAGCTTCATCTGTTTGATGTAGATCTGAAAGACGGCAGTTCATTCCGGGAATCCCATTCCGTAACGCCGGGTGAGGATATCGTCCTTTGTGATACCGAACTGGGAAATCTGGGATTTACGATCTGCTATGATCTGCGGTTCGGGGAATTGTACCGGCTGCTTTCACTCTCAGGCGCACAGGTAATTTTTGTGCCGGCATGTTTTGCAATGCAGACGGGCCAGGCGCACTGGGAGGTTTTGCTTCGGGCACGCGCGATCGAAAACGGCGTTTTCATCGTGGCATGTAACCAGATCGGTGAGAAGTATAACATGACGGCCTACGGACATTCGATGGTCATCGATCCCTGGGGTAAAGTGATCGCAAAGGCGGAAGACAAGCCATGTGTTCTGATGGCAGAGATTGATCTTGGGAGGATCGAAGAGGTGAGAAGCCAGATCCCTTCGCTGGCGAATCGGCGTGCAGATCTTTATGAGCTTCGGGAAAAGAAGTGATCAGTCCCCGGGCGAATCTGATTTCAAATAGGAATGGGAAGCCGGGTGTTTCACGGCGCCAAATATCATAATGTAGATCAGGATCGCTAGAAAAATGAAGACGATAAAGACAGTACGGCTGCCGGTCAATGTACCGGCGGCCATATTTTGTGGCATTTTTGCCTGCGCGGCAGCGACGATGCTGGATGCGATGACGGTGCCGATCGCACAGAAAAGCTGCTGCAGGGTATTAAATACGGCATTTCCATCTGCGTATAATTCATCGGGCAGACCCTGCAGGCCGTTTGTAACAAGCAGACCATTGATGCAGCCCATGCCGACGCCGAAGACCAGATAAATCATGGTTAAGAGGATGAATGTGGCATGGTCTAACGTGATGGCATAGAGAATGAGCGCGATGATGGAAAACAGGAACGTTCCCTTGATCAGTTTTGCACCGCCGTTTTTGTCATATCGTTTTCCGGCAAACGGATTCAGAATGGCGGCAAATGCACAGCCGGGCAGCAGAAGACTGCCGGCCTGAAGTGTATTCAGCCCGATGCAGATCTGCCCGTAGTTTGGCAGCACAAAGCCGATGCCGAGTGCGATCAGGGCAAACAGGATCACGCCTAAGAGACTCAGCGTGTATCGTTTATACCGGAAGATCGTTAAGCGGATCAGCGGAGTAGGGAAACGATTTGATCTTTTGATAAACAGGAACAGAAAGAGTACTGTTCCGGCGTATAACAGAAGGACCAGAGGATGCAGCCAGCCAAGGTTTCCTGATTGATTGATGGCAAACACAAGGCAGACAAAGCACAGGGCGATGAAAAGATATCCTTGCTTATCCATTAAAATGCGTTCGGTTTTTGCAGACTGGCGGATACATACGGTCCCCAGAATAAGAGAAATGACAAGAAGCGGCAACAAGAAAGCAAAGATCATACGCCAGCCCCAGAGCAGGGTGATGAAACCGCCGATGAACGGACCAATCGCAGGACCGATTCCCGGGATCATGGCAGCGATGCCGACAAGAAACCCTGTTTTTTCATAGGGTGCCTGTGTCAGAATAATATTATACATTAACGGAAGGGAAACGCCGGTGCCGATTCCCTGGATGATGCGTCCAAGCAGCATGACGGAAAACGCCGGCGCAGTCATACAGATGATTGTTCCGAGAATAAAGCACAGATTGGCAAAGATGAATAAATGCTTCATTCGGAAACGCCGGATCAGAAACGGCGAGGAAGGGATGATCAGAGAAAGCACCAAAAGATAGCCTGTCGTGCACCACTGGACAAGTCCGGTTCCGATATGGAATTCACGCATCAGAGTCGGAAATGTGACATTCATGGATGTCTCCACTACGATTCCCGTAAATGTCATAAGCGCTGATGCCAAAACTGACAAGACCAGCTTTGCGTCAAATTTCCGTTCAAATTCATAATCCATAAGTTGCATTATATCATTATTGACAAGACTGCAAAAGGTATATAATATAAAATACATATTTTTCGTATGGTAGCATACTAAAGCAAGAGTAGTTTTTGAGAGGTTTTATTAATGAAAAAAAGAGTATTTGCAATGATTATGGCAGCAGCAATGGTGATCGGATTATCTGCATGCGGAAGTTCATCAGAGAATAGTGGCGCTGCAGGCAGTGCGCAGGGTGAAGCTGCATCCGGCACTTATACGGTAGGCATTTGCCAGGCACTGGAGCATGAATCACTTGATGCAGCAACAGAAGGATTTGAGGCAGCACTGAAAGATAAGCTCGGAGACAGCGTTGAGATTGATCTGCAGAACGCACAGGGCGAATCCGCCAACAATACAACCATCTGTAATCAGTTTGTATCTGCAAAGGTAGATTTGATCATGGCGAATGCAACACCGGCATTACAGGCAGCATCCCAGGCAACGGCAGACATTCCGGTACTTGGAACATCTGTTACGGATTATGCATCTGCACTTGGTATGAGTGATTTTGCCGGAACAACAGGAACAAACGTATCAGGAACATCTGATCTTGCACCGATCGACGAGCAGGAAGATATCTTTGTAGAACTGCTCCCGGACGCAAAGAAGATCGGAATTCTTTACTGCTCTGCAGAACCGAATTCCATCTATCAGTCTGATGCATTCGAAGCAGCTGCAAAAGAAGACGGCATTGAAACTGTAGTTTATACAGCAGCAGATTCCAATGAGATCCAGACTGTTACCACGAAAGCAGTTCAGGAGTGTGATGCGCTCTATATCCCGACCGATAACACATTTGCAGCAGCGATCGGAACCGTTAAGAATATCGTTCAGCCTGCAGGCATCCCGGTTGTTACAGGCTGGGGAGACGTTGATACCGGCATCGCAGCAGTATCCATCAGCTATTATGACCTTGGCTATCAGACCGGTCTGATGGCATATGAGATCCTTGCAAACGGCGCAAATCCGGCCGAGATGGAAGTCGAGACAGCAGATCAGACCACGAAGACCGTAAATGCGGCACTGTGCGAATCTCTTGGCATCACCATTCCGGAAGGATATGAAGCAGCGCAGTAAACAAGAAGTTTTACTTGAGTATGGCAGCCCGCCCTTGTGTATGGAAAGTACACAAGGGCGGGGCTGTTTTTTTGTTGCCGGCGCAGGTGGGATTTTAAGCAAGTGATGCCGGCGCCAGCCAGGGTTAAAAGGCAAGTGTTGTGGCGCCAACGGGATTTTGGAACAGAATTGACGTTACGGCAGCTGAAAGTTCCAAAAGTCCTGAAACGCAGGCGTAAAAAGCCGGTTTTAAGTAAGTTTTGGAACTATACCCAGGCAAATAGCAGCAGAGAGTTCCAAAATCAGGAAAATTTGGAACTAAAGCAGACATATTGCGGTCAGAAAGTTCCAAAACATACGAAAAATGAAGCCTAAAGACTTGGTCGGGGCTGATTTTGGAACTTTTCAAATGAAATGATGAGAAAAAGTTCCAAAGTAATCTGATCGGGAATGGATTGCATAAAAAAACTAGAAGGGCTACACAATAATTCCTTGTTGACAACCCCATACACAGTGCTATAATAAAAACAAACATATGAACAATTGCTCATATGTGCAAGTTTAATCGCAATAAATGAGCAAGAATAATAAAACCATAAAGGGAGACAGACATTATGAAGAAGACTTATAAGATCGAAGTGGACTGCGCAAACTGTGCTGCAAAGATGGAAGAAGCGGTGAAGAAGACTGAAGGTGTCAAGGACTGCACAGTAAATTTCATGGCTTTGAAGATGAAGGTGGAGTTTGAAGACGGCGCAGAAGTGGATTCTGTCATGCAGTCGGCATTAAAAGCCTGCCGCAAGGTAGAGTCTGATTGTGAGATCTATTTATAAAGAAGATTAAAGTGCTGCGTCACATGGCGCAGCACTTTGATTTGGAAAGAAGAATACATCATGAGTAAGAAGCAGAAAAAAGTGCTGATCAGGATCATTGTTACGGCTGTTCTTATGGTCGTTTTTGCCCTGCTGCCGGTCAAAGGGACCGCAAGGCTTTTGCTCTTTCTGATTCCATACATCCTGATCGGATATGACATTTTACAAAAGGCCGGGAAAGGCATCATCAACCGGCAGGTTTTTGATGAGAATTTCCTGATGGCGGTCGCAACGATCGGAGCGATCGTGCTTGGCGAATATACCGAGGGCGTTGCTGTTATGCTCTTTTATCAGATCGGAGAGCTGTTCCAGAGCATGGCAGTCGGGAAAAGCCGCAGGAACATTGCGGACCTGATGGATATCTGCCCGGATTATGCATATATGCTGACGGAAGATGGTGAGATCGAGGAAATGGATCCCGAGGATGTTGAGCCGGGCAGCGTGATCGTCGTAAAGCCGGGAGAAAAGATCCCAATCGACGGTGTGATCATCGAGGGAGAGGCATCGCTCGACACGCGTGCACTGACTGGTGAGAGCCTGCCGAGACATGCGCAGACAGGTGACGAAGTGATCAGCGGATGCATCAGCATGGATGGCATGATCAAGATCCGGACGACGAAGGAATTTGCGGATTCGACCGTATCAAAGATTCTCGAACTGGTAGAGGAATCCGGCATGCGCAAGTCCAAGCCGGAGAACTTCATCACCCGGTTTGCCAGATATTATACGCCGATCGTTTGTTACGGAGCGCTGGCACTTGCGATCGCGCCGCCGCTTGTGCGGATGGGGCTTTTGCATCTGACACCTGAGTGGACGGACTGGATCTACCGTGCGTTGACATTCCTTGTCATCAGCTGCCCGTGCGCACTCGTCATCAGTATCCCGCTTTCGTTCTTTGCAGGAATCGGCTGTGCGAGCAGCAACGGAATCCTGGTAAAAGGATCGAATTATCTGGAGCTTTTGTCAAATACCAAAACGGTCGTGTTTGACAAGACGGGAACGATGACCGAAGGTGTTTTTGAAGTCGCAGAAATCGTGCCGGCCAATGGCTTTTCAAAAGAAGAGATTCTTGAATATGCTGCACATGCGGAGCAGTTCTCATCGCACCCGATCAGCCTGAGCCTGCAGAAGGCATATGGAAAAGATGTGAAGGCATCCCGCGTATCGGATATACAAGAGCACGGCGGCGCCGGTGTTACGGCATTGGTGGATGGCAGAAAAGTTGCTGTCGGAAATGACCGTCTGATGCAGGAAGAAGGACTTACACCGCAGCCGGAAGAAAAACCGGGGACGATCGTACATCTGGCAGTAGACGGCACGTACGCAGGACATATCCTGATTTCAGACAGGATTAAGAAAACTGCAAAGTCTGCGATCGAAGGATTGAAAAAGGCAGGCGTGGCACAGACTGTCATGCTGACTGGTGACAATAAAAGCGTGGCTGAGGCGGTTGCAAAGGAGCTTGGCGTAGACAAAGTGCACAGCGAACTGCTGCCGGCAGATAAGGTTGACCTGGTCGAGCAATTGCTGCAAAACCAGAAAGAGAAAGAAGTCCTTGCGTTTGTCGGGGACGGAATCAACGATGCACCGGTCCTTTCCCGCGCGGACATCGGAATCGCGATGGGGGCGCTCGGATCCGATGCTGCGATCGAGTCTGCAGACATTGTTTTGATGGATGATGACCCGGCCAAGATCGTAAAAGCAATCCGGATCTCTTCAAAGTGTCTCAGGATCGTGTACCAGAACATCTGGTTTGCGATTGGTGTGAAACTGCTCTGCCTGGTGTTGGGAGCACTCGGCATTGCGAATATGTGGGCAGCGATCTTTGCGGATGTCGGCGTTATGGTGATCGCAGTATTGAATGCGATCCGTGCACTTCGCGTCAAAGATGACTGATTTTAAGTGTCAGGAAATATGATATACGAATAAAAATAGTGGCGTTTGAATGAGGAAGAATGAAGATGAAAGCAAATGAACTGGAAACATGTGAAGTAAAAGAGCTGCACGAAGATACACTTCGGTATGTGCAGGAACATATGCCGGATGAAGACAGCCTGTATGATCTGGCAGAACTGTTTAAAGTGTTTGGAGATTCTACGAGAATCCGCATTCTGTTTGTGCTTTTTGAAGCGGAAGTCTGTGTTTGTGACTTGGCAGAAACACTGGGGATGACGCAGTCTGCGATCTCACATCAGCTGAGGATCTTAAAGCAGAACCGTCTGGTAAAGAGCAGAAGAGAGGGCAAGCAGGCCTTTTATTCTCTTGCGGATGATCATGTCAGAACGATCATCGGACAGGGCATGGAGCATCTGGGCTGCTAGTTGGTTGCGGCGGATCACAGATTGGCGGACACAAAGGATGGGAGTGTGTGAAAATGTATTGTTTGTATGACAGGGATGAAATCGGATATACGCAGGAGGACTGGCTTCGTCATTTTAAAGAGCGCGATGAAGCACGCCTGCAGCCGGATTTTTCAAACGAACCGGATCTTAGCGAAGCGCAGGCACTGATGCTCTTTCCGACGATCCAGGCATTTCAGATGGGCGAGCGTTCAGACG
This sequence comes from Eubacterium sp., assembly GCA_045539215.1. Classification (GTDB taxonomy): domain Bacteria; phylum Bacillota; class Clostridia; order Lachnospirales; family Lachnospiraceae; genus SY8519. The sequence goes on along the minus strand of JAZQEX010000082.1, from coordinate 9,408 downwards.
GTGTGCATTTGATGAAGGAAGTCAGAAAATATGCGGATCGCACCGGGGATGAGACCTATGTGGAATGCATGAAGTGGTTCATCCGTGAAGAAAACTGGCATTCCGTTTATTTAAAGAAGTATCTGGACTGCTATCAGGTGCCGGACATGGAAGTGTCGGTGCTCGACCAGTGCTTTCGGGAGCTGCGCCGCTTCGGCGGGTTGAAGGGAGAAGTTCTTGTGCTCGTGACGGCAGAGATCGTGGCATTGTCTTATTACCGCGCGCTCGCAGCATGCGTGAAATCGCCGGCACTAAAGCAGATCTGCAGACAGATGCTTGTTGACGAGCTGCCGCATATCATTTTCCAGGGTCAGACGCTTGGACGGCTCGGATTTGGCAGATGTGAAGAGCTGATCGCAGTCGGGCTGATGGAGAGTGTGATCGCGGCGACATGGATCCCGTTACGAAAAGTTTTTCTTGCGGGAGGCTATGATCTGACTTCGTACGCTAAGGAGTGTCTCGGGTATTTGAAGCAGATGATGAACATTGCACAGGCGAAAAGTTAAAAAGAAACGTTTTTTCTAAAAACGCTCTTGAAGCGGGAAGTTGGTTGTGTTACAATAACCACTCGTGATATATTTTTGTGCTGCGAAATGCAGCAGTCCTTGCTCCTGCGAACTGCGGGGGCCGAAAGACCAAAAGGAGGGTAAAGCATGAACAAGTATGAATTGGCATTAATCGTAAGTGCCAAAATCGAGGACGAAGCCAGAGCGGCTGTTGTAGAAAAGGCAAAAGGCTACATCGAGCGCTTCGGCGGTGTTGTGACTGAAGTGGAAGAGTGGGGAAAGAAAAAGCTCGCTTATGAGATCCAGAAGATGAGCGAAGGTTTCTACTACTTCATCCAGTTTGATGCAAATCCGGAAGTTCCGGCTGAGCTTGAGCAGAATGTCAGAATCATGGACCATGTTCTCCGTTTCCTTGTCGTCAGAAAAGACGAAGCATAAGAAAGGAAAGGTATTTTCATGAACAAGGTTATTTTGATGGGTCGTTTGACCAGAGATCCGGAGATCCGTTATTCACAGGGTGAGCAGGCGACAGCGATCGCACGTTATACGATTGCCGTTGACCGCAGATTCAAGAGAAACAATGACGGACAGAGTGCGGATTTTATCGGCTGCGTAGCATTTGGACGCCAGGCTGAGTTTGCAGAGAAATATCTGCATAAGGGCACAAAGATCGCCCTGACAGGTCGGATCCAGACAGGCAGCTACACCAACAGAGACGGTCAGAGGGTATACACTACTGACGTCATCGTTGAAGAGCAGGAGTTTGCAGAGAGCAAGCAGGCGAGCGAGCAGAATGCGGGGGCATTTATCCCGCAGGAGCCGGCACAGGCAGCTTCTCCGGTGCAGGCACCGACTCCGACTGCAGAAGTTGGTGATGGGTTTATGAATATCCCGGATGGGATCGATGAAGAATTACCGTTTAACTAAGGAGGAAAATCATCATGGCATATAGAGAGAACAAAGGTGGCTACAAAAAGGGTGGCCGTAGAAGAAGAAAAGTCTGTGTATTCTGCGGAAAAGACAATGTGATCGATTACAAAGATACTGCAAAGCTTCGCAAGTACATTTCCGAGCGTGGTAAGATCCTTCCGCGCAGAGTAACAGGAAACTGTGCTAAGCACCAGAGAGCGATCACAGTTGCGATCAAGAGAGCCCGCCACGTAGCACTGATGCCGTACGTACAGGACTAATCAGAATTTCTAAGGACTGCTGTTATGAGACAGCAGTCCTTTTTCTTTTGCCTGCCATCGGAAACAGTTGTTAGAAATGACGGATTATGCTATAATATTTCCCACTCATAACCTGTATTAAAATACAGGGATTGTTGTGCGCATAAAATTGCGTATGGGAGGATGAGATGTCGGAAAATGAGAAGAAGACAGTACAGGTATCCAATTTTATGAAGATACCGCTGTTTTTAACGATCCCTTTTGCGGCAGCTGCGGCGTGTCTGTATTTTGTTGACCTGAAAGCCGGACTGGCTACGTCAGCATTTGTGTTGGCGTATCTGATCGTGGTTTCGTCGCTGTATCAGGTGCATCAGACCCGTTCGCGGGAAGAAATGGTGGATTATGCGTCCCAGTATGGTCTGCTGCAAAAGAAAATGATCAATGAACTGGAGCTGCCTTATGCAGTTCTGGACCCGGATGGAAAGCTTTTGTGGATGAACGAGAGCTTCCGCAAGCTTACCGGACGTGAAAAGGGCTTCCGCAAATCGGTATCCGCGGTTTTTCCGGAGCTGACGAAAGAGCGCCTGCTGAAAGGTGACGGAGGCGATTTCGAGGTCCACTACAATGACCGGATCTTCCGTGCATATGTGAAGCACGTGAGCTTTGCAAATGATGTCCCGGAAGAGGCAGCATCTGCACAGGAGCAGTCAAAGGGGAAAAAGGCCCGCCGTACAGAGGAGAGCCTGATCGTTTTATACCTGTTTGACGAGACGGAGCTTGTCGAATACAAGAAAATGAATGAAGACATTCAGCTCGTCGCAGGTCTGATCTACATTGATAATTATGATGAGGTCACAGAGCTTGTAGATGACATGAAGCAGTCGCTTTTGATGGCGATGGTTGACCGTAAGGTAACACGCTATTTCTCTGCGATTGACGGTCTGGTCAAAAAGACTGAAAAAGACAAATATTTTGTCGTGTTTAAGCGGAAGTATCTGACAGGCCTTCAGGAGAAAAAGTTCGGCCTGCTTGAGGAAGTCAAGAGCATCAAGGCGGGTGGCGATCAGTCGGTTTCCCTGAGCATGGGCTTCGGATATGTCGGCAATGACTACATCAAAAACTATGAGTATGCCCGCACAGCGATGGATCTTGCACTTGGCAGAGGCGGAGACCAGGCAGTCGTAAAGACCCGTGATAAGATCAGCTACTATGGCGGCAACAGAGAGCACACAGAGAAATCCACCAGAGTAAAGGCCAGAGTAAAGGCACAGGCACTGCGCGAGCTGATGATGACGCGCGACAGCTGCTATATCATGGGTCATACGATGGCAGATATCGACTCGTTCGGTGCAGCTGTCGGTATTTACTGCGCGGCACGTCAGATCGGTAAAAAAGCGCATATCGTTCTCGGAGAAGTAACGACATCGCTAAAGCCGTTCCGGGATTGTTTCACACCGGAAAAGGGATATCCGGCAGATATGATCATTTCTCCCGGACAGGCATATGAAACCATCGGGCCGAATTCGGTCCTTGTTGTGGTCGATACGAACCGGCCAAGCTATACGGAAAGCCCGGCGCTGTTGTCACAGGCCCGTACGGTCGTTGTGTTTGATCATCACCGGATCGGCGAGCAGACAATCCGCCAGGCGGAACTTTCCTATATCGAGCCGAATGCGTCTTCGGCGTGTGAGATGATCGCAGAGATCCTGCAGTACTTTGATGATAATATTCACCTTTCTGTCGATGAGGCGGATGTCATCTACGCAGGTATTCTGATCGATACGAACAACTTCATGTCGAAAACCGGCGTGCGTACCTTTGAGGCGGCAGCATATCTGCGCAGAATGGGTGTTAATGTGACCAATGTGCGCAAGATGATGCGAAATGATATGGATGCCTACAAAGCACGTGCGGAAGCGATCCGCAGAGCAGAAGTATACAGGGAACATTTTGCGATCAGTGTCTGCCCGGCAGACCAGGTGAAGAGTCCTACGATCGCAAGCGCACAGGCAGCGAATGAGCTTTTGAATATCGTTGGGATCAGGGCATCGTTTGTCCTGGCAGAATACCATGAAAAGATCTACATCAGTTCACGTTCCATCGATGAGATCAATGTACAGAGGATCATGGAACGGCTCGGCGGCGGCGGACATATGAGTACGGCCGGTGCACAGCTTGCAAACTGTTCAGTAGAAGAAGCGAAGACGATCATCCGGAATACGATCGATGAGATGATAGAAGAAGGAGACATTAAGTTATGAAAGTAATCTTGCTGCAGGATGTAAAGACACAGGGGAAAAAGGGAGACATTATCGAGGTCAGTGACGGCTATGCGAAAAACATGCTGTTTCCCAAAAAGCTTGCTGTGGAAGCAACCGGTAAAAATATGAATGACCTGAAGCTGCAGAAAAAACATGCCGATAAAGTGGCACAGGAGCAGCTTGAAGCAGCCCAGCAGCTGGCAAAGGATCTGGAAGGAAAAAAAGTCACGGTCGAGGTAAAGGCCGGAGAAGGCGGACGGACCTTCGGATCTGTTTCCACTAAGGAAATTGCGGAAGCAGCAAAGGAACAGTTCTCTCTGGAACTGGATAAGAAAAAAATGGTTCTTTCCGAACCGATCAAGTCTCTTGGTGTACATGAGGTGCCGATCAAGCTGCATCCGAAAGTAACTGCAGTTTTGCGTGTGCAGGTAAATGCGAAGTAGAGAGTAAGAAATGGACGAAACGCCAATCAAGCGGGTCATGCCAAGCAGTCTGGAAGCAGAACAGTCTGTGATCGGATCGATGATCATGGACAAAAACGCGATCCTGACCGCGGCAGAGCTTTTAACAAAAGAAGATTTTTATTATTCCCAGTACGGGATCCTGTTTGAAGCCATCACAAGTCTTTATAATGCGGGACAGGCAGTGGATATGGTTACGCTCCATAACCGCCTTTTAGAGATGTCTGTGCCGCCGGAGATCAGCAGTATGGAATACATCGGCGACCTTCTAGCAGGTCTGCCGACATCTGCGCATGTACGTGATTATGCGAAGATCGTAGCGCAGAAGTCTGTGCTGCGGCGGCTGATCCGTGCAAATGACGGGATCACAGAGCGCTGCTACCAGGATAGTGACAGCGTAGAGGATATTCTGGAGGATACGGAAAAAACGATCTTTTCCCTTCTGCAGAGCAGAACCGGTTCAGATGTTGTGCCGATCCGCCAGATCGTCGTATCCGCACTGGAGCGGATCGAAAAAGCCTCTCAGACGACAGGAAACGTCACCGGTGTTGCGACCGGCTTTGCGGATCTCGATTATAAATTGTCGGGACTCCAGCCCTCCGATCTGGTGCTTGTGGCTGCACGTCCGTCAATGGGAAAAACAGCTTTTGTATTAAATATTGCAGAGCATATTGCGTTCCGCGATAAAAAGGCGGTTGCACTGTTCAGCCTGGAAATGTCCAAGGAGCAGCTGGTAAACCGTCTGTTTTCCATGGAATCAAGGGTCGATGCCCAGAATATCCGAAGCGGTAATCTGTCGGACAATGACTGGGAAAACCTGATCGAAAGTGCCGGCGTCATCGGAAATTCAAATCTGATCATCGACGACACACCGGGTATCTCGCTTTCAGAGCTCAGAAGCAAGTGTCGTAAATTCAAATTAGAGCACGACATCCAGCTCGTCATCATCGACTACCTTCAGCTGATGTCAGGCGGCGGCAGACGGAGTGATTCCAGACAGCAGGAGATCTCAGACATCTCCCGTGGATTAAAACAGATCGCCAGAGAGCTTAATGTGCCCGTTATCGCACTTTCTCAGCTGTCCCGTGCAGTTGAGCAGCGTGAGAATAAAAAGCCGATTCTGTCCGATCTGCGTGAATCCGGAGCGATGGAGCAGGATGGGGACGTCGTAATGGTCCTTTACAGAGATGAATACTACCATGAAGACTCGACCAAAAAGGGCATTGCGGAAGTTATCATTGCAAAGCAGAGAAACGGCCCGATCGGAACGGTAGAGCTGGTATGGCTGGCAAACTATACGAAATTTGCAAACCTGGAGCGATAGATTTTCTTGTTATAGAAAATTTATACAAACTTTTTTGACATTCCGGCCTCATTCAGTTATAATGTAACAACTTTGACATATTTTTGTATTAATTAAGGGAAAGGGGTATACATTCAGCGTCATCTGATGTATACTAAATCTGGTATTAAGGTATGAAGTTACCACAATCTATTGTATTTTTACGGGGGTTTAGACGCTTGAACCAGCAAGTGGCATATGACGAAAACCAGGGCCCGATCGGAAAATATTATAAGGTTGCACAGGTAAACGGCAGAGTATTTGTAGAGCCTGTTAAAGTCCCTTCCCATGTTTTGAAGGCGCGTGAGAGGCAGAAGCGCCTGAAGGAAGAGGCAGCGGCAGTGCAGAGCAACCGGGAACGGAGTGCAGTACTTTCGCCGCGCTTCGTTGCTTTCCTTACAGTTGCGATGATCGCATTGATTCTGGTCTGCGCTTTCTATCTGACATTGCAGAGTCAGTTGACGGAGCGGATGAAGACGGTGTCTTCGATGCAGACGCAGTTAGAGCAGATGATCTCGGACAATGACAGTCTGGAAAGCCGTCTGGCAACATCGGGTGACCTGAACGCAGTGAAAAATGAAGCAGGAGAGTTGGGGATGTCGACTCCGAGTAAGGAGCAGATCGTCACCTACTCACTGGAGAATCCGGAGTACGTTGTACAGTACGAAAATGTGAATGAATAAAACCGTTGAAACAAAGGCGTTTCGACGGTTTTTCTATGCTTAAAAACAGGTTTGCGCAAATGAAGCAATGTGTTAAAGCGGCAAAGCAAAACTGAATGATTGAATGCAGAAAACGCCATTTTAGGCAAGAAAAGAGGTGAAAAACAGAAAAATCTGCAATTTTTAGTAGTAACAAATTCAAAAATGTAAAAAGAACGCAAAAAATGTCTTGTATAATGAATCGAATTGTACTATGATGTCTTTTGTGAATGTTGAAACTGAAATAAAACGAACACAGACGTTTTATTTTCGCACCAAAAAGGAGAAGTTATTATGGGATATGTAGATGAAGTACTCGAACGGGTAAGAACAAAAAATGCAGCAGAGCCGGAATTCCTGCAGGCAGTTGAGGAATTTATGGAGTCTGTTCGTCCGGTTATTGACGCGAACGAAGAGCTGTATCGTAAAGAAGCGATCTTAGAGCGCATCACAGAGCCGGATCGTCAGATCAAATTCCGTGTAGCATGGGTAGATGATAACGGACAGGCACAGGTGAACACAGGCTACCGTGTACAGTTCAACAATGCCATTGGCCCGTACAAAGGAGGACTTCGTCTTCATCCGTCCGTATATATCGGTATCAACAAATTCCTTGGATTTGAGCAGATCTTTAAAAACTCCCTGACAGGCCTGCCGATCGGCGGCGGCAAGGGTGGTTCCGACTTCGATCCGAAGGGCAAATCTGACCGCGAAGTTATGGCATTCTGCCAGGCTTTCATGACAGAGCTTTCCAAATACATCGGCGCTGATATCGACGTACCGGCTGGTGACATCGGAACAGGCGCAAGAGAGATCGGTTACATGTATGGTCAGTACAAGCGCATCAAGAACCTGTATGAAGGTGTTCTGACAGGTAAAGGCTTAAGCTATGGCGGTTCTCTGGCTCGTACAGAGGCAACAGGCTATGGTGTTCTGTATCTTACAGAAGAGCTGTTAAAGTGCAATGGCAAAGACATCGCTGGCAAGACTGTTGCAGTATCCGGTTCCGGTAATGTAGCGATCTATGCGATCCAGAAGGCACAGCAGCTTGGTGCAAAACCGGTTACCTGCTCTGATTCCACAGGCTGGATCTATGATCCGGAAGGCATCGATGTTGCACTGCTCAAGGAAGTAAAAGAAGTAAACCGTGCACGTCTGACAGAGTATGCTGCGAAGCGTCCGAGCGCAGAGTATCATGAAGGCAAGGGCGTATGGTCTGTAAAATGTGATATCGCACTTCCGTGTGCTACACAGAACGAGCTGCTGATCGAGGATGCTAAGGCACTGGTTGCAAACGGTGTTCAGGCTGTTGTTGAGGGCGCTAACATGCCGACCTCTCTGGATGCTACAAAATATCTGCAGGATGCAGGTGTTCTGTTTGTACCGGGTAAAGCTTCCAACGCAGGTGGTGTTGCTACCTCCGCTCTGGAAATGTCACAGAACAGCGAGCGTTTGAGCTGGACATTCGAAGAAGTAGACGGCAAGCTCAAAGACATCATGGTTAACATCTATCACAGTATCGATGAAGCTGCAAAACGCTATGGCAAAGAAGGCGACTATGTAGCAGGCGCTAACATTGCAGGTTTTGAAAAAGTTTGTGATGCAATGATCGCACAGGGCATCAACTAAAAAGATATTGGATTGACCAATCTGCATAATAAAAGTTAAATTTCTTAAAGAAGTTCGTACAAAACATGGATTTCAAATTGGGCATCTTGCCAAACGCGTCGTTTAGGATTAAACTGATGCTTAGCGATCATTTGTTTTCAAAAAATGCAGAAAACAAGTTTTTATCAGGTGTTGGTTGAAAGCGATTTTTCGTTACGAGGAGAGAGACTATGAGTACGAAAGAAGTTGTCATTGCAGACATTGCAAAGAAGTACAAGAATCCGATTGCGGAGCTTGTACAGGTAGCGTGCCGGTTTGAGAGCACGGTGAATCTGGTAGAAGGTGACCACTGTATCAATGCGAAGAGCATCATGGGGATCATGGCATTTCGTCCGGCAGAGGGCAAGAAGGTTATGATCACGGCAGATGGGACAGATGAAGAAAAAGCATTGTCGGCGATGGAGCATTATCTGCTCTGCACAGAATAAAGACTGACCGAAGAATTGAGACTTAAGAAATGAGACTTTAAAAACAGGCATCCGTTTGGATGCCTGTTTTTTGATTACTGTGATATGTTGTTCAGATTACTCACGGTCCTCTTCTGTCAGCTCGCCGCGCTCATATCTTGCCACAAAGTCTTTGATACGGTTGTACGGATTTAACAGATCGCTGATCGAGGTGTCGTGGTTTACGGTATCGATGATAAATGCGATATATTTCGCCATCGGGCAGTTGATGTAGTACTCACGGTCATAGAGTTCCGGCGGCTGATATGCAAGGTCTGTGGTTACGACTCTGTAGATCAGACCTTCTTCATATGCCTTGTCGAATTTCTCCAGACCATTTGTGAACAGCCCGAAGGTTGCGATGACGAAGATTCTGCCGGCATTGCGCTTTTTAAGCTCTTTTGCAACGTCAAGCATACTGCCGCCTGAAGAGATCATATCATCCACGATCCAGACATCCTTGCCGTCAAGGGAGGATCCCAGGAATTCGTGTGCAACGATCGGATTCATACCGTCAACGATTGTGCTGTAGTCGCGGCGCTTATAGAACATACCCATGTCGACACCCAGTACGTTTGCCAGGAAGACAGCACGGTCGGTTCCGCCTTCATCCGGGCTGATGATCATCAGATGATCTGCGTCGACCTTGATATCACTTTCCTGTGTCAGGATGCTCTTGACAAACTGATATGCCGGACGTACGGTCTCGAAGCCGTGCAGCGGGATCGCATTCTGGATCCGCGGGTCGTGAGCATCAAAGGTGATGATGTTGTCTACGCCCATGTCGATGAGCTCCTGCAGTGCCAGAGCGGAAT
>JAZQEX010000081.1:0-10388 GCA_045539215.1 Eubacterium sp. | reverse complement strand
CACACTGATCATCATTTCTTTTTCATCCGCTCTGGATTCAGCAATCATGATTGTTAATGCAACCAGAGTATGGTCGTCTAATAGTTTATTGCCTGCATCATCAAAAAGGATTCCGTTTCGCTCCAGAAACAAAAGGAAAATCGCAGCAGCAATGCGTTTATTTCCATCCCAAAAACTATGATTCTTTGTAATGAAATAAAGAAGATTTGCTGCCTTTTCCTCCATGCTCGGGTATATTTCCTCTCCGGCAAATGATTGATAAATATTCCCGATACTGCCTTTAAAAGAATCGTCTTTCTCATTTCCAAATAAATCCGATTGGTTAGAAAAATGCATCTGATCGATTAGGCCACGGCATTCTTCATATGTCAGAATATATGCATTTCCTGAACCTTTCGGTCGCTTCATTGTTTGATGATCATAATCGTCTAATAAATCTAACGCTGTGTTATAACGCTCGATCACGTCCAAGACCTGTTTTGCATCCAGATCCTCTTCGACACGTTTCATCAAACGTACGGCCGATCCTAATTGCTTGATACGGATATCATTTACTGCATATCCCTTTAAGATATAATCTTTAAGAACTTTATTAGCCCAGCGCCGGAATTCTATACCTCTGCGAGATTTTACCCGATATCCCACTGAAATAATTACGTCTAAATTATAATATTGAGGAGGTCTTGACGCTGATTCTATACTTCTGTCGAATTTTTCGACAGAAGTATCCTTATCTAACTCTTCTTCTTTAAAAATATTATTAATATGATATGCGATAGATGAACGCGCAGTCCCAAATAATTCACTCATTTGCGCTTGTGTCAACCATACTGTATCCCGTTCTGGCGTTATTGGAACTTCGAGTATAATTTCTCCATCTGAAAATAATGCAATTTCATTATTCACTTTAACTACCTCACTTTGTATTCTGTAACATATTCATGTATGCCAGCAGTCGTTTTTTCTTTGATGCAGATAATTCCCGATATGCCAGCAATACATCTCCTTCTGAATCTGATTTCATCTCATATGATACTTTATCCAATTTTTCTTCTCTTCCCCTCCCGGTTAAAAGTAATTCTGGGGTTACTTCTAGTGCAGAGCAAAGCAGCATGATCTTATCTGCTCCCGGATTCGTGTTCTTTTTTTTCCAGTCAATCATCGTCTGGTATGAAATCCCGGTCATCTTTGACAATCTATATAACGTCAATCCACGTTCTTCCATAATTTGAAATATTCTCTCACTGATAGTCATCCGATAGTCCTCACTTCGATTAATATGTATATACATAACGCTATCATGTCTTTCACTACATTTCAATGACAAATCTTCAAATCCTACAGCAGCTCAAAAGAAACTATTTACGGACCCAAGGGGACCCAAACGTAATCACTTCTCAAACTGCTGAAACCCGCATGAACACTACGTTTCAATGGATAGTGTATTATCGCGAGACGGGTCCAATGCCCGCGGTCTTGGTTTTTCTTGTTTTTTCGAGGAAATATTTACTGTTGGAATGAATTAAAGAAAGCCCGCAAACCATTGAAAACACTGGGTTTGCGGGCACTGGACAAAAAAAGGACCATCCTCTCGGATGATCCTTTGTCTAGAGCGCGAGACGGGACTCGAACCCGCGGCCTCGACCTTGGCAAGGTCGCGCTCCACCAACTGAGCCACTCGCGCTTATTTGTGTGCTCGTTTCAAGCACATTTAGTAGATTACAACATGTGATGACATTTGTCAACTCTTTTTTTCAATTATTTGAAATCCAATATTTCCATTTTTGCTACTGTCAGCTTTAAGTACTTTTCTGTCCATGTTGGCATGACTCTTTTGATCTATATGTCAGTCCGGGCTGATATTATTGAGCTATGCCAGCTGACGCATAATCAAGCATTGTCAGTCTGGATTACTTATTATTCATTTGCGAGTTGGCATTCAAAACAAGTATAGTCAGCTCGTACTACCTAAACTATCTTTTCCGGACTGACCTCAACTCGATTTGTGTCAGTCCGAATCCCCTGCCTTAGCTAATTAGAACTGACATTGACGCGATTTCCGCCAGTCCTACCAGGCTTATTAAGCTTACATAAGCTGACCGCTTACCCGCAAGGCCATTCCAAACACCAAACAAATACAAAAGAGGTTCACCCGACATGGGCGAACCTCTCCGATCATTCTTTTAGACGAGGGATGAACCTCTCCGATCACGCTATTAGACGAGAGGCGAACCTCTCCGGAAACAATTCTAGACAAATTTCACTGCGGTTCCGTAGCAAAGCATCTCGGCTGCGCCCTGGATGACTGCGGAGGTTGTGTAACGTACTCCTACCACTGCGTCTGCGCCAAGTGCTGTCGCCTGGGCGATCATGCGCTCTTTCGCTGCTTCTCTGGATTCGTTCAGCATGGTGGTGTATTGTTTTAATTCGCCGCCAACGATGCCTTTGAAGCCCTGTGTGATGTCTTTTCCGATGTTTTTGCTCTGGATCATGCTGCCTTCGACTAAGCCAAGTACTTCATACTCTTTTCCGGGAACCTTTTCTGTTGTTGCTAATAACATAATCATTCTTCCTTTTTTGTGCTTAGCACTAAAATCAGACTTGCATATGTTAACTTTTTACGCCAATCAACAAATCCGATATGATCTACGCCTTCTCAGCGATTCCACTTCTTGGATCTACGCCTTCTCAGCAATCTCACCGCTTCTGTAAGCCTTCAGCAGTGCCTCGAGCTCGTCAATGTATTTCTGAAGGACTTTACCGTTGTCGGTATCAGCTACCATCTTACGTTTTACGACGTTTTCTTCCAGTACGATGGAGGATTCCGCGTCGTCTTCGTTTAAGACGGTTTCTTCCATGGATTTGAATACCTGGTGTGCTGTCAGGACCAGACCATAGGAGTTGTAGATCAGGGTGTAGCCTGCCAGGCCTGTGGTCTTCTGATACGGCTTGGAGAAGCCGCCATCAATGACAAGAAGCTTGCCGTTGCACTTCGCAGGTGACTCGCCCTTCTTTGCCTTAACCGGTACGTGACCATTGATGATATGTGATCCTTCTGCCGGAAGTCCGAACTCTGCAAGGATGTTGTTTAAGACTTCCTCGTTTTCATAGAGCAGGTAGTACGGGTTCTTCGGCTCTTTATGGGTCTCTTTGTCTGCGATAAAGTAACGCTCGAAGGTGGTCATCTTCGCCTTGCCGAATACCGGTGAGTTTTTACTGATCCAGGTAAACCACAGGATATCCTGTCCTTTTTTGCGTTCTTTTTCGTCTGTTGAGAAGAAGCCTTTGCGGGCATAGGTCTCAAGAACGTCATACAGTTCTTTACCGTAATATTCTTTTCCGAAGATGTTGACCTTCATAAAGGAGCCGTCGTCGTTGAGCGGCACACAGCCGTGGAAAAGAAGGTTTCCGTTGTAAACCTTGTACAGGCCGCCCTTTGCATACATAAAGCGGATATGACGCTGCAGGCGGTCTGAATGCATGAAGCTTGCTTTCAGACGTTTTACAACATCTTCTTCCTGCGGAGACAGCTTATACGGATCGTTCGGATCCAGTGTCGGGAAGTTCGTATCGGTCAGCGGATATTCTACGCCTTCTACCGTAACGGTTCCTTTTTCCACATCGACTGTCTCTAAAAGGTTTCTCTCAAACATATCCCACTCGGGATGCTCTTTGATGATATTTCCTTCCAGCTTGAACTGGATGATGGCGATTGCTTTGTGCATCTTCATATCCAGCTCGCGGTCAGCTGTCTCGTAATCCTCGTCGACGCTCAGCTTAAACTGTTTACACGGATCATCTGCGTAAACTTCCATTGCCAGACGCATCAGCGGGATAATGTTGATGCCATAGTTGTCTTCTAAGATCGGCAGGTTACCGTATTTTGCGGAAATACGCATCATGTTGGCCATGCAGGCTTCGCTTCCTGCTGCTGCGCCCATCCAGAGGACATCGTGGTTACCCCACTGAATGTCTACGGAGTGATGCTTCATCAGTTCATCCATAACCAGGTTCGGATACGGACCACGGTCATAGATATCGCCGAGAACATGCAGGTGATCGATGACAAACCGACGTGTCAGCTTGCAAAGGTCTTCGATCAGCTCATCTGCTCTTCCGGTCTCAATAACGGCATTGACGATCTCGTTATAGTATGCTTCCTGGTCTGCCACATCCGGACGGCCTGTCATAAGCTCTTCGATGATATAGGCAAAATCAGCCGGCAGCGCTTTACGCACCTTGGATCTGGTGTATTTGGAAGCTGCATTCTTACAGATCAGTACCAGACGGAAGATCGTCACACGGTACCAGTCATAGAGCTCGTCCTGATCCTGGATCTGCTCCTCGATCTGTTTTAACTTCAACTCCGGATAATAAATCAGCATTCCGAGCTGGCGTTTCTCATCACTGGAAATTGAGGATCCGAAATCCTCGTCAATCTTTCTGCGGACGGCGCCGGAACCGTTATTCATAATATGAATAAACTGCTCGTATTCTCCATGAATATCGGAGATAAAATGCTCGGTTCCTTTCGGGAGGCTTAAGATTGCACGTAAGTTGATGATCTCTGTGGCAGCAGATGCAATGGTCGGGTACTGTCTGGAAAGAACATCCAGATATTTCATGTCTGATTTTTTCACCGGGGTATCCTCCTTAACTTTGTACTGTTGCTGTTTTATGAAAAACGATTATTCTTAAGCGTTTCTGATCACGTCACGCATGTCATAATGCCCAGCCGGCTTTCCGACAAGATATTTTGCTGCTTCGATCGCGCCCTTTGCAAAAATCGAACGGGAATAAGCGGTGTGGCTGAAAGTAACGACTTCATCGAGACCTGCAAAGATCACATCGTGATCACCGACGATATTTCCTCCTCTGACAGCAGAAATGCCGATCTCATACTGCGGACGCTGCTCTCTTCTCTGGCTGCGGTCGAATACATACTCATAATCATCCGGCAGCGCTTCGTTTAAGCTGTCTGCAAGCGCCAGAGCGGTACCGCTCGGTGCGTCGAGTTTTCTCTTATGATGCTTTTCTACGATCTCCATGTCAAAACCGGCCGGTGCCAGGGTCTTTGCTGCGCTCTGTAAAAGCTCAAGCAGAAGATTTACACCGAGTGACATGTTCGCGGATTTTAATACCGGAATCTTTCCCCATGCAGCCTCAGCATGTGCAAGCTGTGCTTCCTGTAAGCCGGTTGTGCATAAAACAAGCGGCAGATTCTTTTCCACACAGGTATCAAGAAGTGCATCCACACAGCTGATATGTGAAAAGTCAATTACCGCATCTGCTTCAACATCACAGTCTGCAAGGCTTGCAAAGACCGGATATCCGCTTTTTGATTCTGTATTTACATCTACACCTGCTACGATCTCTACATCGGGATCTGCTGCGCAAAGCTCGCTGATCACCTGTCCCATATGGCCGTTACAGCCGTTCATAATTACTCTGGTCATAATACTCTCCTTTAACAAAAATATCCTAATAATATCTTACCCCCGCCAGATGGCGAGGGCAAGAAAAATTTCAGTCTGTCAGACGGTTTTCCGTCATCAAATTCTTTATGATTTACAGCAGGCCGAACTCAACCATTGCTGCGCGCAGACGCTCTTTTCCGGCATCTGTCATCTCTGTCAGTGGCGGGCGAAGCGGGCCAGCCGGCATTCCCATCATGTTCATAGCTGCCTTGATCGGAATCGGGTTAACTTCGCAGAACAGTGCGTTCAGAAGCGGGATCGCATCCAGCTGGATCTTCATTGCTTTTTCGCGGTCACCTTCCAGATATTCCATAACCATGTCATGGGTCTGGCGCGGCGCGATGTTGCAAAGTACGGAGATGACACCGATACCACCGATTGAGCAAAGCGGGAGCACCTGATCGTCGTTTCCTGAATACAGCTCGATCTGTCCGTCACAGAGGTTCATCATCTGTGCTGCCTGGGAAAGATTTCCTGTCGCATCCTTGATACCTACGATATTGTCAACATTTTTTACAAGCGTTGCTGCTGTCTCCGGCATAATGTTGCATCCTGTACGGGACGGTACATTGTACATGATGATCGGCACTTTTACTTCATTCGCAATTGCGGTATAGTGTGACACCAGGCCTGCCTGTGTTGCCTTGTTATAATACGGTGTTACAACCAGGATACCGTCTACGCCATACTCTTCTGCTTCTTTGGACATCGCGATCGCGGTGCGTGTGCAGTTAGAACCGGTTCCTGCAACAACCGGGATTCTGTGGTTCGTAAACTCTACTGCAGCCTTAACTGCCTGAAGATGCTCTTCTTCTGTTAATGTAGAACCTTCACCTGTTGTTCCTGTGATGATGATACAGTCACAGCCGTTCTCTACCTGATAATTGATATTCTGCTCTAAGCCTTCATAATCAATGTCCAGGTTCTCCTTCATCGGTGTAACGATCGCTACACCAGCTCCTCTGAAAATAGACATACCCAAATTCCTCCTTTGGTACTCTTCCGTTCGGCAACGCTTTCAATCGATGTGATAGTCAATCCTGAAAAAAGGACCAGCGATTCACGCCGGTCCTGAAATCAACAATTTTCGATTTCATGATAGCGCCCCATCGACTACGATGACAGTCACAGCCTTATTCAAACTGCGCCCAGAAAATACAGTACAGGAAATCTGTATCTCTTCGGCGTCGCCCCCTTTCTCCGGATCTCAACTGCCTCCTGCGGCATCCGTCCGGTTACTGATGGAAAACGCAACCTCTATCAATAAATTTACACCTGACAATATAGCACTCTGCTATTGTCTTGTCAACCAACCGATTGTTGTATGACAAACTCAGGATTTTTTAACTGAGATCTCGAATGCTTCATCTACATAAGGAAGCAGTTCATCATGCAGCACACGTCCTGTCAGAATCAGGTCCGTCTCCGGCTGACGTCTGTCAAGAAGCGCCGTCATCTCATCCATGGAAATGATCTCACGGTCTAAAAGACCAAGGATCTCATCCATGACCAGTACGCTGCAGTCCTCGTTTACCAATGTTTTTCTGGCATAATTCAAACCGTTCATCATATTGCGGTTTTCATCAATGCGCTCTTCCTCTGTCAGATCATCATAGATTTTCTCTGACTTCTGAAAACGGAACACACGGATTTCCGGCTCGAGGCGTTTCATGAAATCATTCACCTCATCATCCTTTTGTTTTAGAAACGAAATGATAATGGCATTTTCACCTTTTCCGGCTTCGGTAAGCGCGTAACCTACAGCAGATGATGTCTTTCCTCTCCCGTTGCCATAATAAACAATGACTTTTCCGGTCTTCATAACTATTTTCTCCTTATAAATCCCATAATGATCTGCGCAAAGCTTTCGCAAATCAGCAAAAAGATAGCATATTCGTCTGAAAAAGACAAGCAAAAAGCGATATTTTATTATTGCTTTCACATTTCCTTATTTTATGTTATAGTAGGTTCCGGTTTTTTTTAATCAAAGAATTCTCCGGCTGCCCGGAGAGAATATACAGAAAAGAGGATTTTTATGCTTACAAAACGGGAAGACATCAGAAACGTCGCGATCATTGCGCACGTTGACCATGGAAAGACCACTCTGGTCGATGAGCTGCTCAAGCAGTCCGGCGTTTTCCGTGAGAATCAGGAAGTACAGGAACGTGTCATGGACTCAAACGACATTGAGCGTGAGCGTGGTATTACCATCCTTTCGAAAAACACTGCTGTTTTTTATAAAGGAACCAAGATCAATATCGTGGACACACCCGGTCATGCTGACTTTGGCGGCGAGGTAGAACGTGTTCTGAAAATGGTTGACGGCGTTGTTTTGGTTGTTGATGCATTTGAAGGCGCGATGCCGCAGACAAAGTTTGTACTGATGAAGGCACTTGAACTCGATCTCCCGGTGCTTGTCTGCATCAATAAGATCGACCGTGCAGAGGCGCGCCCCGATGAAGTGATCGATGAAGTTCTGGAGCTGTTTATGGATCTGGATGCGTCAGATGAGCAGCTTGACTGCCCGTTTGTCTATGCTTCCGCGCGTGACGGATACGCTGTCCTGGATCTGGATGATGAGAAAAAGAATATGACGCCTCTGTTTGAGACGATCATCAACTATATCCCGGCGCCGACCGGCGACCCGGATGCGAACACGCAGGTTCTGATCAGCACGATCGATTATAATGAATACGTTGGCCGGATCGGTATCGGTAAGGTTGATAACGGCAGCCTTAAGGTAAACCAGGATGTCGTGATCGTAAACCACCACAATCCGGAGGCTTCCAAGAAGGTCCGCATCAGCAAGCTGTATGAGTTTGACGGTCTGAACAAAGTCGATGTAACAGAGGCAGGCATCGGTTCGATCGTAGCAATCTCCGGTATTTCTGATATCAGCATCGGTGATACGATCTGCTCGCCGGAAAACCCAGTTGCGATCCCGTTCCAGAAGATCTCTGAGCCGACGATCGCCATGAACTTTATGGTCAATGACAGCCCGCTTGCCGGTCAGGAAGGAAAATACATCACCTCCCGTCACATCAGAGATCGCTTGTTCAGAGAGCTCAACACGGACGTTTCCCTGCGTGTCGAGGAAACCGAAAGCCCGGATTGCTTTAAGGTATCGGGTCGTGGCGAGCTGCATTTATCTGTTCTGATTGAAAATATGCGCCGCGAGGGATATGAATTTGCGGTCAGCAAGGCAGAGGTCCTCTATCGCACCGACGAAAACGGCAAGAAAACAGAGCCGATGGAACAGGCCTATATCGATGTTCCGGATGAATTCACCGGCGTTGTCATTGAAAAACTCAGCCAGAGAAAGGGCGAGCTTCGGAATATGACCAGCATCAGTGGCGGCTATACACGACTTGAGTTCCACATCCCTGCACGTGGTCTGATCGGTTACCGTGGTGACTTCCTGACAGACACCAAGGGCAACGGTATCATGAATACGGTCTTTGACGGTTATGAGCCGTACCGTGGCGATATCGAATACAGAAGACTTGGTTCTCTGATCGCTTTTGAGGATGGAGAATCTGTAACATACGGACTTTTCTCTGCACAGGACCGTGGTGCACTGTTCATCGGACCGGGCGAGCGAGTTTACTCAGGTATGGTCATCGGCGCATGCTCCCGTACGGAAGACATCGAGCTGAATGTCTGCAAGAAAAAGCACCTGACCAACACCAGAAGCTCCAGCGCGGATGAAGCACTCATCCTGACACCGCCGAGGATCTTAAGCCTCGAGCAGGCACTTGATTTCATCGATACAGACGAATTGCTCGAAGTCACACCGGAAAACCTGCGGATCCGCAAAAAGATCCTTGATCCGACTGCAAGAAAACGCGCTGCGATGAAGAAGTAAGCGGATTTTGTGCGGCTGAGTATAATTTATTATTTTATGAGATGAAAAAGAGACAGACTTAGAATTTATCTTCATAGAAAATTCTAAGCTGTCTCTTTTTGCATCTTTAAAAATTGTTTTTCAGCCGCACAGATTATATTTTTCTGTCATGCAGGTTGCTTACTCCTTACCATTCCAGCAGTAGGTGCAGAGCTTGCACGGGGATACCTTGGTTCCGATGGCTTCTACCATGTCATCGAGACGATGGAAATGCAGGGATGAGAAGTTCATCTCTTTTCTGATCTCCTCAAGCATTGCCTTATACTGATCGGAATCCGGATCCAGGTATTTCTGTAGGATCTCATCTTTCGGGAATGCAGTTCCCTCAAGCTTTTCGATCATTCTTCTTGTAATCAGCTCCATTTCGGAATTCGATCTGGAGAAGTTCAGGTACTTACAACCAAATACGAGCGGCGGGCAGGCCGGACGGATGTGTACTTCCTTCGCGCCTGCTTTATAAAGGAATTCTGTCGTCTCACGAAGCTGCGTGCCCCGAACGATCGAATCGTCGATCAGGATCATTCTCTTACCGTCGATCAGATCATGTACCGGCAAAAGCTTCATATGCGCGATCAGATCTCTTCTGCTCTGGATCGTCGGCATAAAGGAACGTGCCCAGGTCGCTGTATATTTTACAAACGGACGTGCATGCGGAATGCCTGCATAGTTTGAATATCCGACAGAATGCGCGCTTCCGGAATCCGGAACACCTGCCGCGTAATCATATGGCATATCCGGTGTCCGCTCCATATCGCGGGCTGCCAGCTTCGCACCACAGTCATATCTTGCCATCTCTACATTCAGGCCTTCATATGTGGATGCCGGGAAGCCGTAATAGATCCAGAGGAATGAGCAAACACGCATTTCCTCGGACGGCTCTTTTACCGTCGTACAGGACTCCGGTGTAAGGAATACGATCTCACCAGGTCCCAGCTCTTTTACAGGCTGATACTCAAGATTCAAATAAGAAAAGCTGTCAAAGCAGACAAAGTCGGATCGTAGCCATG
>JAZQEX010000080.1:0-2303 GCA_045539215.1 Eubacterium sp. | reverse complement strand
TGACAAAGCCGTTCAGTCCCAGTGAGCTGGTGGCCCGTGTAAAGGCACATCTGGCACGTTATGAACGCCTGGTAGGAAGCAATTCCCAGAAAAATGATATCGTCGAAATACGCGGCATCAAGATCGACAAAACGGCACGGCGTGTGTGGATCAATAATGAGGAGAAGAACTTTACGACCAAGGAATTTGATCTTTTATCCTTCCTTGCGGAAAACCCCAACCGCGTGTACACAAAGGAAGAACTTTTCCGGGAGATCTGGGATATGGAATCGATAGGAGATATCGCGACGGTGACGGTTCATATCAAGAAAATCCGTGAGAAGATTGAGACCAATACGGCAAAACCACAGTATATCGAGACGATCTGGGGAGTTGGGTACCGCTTCAAGATGTAATATTTGCACAAAGAATCCAGAAAGCGTTAATTTTACTGCATTTTTTGCTATAATAAGACCACGAAAAACGAGTCGTTACTACCAAAATTACTACCAAAAATCAGAATCCCGACTCGGGAAAAGAGTTATGTGGTAGTAACGAAACGCGGATCGTGATCTTATTTTTTTTAAGGGGAAAAGTGCGCTGCACGATCTCCGGCATACCTTTATCAGCCTCTGCCTGAATGGCAGCGTGAACCAGTTCCAGGTGGCAGCCAACTGCGGGCGTACTTTTGAGAAGCGCGGCAGTACCACGACGATCGCCACTTACTGGCACGACGACGGCAACCGGGATGAGATCATTGCGTTTATCGACAAGACGATCACGACGAAGCTGAAGATCCCGGATATGAGGGGAATAAAGAGGGATATGTTTTTTATGAGAGCAATGACACAAAGAATACATCTGCTAAGTGCAGGCACCATCGGGATATGCTTCATGCTGACTTCAACGGCATATATGGCATGGACATATCATATCATGGATCTGGCGCAGGCACCGCTGTCCGATGCTGTAACGATGATTATAGGGTATCTCTTTCAGGCCGCTGGTGTAGGCCTGTTTTCCCTGATGATGCGGCACCGTGAGGATTTGGCAAAAGTGACTGTCTATGCTGCGCTTGGCCTGCATATGCTCTTTCTCGTGCCTTCTGTCCTCGGCGGCTCTTTCGTACAGACGGTTGCTTTTGGCTGCGCAATGAATCTTTTCTGCGGATGGGTTGCGGGATACTATCTGTACCGGCTTACATATAGGGCAGAGGCCTCCCGATCCGCTATGTCCCTGGGAATTGGGTATAGTGCAGCTATCATTGCTTCCTGGATCCTCTCAATCATCCGAAATGGAGCGGTGTATTATTCCGGTTGGATTTTGATCATTTGTCTGGTTTTAACGGTTCTTGCCATTCTCGTTATCCGCATAGAACAGAATCAGACGAATCAGGAAGAAACAGAGGAGGGTTTTTCAGAGGAGATTCGAATTCCAAAAGGAACGAACCTTCGGAATTTCCTGCTTCTTGCCGGCACGCTTGTCCTTGTATTCAGCATCGTGAACAGCTGTACTTTTGGATTCCCATCCGGAGATGTGGAAAACGGAATCAGCGTTGAGTTTTCCAGGCTGTTCTATGCGGCGGGCCTTTTGCTTGCCGGGTTTGCGAATGACAGAAACAGACGGCACGGTGCCATTTGCGCGGTTGCCGCACTTGTGGTTCCGTTTCTTATGCAGGCGATCAGGGGAGAACCGGTCTCTGTGATGGTCTTCTGGATGCTCAGCTATTTCACCTTCGGCTTTTATTCTATCTATCGCATGATCCTCTTTTCCGATATTGCCCGGGAAAAAGGTCTGATTCCGCTGTGCGGCTTAGGTCTGCTGATCGGACGGATCGGTGACGCGGCCGGAGAGACATTCTGCCTGATGCTGCACGGACATTATCTGGTTCTGATCGTTATGACAGCTGTGCTGTTCGTGGCAGCGGTCCTGCTTTTCTTCCGCGTCTACCAGTATCTGTATCAGCCCGAAGCGAAGCGGCAAAGGAGCGAGCGCGAGATCTTTAATCATTTTTCAGCCCGGCATGATCTTTCTGCCAGGGAACGGGAAGTGCTTCGTTTCCTTCTGGAAGAAAAATCAAATCAGGAGATCGCGGAGGAATTGTCGATTTCCGAGGGCACTGTAAAGTATCATATCCATAACCTTCTGCAAAAGACCAGCTGCCGCAACCGGCTGGAGCTTCTTTCTGTCTTTGCCGCCGAGCAGGACGTCTGAAACAGGCGGAAACCGGCATCTGACCCCTGCCCTACCTAAAACTCACCCTGAAAAAGACCGGACTGGCCGGAACCTTACTTGAGGATCGGCTGGTATGGGGGATAGTGTAT
>JAZQEX010000079.1:0-65737 GCA_045539215.1 Eubacterium sp. | reverse complement strand
GACCGCTTGGCCTTCCGACTTACAAAAAGACTGCAGTGCCTTAAGCACTGCAGTCTTTCATCAGCTGAATATTGATCAGTCGCGAACTACTACTGAGATACCATTCGGGATACAGGTTAATGATGCATCCTCACCCTTGATCTCTCTTGCCATTTTATAAGCAGTATCAAGATCCGGAGCATATGTAACTTTTAATCCTTCGATCATCTCTTTCTGTGCTGCGTCTGCAACAAAGATCACATGATACTTTCTTGCGATACGTGCAAAGATCTGTGAGCACCACTGATCCGGCTGTGTTTCTTCCTGAGGTGTTGCAAGGAACTTCTGATATGCTGTTTCAATATCAGGTTCATCTGCAATAATATGGTAGAAGAAATCGCCACCCGTACCATCTGTACAGGAACCAAGCATGATGATGACACCGTCATCGTTACAGGTTGCTTCACCTGCAGACATTCCCTTCGGTGACTGATATGCGTTCTGATCCAGCGGATAACCACCGTTTGTCGTAATAACAATATCAGCGTAAGCCGGTTTCACACATACATAGTCTGAGATAAAATCACAGCCTTTTCTGTGTGCAGTTTCAAATTCACCGGCAAATGCAGCTACAGTCTTCTTGTCTTCGTCAATGACAACATTGACAATATATGCAAGTTTAGACATACGAGCTGCCGCAAGCATATCCTCGTGCATAGGATTGCCATCTAAAATGCCGGTGCGGGAATGCGGATCATCGATAAACTTAGAACAATGATTTCCCATAACGGTAACCGCATCTGCGATACCCGGTAAAATACTCTTTCTGCCGCCGGAAAAACCAGCGAAGAAATGCGGCTCAATAAAACCTTCTGCGATCAGTAAAGAAGCGTCCATAGCAACCTTATCCAGAATACAATCCGGACCAGACGGAAGCTGGCCGACTTTTACATTCCTTGACGGATCATGTGCGTCATGAACAACGATGTTGTCCTTGAACTGCTCATATAATTCGTCGCCAAGCTTAGCTTTTAATTCATCCACGGTTGTCTGACGATGGAAACCGGTAGATACCAGAAGGGTAATTTTAATATCCGGATTTCCTTCTTTCAGCTCTTTTACCATATTCGGCAGAATATCTTTACTCGGTACAGGTCTTGTATGATCGCTGATAATGATCACACAGTCAGGTTTGCCTTTTGCCAGTTCACAAAGGCGCGGGCTGTTGATCGGGTTTTCCATAGCTTCCCGTACAATATCAATACCCTCTTTATCGCTGGCAAGCTGATCGACTTTTGAAGTCAATACCGGAGTATCATCCGGTACATCAAGTGAAAATGTGGTATCAGCGTAGAAAAATTCTACTGTCTTCATAAATGAATCCTCGCTTTCACAAATTAAGCCTGTCTTTTCTTAAACTCTTCGATCATCAACGGCAGGATCTTCTTAACATCACCAACAATACCGATGTCAGCAACATCAAAGATCGGTGCTTCTTCATCTTTGTTGATCGCAATGATGTATTTGCTGCCTGACATACCGGAAACGTGCTGTGTCGCACCGGATACACCGCATGCAATGTAAACAGCAGGTGCAACGATCTTACCGGACTGACCTACCTGATGTGTTCTGTTGATCCAGCCATTCTCGATTGCCGGACGTGTTGCGCCAACAACGCCGCCAAGAATATCTGCAAGCTCTCCGCAAAGTGCAAAGTCTTCTTCAGAACCCATTCCACGTCCACCGGAAACGATGATGTTTGCGTCTTCAAGATTGACTGCCTCACCTGCTTCAGCGATCGCTTCAAGAATCTTAATCTTGATATCATCTGCATCCGGAGCAGCGATTTCTTTGATCTCCGGTACGCTTTCAGCTGCCTGATAGCTTCCGCTTCGAACACTGATAACAGCTTTTCCGGCGATACCGATCTTCTCCTGTGCTGTACCACCATAAACCGGGCGGATCACACAGAGGCCGTCACCATCTGCTTCAATGCTGATCGCATCATTGACAGAACCTGCCACTAAACGGGCAGCAACTCTTGGTGCAACAATTTTTCCTAATGTTGTAGCAGCGAACATAACAACGTCATATCCACCGTCTCTTGCTTCTGCAACTACAGCACTTGTAACGATATCTTCGTCAATACATTCAGCCGGAATTGCAGCGGTTACTGCTGTAATCTCTGCTCCTAAAGCATTTGCAGCCGTTAACACTTCAAGGCTGGTGCCGATAGGGGAGCCGTCTTTTTTCTCAATATAAACTAACGCTTTCATACTATCCCCTCCTCTAGAGCACCTTATCCTGTGCAAGGATCTCAAACATCTTAGCTACTGCATCTGCAGGCTCTTCTTCCTGAATCTTTACGCCTGCTTCACGTTTCGGCGGTTCCTGATATCCGAGATACTTGATCATTGCAACCTTATCGCCATCTTCTAATGTCAGATCAGCTGCTGAAAGAACAGGAACTTCTTTTTTACGTGCTGCCATCTTGTCTTTGATCTTCGGATAACGAGGATCATAATCTGGTTTAGAAATGGTCATAACTGCCGGAAGCGGAGTATCTACCCAATAATATCCGGAGTCAAGCTCTTTCTTTGCCTGGATCGCGCCATCATTTTCCTGAACGATCTCAACAACGTTGGTTACAAACGGACGGGCAGCTTTCTCAGCGAGATACTCTGCTACTTCACCACCGATGTAATCGGTAGACTCACGTCCGCAAAGAACCAGATCAAATGGTGCACCATTGTCTGCTTCGATCTTTTTGATCGCTGCACACAGAAGATTTGCTGTGACAAATGCATCAGCATCTTCAAATCCTGCATCGTCAACGCGATATGCCTTTTCAGCACCTACTGCAAGCGCACTTTTCAGACAGGTCTCATTGTCGGCAGGTCCGAGGGACAGTATACTGACTGTCCCCCCGTTTGCCTCTATGTACCGTACTGCCAATTCCTGTGCGTATGTATCAAAAGCATTTCCCTGCGGTTCTGCTTTTGAAAGATCCGGCTGGCCATCAGCGCCAAGTTTGATTTCAATTGAATCATCCGGAACCTGTTTCATACAAACCAGTATTTCCATATTATCTCCTCCTAATTACAGAGTATAGCAAACCTTACCCGGATTCAGGATCATGTTCGGATCAAATACTTTCTTGATGCCTTCCATGATAGCCATATTGGTATCACCAACAGACTCTTTCAGGTATTTAACTTTACCGGAACCGATACCATGCTCACCTGATACCAGACCACCGCATGCAACTGCTTCTGCATACAGTTTTGTGAAATAATTGTCTACGCGACGTTTGAATTCATCTTCTTCCAGATCATTGCTGCACTGATAGATATGAAGGTTACCATCACCTGCATGACCAAAGCTCTTGATTGTAAGTCCGCACTCCTCGCCACAAGCGTTTGCAAAGGTCAAGAACTTAGCGATCTGGTTAACCGGTACAACGACGTCGCACTCGTCAAGAAGCTTTGTCTCTGCTTCGATTGCCTCAAGGAAGCTTGAGCGTGCTGCCCATGCATCTCTGATTTTCGGCGGTGTATCAGCAAGAAGAACATCCAGTGCGCCTTCTTCCAGAACGATCTCACAAGCCTTCTCTACGATTTCCATCAGCTGATCTTCATTATCACCATCGAAGGTGACAAGCAGATATGCGCCTACGTCAACACCTTCCATCTCTTTCGGGAATACGGAACGGCCGATATAACGCTCACTAGAAAGAACGATCTCGCGCTCCATAAACTCGAGTGCCTGCGGATCCAGGTTAGCTTTCTTCAGAACCGGAACGGTTGAGATTGCTGTCTCAAGATCTTCAAACGGAATGATCAGGCTGATTACCTTCTGCGGAGCCGGAATGATCTTTAATGTCAGCTCAGTGATGATACCAAGAGTACCCTCGCTACCGATCATCAGGTTCAGAAGGCTGTAACCAGAACTTGTTTTGCTTACAGAAGCACCAAAGCTTGTAACTTCACCACTCGGAAGAACGACCTTCATAGCTTTTACATAGTCACGGGTTGAGCCGTATTTAACAGCACGCATACCACCTGCGTTTGTGGAAACGTTACCACCAACGGTAGCAAGCTTTTCGCCCGGATCTGGCGGATACAGATAGCCCTGTTTTGCGCAGTCATCAGCAAGGTCCTGAAGCAGAACGCCCGGCTGAATTGTTACACTGAAGTTCTCCAGATCGTAATCAATGATCTTGTTCATTTTCTGTGTGTCAATGACTACACCACCTGCGATCGGTACGCAGCCACCTACAAGTCCAGTACCGGCACCACGCGGTGTTACCGGGATCAGGTTATCATTGCAGATTTTCATAACTGCTGCGATCTCTTCTGTAGATGTTGCAACAAGCAGTGCCTCCGGCATACGCTTGCCATAGATCGGCATTTCGTCTCTTGCGTAATCTTCGTTGATGTCATCACCTGTGAAGATGTGTCCCGGTGCTGCAGCTTTTAACTGTTCGATCAATTCCGGTGTAAGTTGATTGTAAGTTGCCATAGTTTCCTCCTTTAAATATAACTGTCTGTATTGAACCACAAACATTTAAAATTTGTATTTAAGAGTCATGCAAGACTCATTCTAACGGTACCGGATCGCCCACTACCATCATACAGATCAATGTGACGACTACTACCAGGATACAGAAGATAACCATCGGAGCCGCATTCGTACGGATGATCTTACCTTCGTTACCGTTGGTACCTGTTGTAGCGCAGGCTGCAACTACGTTGTTTACACAAACCATGTTACCGATCGCGCCACCCATATTCTGCAGAGCTACGATAAAGACGGTCGGGATACCAACCAGTGTAGCGGTCTCAAACTGCAGTGATGAGAACAGCGTGTTCGATACGGTGTTGGAACCTGACATGAAGGATCCGAGTACACCGATGAACGGTGCGATGACAATGTATGCCTTTCCTGCAATCGCGGCAAGTGCTTTTGCCATAACAAGAAGCATGGAGTCTTTAACAGCATCTGCTACTGTTGTCAATGTAGCTGAATCAATATTCGTGTAACGGAAAATGTTAACCAGTGCTACACCAAAGAGCAATGCGATCGCTGCGCCTGTGATCTGTTTAAAGGTATCACCGAAAGCGCCCTTGATTGCCTCACCTTTCATTCCGTGAATTGCAAATGTGATGATCGCAACGATGATGAATACTACGCCGGGTGACCAGCAGATCGCCCAGTTCCAGTTCTGTCCGAGGATCACGCCGCTTTCGCCTGTACCAACGGTAAAAGTCTTAAGCTTATCAGCCCAGTTGGATACACCTGCGTTGGAAGCCATTCTCTGGCTGACACGTGTGATAACAAGGATGATTGCAATGATGAAGTACGGAATCCAAGCCTTGAGCAGAGACATATTTGATGTCTTCGGTTCCGGCACTTCTGTCGTGCTGAGCCATGACGGATCCCATGCATTCTTGTCACCGAATGTCCAGGTTTTCTTCGGAACCAAAAATCCCTTCTTGGTTGTGAACATTGTGATAAATAATGTGATAACAGCTGCAAGCAGAGATGTCAGCTCCGGACCGATGAATGTTGCAATGACCAGATAGATCACATCAAATACAACACCGACGAAAATGATAAACGGAATAACGGGTACTACATCAGAAAACTTCTTTTCCGGACCAAACATCTTACACATGATCGCAATACCGATGATCATGATAACGAATGCGCCAACTGCCATCGGAACTGCAGTCCACTGTGTCAGGGCAAGTCGCCATACGTTCGGATCCGGTAGAGCTGTAAGGGAGTCCTGTACAGTAGTAAAAGCAGTGTTTGTAGGTGTACCAACAGCACCGTACGGAACCGGTACTGAGTTGAAGATCAGGGCAACAACTGCTGCTGCCAGCGGCGGGAAGCCAACACTGATCATAAGCGGAGCTGCCAGAGCTGCCGGCGTACCAAATCCTGCCGCACCCTCGATAAATGCTCCGAATATAAAACCGATGATGATCGCCTGAAGGCGGGCATCCGGTGTGATTCCATTAAACATTCTGTTAATGGAATCCATTGCGCCTGATCTCTTCAAAGTGTTCATGATCAGAATTGCGCCAAAGATGATTACCAGTACTTCAAACGCACTCAAGAAACCGGTAATCGTAAATGCGATCGCATTCACAACCTTCATATGCCATAATGTGACACCAAAGATCAGCGCTAAGAGCCAGGCAAGCGGCAACGCTCTCTTTGCAGGCCAGTTGAATGCAACCATCAAAACAACAGTTACAATGATTGGTATAAAAGCAATTATTGCATACATACCGTAACCTCCCTTTCCCTAAATTGGTAGTACCACTTTGTATAAAAAATAATACACCTCGACATACGAGAAGTCAATGTGTATTATTAAAATTGATGCTTTTGCACGGAAGCGCAAGCTAGTTTTTGTGCTAATTGTATAAGTGTCAACCATTCTTGTATTGCTCGATGTATCCAAAGTGAGTCTCCAGTCCAAGAATACCCTTTTCATAATCTCCTTCAGCGATTGCTTCTGCCAGCATTCTGTGTGTATGTTCCAGCATATTCTGACTTTGCATACCGATAATAATGTTCAGACGCATCGACTGAATATAACGGTCCATCAGATTTGCAAGCGCTTCGTAATTCGTGATCAGGAAATCATTGTGTGATGCTTCTACCAGGATCTTGTGAATCGCTTTATCAAAAACAACACGTTCCTCTTCTGTTCCAGACTCTTCAAGTCCTTTCAGCTGTTCCATAATTGCCTGCTTTTGCATATCAGTTGCACGATGCACAGCAAGCCTCAGAGCATCCCTCTCGATCAAAAGGCGGTATTCCGTAACCTGGTCCAGACCGATTCCTTTGAGAAGATACATAAAAGAAAGCACATCTGTCATGGTCTCATTGAAATTAAGATCAATATAGTTACCGGATCCCTGCTGTGAGTTCAGCACGCCAATGTTTTCGAGAAGACGAAGTCCTTCTCTGACAGAATTCCGACTCATGCCAAGGTGCTCTGCAAGGTCTCGTTCTGCCATCAGCTTGTCTCCGGGTCTTAAATTCCCTGCTTGTATTTCATTTTTAACAAATTCTACGATTTTTTTGTATGATTTTTCCATAAATGCATTATAGCACAAGTTATTTTTGGTTACAATTCCTAATCAATGATATCTTATATAATATAAAAACGGTTTTTGCATTTCTACAAAAACCGTTTTTCCCCATTTTGTTATGATAATATTTTATAATTCTTTTTTGGCAGAAGCCTTTTTCAAAAACTTTTCATTTTCGACAATGAACCGCTGATGCTTCGCTTCACCGATCAGACCGGCATCATCATATACTTTTGCGACAAATTCCAGTCTTCTGCGATCCACTTCAACAAGCTCTGTTTCACAACGAACGATCATGCCGATCGGTGTTGCGGAAACATGCTCGACTTTCAGTTTTGTTCCGACCGTACCACATCCCTCTTCCAGATATGGATTAACGCTTTCGAGCGCTGTTTTTTCAATCAGTGCGATCATACAGGGCGTCCCGTATACCTCAAGTGCGCCGCTGCCTACCATTGCCGCTGTCTTGGCATATACAACTTTTTCCGACTGTACTCCCTTGATGCCTGCTTCGAGCATAATCTGCCTCCCTTTCGCTAAACGATGATCTCGTATGGTTTCACAGTCATCTTAACATGATGCAAGACACTGTTCAACAACCGTCAGCTTCGCACAAACGATAAAGATCTCGACACAGGTCTTCAATTCATCCATCGGCGGAAGTGTCGGCGCGATCCGGATCACGGAATCCTTCGGATCCTTATGATATGGGAACGGAGCACCTGCGTCTGTCATCTTCACTCCGGCTGCTTTCGCTTTGTTAAAGATCGCGGTTGCACAGCCTTCCGGTGCTTCATACGCAATGAAGTATCCGCCATTCGGACGGATCCATTTTCCAACGCCTAATTCCTCAAGCTGCTCCTCTTCGAATCGCTTTAAGAACAGATCAAACTTAGGACGAATGATTTCAGCATGCTTCATCATATGCTGTAAAAGATGCTGCTTATCTTTAAAGAAGCGAACATGACGAAGCTGATTGATCTTATCTGAACCGATCGTCTGTCTTGACAGCGCCTCTTTGATGTCAGCCTTATTCCGTTCACTGGTTGCCATACCTGCGATACCGGCGCCCGGGAAGGTGATCTTTGAAGTAGAGCAGAATTCATAAACAAGATCCGGATTGCCTGCATTCTTACACTCTTCGATCAGATCCAGAATCTCATCGTGCTTATCCGGATAAATGTCATGAATACAATATGCATTATCCCAGAAAATCCTGAAATCTTTTGCTGCAGGCTGTAATCTTGCAAATCTCTTTGTCACTTCATCACTACAGCTGATGCCCTGCGGATTTGAATATTTCGGGACCACCCAGATACCCTTGATCGCAGGATCACTGGATACAAGCGCTTCTACCTGGTCCATATCCGGTCCTTCCGGCGTCATATCTACATTGATCATTTCAATGTTGAAATACTCACAGATTGAAAAATGACGGTCATATCCCGGCACGGGGCAAAGGAACTTGATTTTGTCCTGCTTGCACCACGGTTTTTCCCCACATACGCCATGGATCATATTCTTTGCTATCACATCATACATGACATTCAGGCTGGAGTTACCAAACACAATAACATTTTCCGGTTTGGTATCCATGATGTCTGCAAGCATCTCTTTTGCCTGCGGCATACCGTCTACGACACCATAATTTCTGCAATCGAGTCCTTCTCTGTTCAGCGCTCCTGTTTCCGTGCTCACTGCATCGAGCATCCCGTCAGACAGATCAAGCTGTTCCGTACACGGACGACCTCTTGACATATCATAAGAATAGCCCTGTGCGCAGTATTCATTCCACGCTTTTTCCAAACGTTCTTTTTCGGCGAGTAAAGACTCTTTGTCCCATTCTCTGTAAGCTTTCATCAGTTTCTCCTTAAATCATAAGCTTGCGGGAGGAATTGTCCCATATTCATGAATGATTTATGTCAAAAAAATTCATTTCAGATGATTTTTGAGGCAATTTTTACCTTAATTTGACATAAATGACACTTCAAACTTGCATATCTTTATCTAAGATACTCTCTTTTATAGGAAATAGCAAGCAATTTTTACCTGAAATCGAAAAAAGTAGGATGACAATTGCCATCCTACTTTCTGATCATGAATCATCTGGTTTAATCCATCAGCGTTTTTGCTTCCGGATAGTGGAAAACAGGGCCGTCAAGACATACATATTTGTCACCCACACGGCAGTGACCGCACTTTCCGATTCCACATGACA
This sequence comes from Eubacterium sp., assembly GCA_045539215.1. GTDB lineage: Bacteria > Bacillota > Clostridia > Lachnospirales > Lachnospiraceae > SY8519. The sequence goes on along the minus strand of JAZQEX010000079.1, from coordinate 56,428 downwards.
TCTTCCGTTCAAATGATACCCACATTTTATCTTCATCGGCACCGTTTTTAATACACTCCTTCGAAGTGACTCCCATAATATAAGGGGATCCGACAATTACAATATTGTAGTCTTCAAACGAAGAAATCGGTATCTTACAGATCTGATCCACCAGTTTTCCGCATTCCCATCCCGGGGCTGTCTCATAATATAAAGTCGGAATGACATTAAACCGTTTGCTGAATCGTTCGATCTCATTCTGGAACAAAACCTGTTCCATGTTTCGGAAGCCAACCAGCAGATGAACAGACTTGCATACCTCCGGATGATCATAAAAATGATTCAGCATTGTCAGGACAGGTGCCATACCGGTACCGCCGCAGATGACAAGCAGGTCTTTGTTTTCAAACTTTTCAACCGGAAACGCATTTCCATAAGGTCCTCTTAAGAAAATGCTGTTGCCCGGAACCAGATCAAAGATCGCCTGTGTCAGCATACCGACCTTGCGGATCGTAAACTCAACATAGCCAGGTCCTCTTCCGCTTGCAGAGATTGGCGCCTCGCCGACTTTCGGTAATGACAGCATGAAAAACTGACCATAATTCGGCTGCCTGTTACATGCGACTCTGAAGGTACATTCCTGTTCCGTATGATGTAACATACTTAAAATCTTATGCGGTTGAGGCAAAATCAGATTGTCTTCCATTACAAGTATCCTCTTTTACTACTTTCTATTAATCCATCATCGTTTTTGCTTCGGTATAGTTAAATACCGGGCCGTCCAGACATACATAGTGATCTCCGACTCTGCAATGTCCGCATTTGCCGACACCACATGACATCTTTCGTTCGAAAGATACCCAGATCTTTGATTCATCCGCGCCATTCTTCATACATTCCATTGCTGCAAACTTCATCATGATCGGCGGGCCGACAATGACGATGTTATAGTCAACAAAAGACTTGATCGGGATCTTGCAGATATGTTTGGTAACCATACCGGTTTCAAATCCCGGAGCCACTTCGTTATCCAGTGTCGCGATCATATCAAATCGTTTGCTGAATTTTTCAATCTCCTCACGGAACAGTACCGCCTGGATATTTTTAAAGCCGGAAATAATATGAACCGATTTGCATACCTCCGGATGGTCATAAAAATGATTCAGCATCGTCAGGACCGGAGCCATGCCGGTGCCACCGCAGATTACAAGCAGATCTTTATTTTCGAACTTATCAACCGGGAACGCATTTCCATAAGGTCCTCTTAAGAAAATGCTGTTTCCCGGAACCAGATCAAAGATTGCCTGCGTCAGCAGTCCGACATTACGGATCGTGAATTCCACATATCCCGGTCCTTTACCGCTTGCGGAGATCGGTGCTTCACCGACTTTCGGAAGGGAAAGCATGAAAAACTGACCAAAATTCGGTTCATTGTCACATGCCACACGGAACGTGCACTCAGTATCTGTGTGCCGCAGCATACTTAAAATTTTATGAGGCTGCGGAAGGATTTTGTTTTTTTCCATCGCATTATCCTCTCTCGGCTTTCAGCCGTTCTACCTCATCATAAAGCTGATTGACTGTATCGATATAAGAAATATCTTCCGGGCAGCGCTTTGTGCAGCGACCACAGCCAACACACATATGCTCATTTCCACCGATACGCTTATTGTAATCATATACTTTATGAAGGACCTTAAAACGCATCATAACATCCGGCGTCTTACGGATGACATTTCCACCCGCTGTTCTGGAGAACTCAGGGCGCATGCAGGAAGACCAGATTCTTCTTCTCTCACCCTTACGGCTGTTATCCTGATCCATAAAGTCAATGGTCTCATAGCAGCTGCAGGTACCGCATACCGCATTGCATCCGCCGCAGCTGATGCATTCATCATTGTATTTCTGCCAGAATTCCAGATTATAAATCTGCGGCAGCAATGACGGATCATCGATTTTCGGAATCTTTAATTCTTTGTCATTATGCTCAATGAAACGCGGCTCGTAACGGATTTCTTCTTCTTCCATGAAAAGGTCCAGGAACTCACCGTCTTTTACCTGAAGATCGATGACTTCTCTGGTTCTGTCATTGTCACGACCATCCTGAATGCCTTCCCGCGCTCTGTCTTCACGGTCCTTTTGTGTGTATCCGCTCTGCTCACCAAGGCGCATCGCGATACTGTAGTTCTCTGTACGATTGGTGCCCATTGAAACACAGGTACAGTTTTCCCAGCTCTGCGGGCATTCCATCATGAAGAACTTCACTTTGTCTCTTGCCACTTTATAATAGACATCTGAGCTTCCGCCGTTTGCCAGGAAGATATTGTCGAGTCTTCTGACTGCTTCAATATCACAGGGACGCGCAAAAATGATGATTCCCTTCGGATCATTATTGATCGTCTCTGTAACAGAATTCTCATCAAACCGGAACAGTGATGACGCGATCGGATAAAATACTTCCTTCGGCGAGAAATCTGACTGCTCATTATTTACGATCTCATCAAGAGAATTGATCTCTGAATAACGAATCAGTCCGTCGGTTTCACGCATACCGCGGTCTCTGTAACGCTTCGGCGCAAAAATATGGTAATCCTTCTTAAGGCCGTCCAGGATCTCATCCAGCCGGCTTCTGCTTACACGATAGCTCCTGGTTACAGCGATCCTTGCTTTTCTTGCAGCAATCATACTGTCAAGAACAAAGCTGTCAAACTGCAGGAATCCTGTTGTCAGCTGTCCGACCATACGATAGAACTCTGTATCCGCATAGTACTTGATGTCAAGGCAGAACTCTGGCACCCAGTTCAGCAGATGTCTGTTTAAGAATTCCTTCTGTTCTTCAAGACCAAATAACGTCTCTGTATGCTGGCTGGTATCATCACATAAGAATGCCATGTACTCCAGCTCGATCGCAATGTGGTCAGCCTTAAGATCTCCGGCATTATCAGACATCTCGATGCCTTTGTTCATATAGATATCTGTCACTTCATTCCAGGCATTCTGCATCATGATCCGCTTCGGACTGGTATATACAGATTCATACGGAAAAGCCGCATGTCCTTCCGCAATGCCTGCGCCTAAGAATGTTTTTGCATAGTCTGCTGCAAGATCGTCGAGTGTTTCCCCTGCATCATATTCAAAATATTCATTGAGACGAAGCAATGCATCCGAAAACTCTGTCAGCTGTGTTTCCTCTCTGTCCATCGGGAACTTCACATGACGAAGCTGTTCAAAAAACGCTTCATCGATTTCTTTTTGAAAGAGTCTTGCAAAAAAACGATACAGCTCTTCACGATTGCTCATCAGCTGTTTGAAATCTGATTTATTGCTCATAGTATTTGCTTCCTCCTTTCCCCCAGGACAGCTCATCCAGCTCCTGCGGCAGGATATCCTGCCATTTCGCACCTTTCAGGATATAACGAGCGGATGGATGATTGTCAAAATCCTGCAGATGGAACACGTGCTCTTCCCCTGCTTCTGCGATCAGTTTGGAAACTTCGCTTTCCGGATCATTCACATCGCCATAATGCAATGCGCGGCCGGAGCAGTTTCTGACGCAGGCAGGTTCTTCGCCCTGTGCACGTGAGTTCAGGCAAATCGTACACTTATCCATGTTGTTATGTGCTTCACTGAATGTATTCGCATGATACGGACATTCGTTATTGCAGCTGTGGCATCCGATGCACTTTTCTCTGTCGATATGGATGACACCATCGACCTTGCTCTTAAATACCGCACCGGTCGGGCAGACTCTTACGCATACCGGGTCTGCACACTGCTGGCACATCGTCGGCAGGAAATACATCTGCAGATCAGGATAGGTGCCGATTGGGCCAACCTTGCGGACTTTGATTCTGTCAGAACCAAGTGCAGTACCGTTTTCCATCTTGCAAGCCACCTGACAGCCCTTACATCCGATGCAGCGGTCAACTTCAATTACAAATGCCAATTGTTTATTTGTATAACTCATGACCGACCTCCCATTCTGCGTATTGCTTCAATTTCTGAACCCCTAAGCTGCTCACGCATTCTTTCTGCTTCTTCCCAATTGTCGGGCTCGCCAACCTGCGGTGTCTCATTACTCGGCTGTGCCAGCCATGACAGGAAGTCTCTCGGATGCTTCCAGATTCCCTTCGGCGGTTGATCCGCTGGATAAACCTTTACCTGGAATCCGCGAAGTGTATAGGTTCCTACAACATCGTTGAACGGTGCGTCCGCTTTCGTCAGCATATTGACGTTCATCTCTGTCCATCCGTGTGTTTTGGTTTCAAGTGTCTCAGGATTCCAGAAACGTTCCATATAAACGACACCGGGTTTGATGCCCTCTGTCACAGATACGGTCGTACGGATCTTTCCTCTCTTGGATTCAACCCACGCCCAGGAACCATCTTCCAGACCGTATTTTTCAGCATCGGTCGGATACATCCAAAGCTCCGGAATCGGATAGATCTCACGAAGCCATGGAACATTTCTCAAAGTATTATGATGATAGAACGGTACACGTCCGCCTGTCATAACAAGCGGGAACTCTTCTGCGATCGCAGGATCATTCGGACTCTCGAACGGCTCCAGATAATACGGAAGCGGATCGTAATCTTTTGATGCCGGCGGCAACTCACATTTTGCAAACGGCTGTCCGGTCCGGCCTAGCGGGATCATGCTTTCCAGATAAAGCTCACACTTCTTGGACGGTGTATTAAATCCTGCCGGTTTTCCTGTCTTTTCATCAATCTGTTTGTATACGTAATAAGATTTCCATTCTTCTTTTGACATATACGTATACGGTGTCTGCTGTTTCAGATCATCAAATGTCAGACCGACTCTGCTAAGGAAATGATCCCAAAGATCGGTTACCTTATCCCAGTAAGGAAGATCCTTACCCATATATTCCGCATCAAATGCTTTCGCACAGTCTTCGTCGCCCAGCTCGGCGCAGCGTTTTGCAATTTTAGACCAGATGAGAGTCTCATCCATCGTCTCCCAAAGATGTGTCACAGCCTGACGCGCGCAAAGTGTATTGCAGGTCTCAACGATCATATCCGTTTCCAGCCACTCTTCTGTCGGAAGCAGGATATCCGCATATGCTGAGAAGGATGTCGGATACATATACATATGAACGATGAAGTCAAGCTCATCGATCACACGGCGTACCTTCTGTGCGTCAGCAAGGGCAGCCAGTTTATTACCGGAACGGTCGATCCAGACACGCGGTTTATACGGCTCGCCTGTCAGGACAGCATCCAGAACACTGCTGATGTGTGCTGCATACCAGATATGAAGACCTTTGTGCTCAATACCGCCAAGACGTTTTTTCAGCTGCTCGTCCGGAAGTTTGTCAGCCGCGATCGGCACCGGATAGTTTGGCATATCGAAAACACCACTGGTGCGGAATCTCTGAAGCAGTGCACCCGGGCGCTCAACGTTTGCCATCAAAAGATCGATGATCGCTGTACCCATAGCAGCCTGCTCGGAGTTAGGTGTCTGGTCGGTTGCAACACCAAGAGCGATACCGCTCGGCGTATTCTCTGCATACAACTTAATACCTTCTTCAATCTTCTCAGGATCAAGTTCGCAGATCTCGCCGGCTTTTTCCAACGTATATTCTTCTACTCTTTCCCAGAGCAGATCAAATGCAGGGCGAACTGTTTTTCCTTCAAAGGTAAACGTGCCGCGAAGTGCCGGCGCCATAGACTCATCATATGGATACGGCATCGCTTTTGCACTGTTTGCATTCTGATCCCATACCATAAATGTATCAGGCGCATCAGGATCATCGCTCTTTTCACTTCGAAGCAAAAGCCCTGTTTCTACATCTACAAGATAAGGAAGGTTCGTCCAGCGAAGGACAAAATCTTCATCATATAATTCATGTTCAATAATATAACGGATCCAGGAAAGCATTAAAGCTACGTCAGTTCCCGGACGGATCGGAAGCCACACATCTGCTTTTGCTGCATCCGGTGTCAGACGCGGATCGATTACGACCGTATGTACCCCATTTGCACGCAGATCATTGACTGCTCCGCCACCACTGGCCGGACAGGAATAAGACGGATCGGTTCCCCAAAGGACAAGCGTCTTGATCGGTGTGTCTTCTGTATCATAAATCTCAAGGGAGTTAGAATCCGCAATACTCGGATCCACTCCGCCATACATCATCGTATAGGCAAGCACACGCGGCAGATAGCACTGTGCACAGCCCGGTTCAAACCAGTTCGGTGTTCCGAAAATATTACAAAAACGAGCGATACTCCAGATTTCCGGGTTACCGCCTCCTCCTGTTGAGCAAAATACTGTTTCTGCTCCGTATTTCTGTTTCGTCTCAACAAGTTTATGCGCAATGATATCGATCGCTTTATCCCAGCTGATTCTGCGCCACTTGTTCTCGCCACGTTTTCCGACACGCATCATCGGATACTTGTTTCTGTTCGGATGATAAAGTGCCTGTATGCCGGATAATCCTTTTGCACACATGCGGCCTTTGCTCATCCTGTCTTCCGGATTTCCTTCGAGCTTGATCACCTGTCCGTTTTTCACTGTGGCAATAACACCGCAGTTAGCGATGCACGCACGGCAGCAGGTTTTGATCTTCTGAACGGAATCCTCGACCTTAACTTCTTCTTTCTGCTCAACTCTGCGGATCAGACGCTGTGTTTTCACCGCTTCCGTCATACCCTCGACAGATGTTGCGCCCAGAAAGTCCTGATAAGTAAAAGACGTTCTCCTGCTCATTGCATTCTCCTTTTGGTTTATTCATGGTATACCACTTGTGCCCCATATGTAGTCCTATACTATCACATTATTTTATTCATTTCAATCATTATAACAGATATTTATATATAATTTTATATAATCTGCTTTGTATGAAATATTTTTTGTACTCATTTCACAGTTACATTTTAGATATCATCCCGTTAATATCATTGACTTTAAATGCTTCATCGTGATATCATATTTACGAATTTTTTATATTTAAATTGGGGGAGAAAATTATGCATGATCTTGGTAACACACTATCGATATTTTTCTGTATTCCTTTCATCGGAGTGCTGTTAAGTATCGCCATCTTCCCGGTTGTGAAACCGGAATTTTGGGAAAAGAGACAGGGTCTCGTAATGCTGATCTGGTCTCTGGCTTTTCTGATTCCATTTGCAGTTGCTTACGGTTTTCCTGTCATGGGCGAGCAGTTCCTCGAGGCGATCATTGGTGACTATCTGACCTTTATCGTTCTTCTGTTTGGTCTGTTCTGTGTTGCGGGTAATATTACCGTCAAGGGCAATCTACAGGGTTCGCCTAAAGTAAATCTAATCATTATCCTGATTGGTACTGCTCTTGCAAGCTGGATTGGTACAACCGGAGCAAGTATGGTACTCATTCGTCCGCTGCTGCGTGCGAATTCCTGGAGAAAAAGAAAGACGCATCTGCCGATCTTCTTTATTTTCCTGGTATCCAATATCGGTGGTGCCCTGACACCTGTCGGCGATCCGCCACTGTTCATGGGCTTCATGCGTGGTGTTCCGTTCTTCTGGAGCTTCCATGTATTCCCGATCTGGATCGTAAATATCATTATTCTTCTTATCGTTACTTATCTTGTTGATAAGAAGGAATACAAAAAAGACTGGAATGATGGTCTTCGTCCGCCGGAAGTTGCAGATCCTCAGCCGATCCGTCTTGGCGGCACACACAACATCGTATTCCTCGGCGTTATCGTATTCGCAGTTATCTTAAGTGGTATCCTGCCTAACGTTCCGCCGTTTGACGGTGCGATCCATATTTATGGTGAAGTACATCTGACCTACGCTGCTATCATCGAAGTTATTATGATCCTGATCGCAGCATGGCTGTCCTTTAAGACAACTCAGAAAGAAGTTCGTGATAACAACGAATTTACCTGGGGCCCGATCAAGGAAGTTGCAATCCTGTTCCTTGGTATCTTCATCACGATGATCCCGGCTCTGCTGATCCTGAAAGCAAAGGGCGGCGAACTCGGACTGACACAGCCGTGGCAGCTGTTCTGGGTAACCGGTGCAATGTCCAGTTTCCTCGACAACACACCGACCTACCTGGTATTCCTTACAACAGCATCCACACTTGGCGAGACGGCCGGCGTACTGACCACACTTGGTTATGTATCACCGATCCTGCTGATCGCAATCTCGTGTGGTGCCGTATTCATGGGTGCAAATACCTACATCGGAAACGCACCGAACTTCATGGTAAAGGCGATTGCAGAAGAATCCGGCGTCAAGATGCCATCCTTCGGTGGTTACCTCGCATGGTCCGGCAGATTCCTGATTCCGGTATTCATCCTCGATACAGGTCTGCTGTTCCTGTTGCAACGCTTCATGGGATGACAAATCTAATTCAAACACAACGAAGAAATCCGGCTCAATGCCGGATTTCTTTTTATCTAAAAGAATTGATGCAATTCTTCTTGTAATATATGCTTTGATCAAGTGTCAATATTCTGCAAAGTTTGCTTTTCTTTTGCGACAAGCAGCTGGTATTTTAATAAGGTTTCAAATCCTGAAAAGGGGGCAGAATTTGTAATCCGATACAAATTCTGGAGCGTGATGAGACGAGTTGTTTTCAAAGAACTCGTCGAATAAAGCGGTACCCTTTGAAGGATGCAGATAGCTTATCTAAAAATACCCTGCGCAGGAGACTTGAAAACAAACTTTGCAGAAGATGACACTTGGAAAGTAAGTTACATATAAGTATACAATTAAAAAGAATCCGGCACTAAGCCGGATTCTTTCCTTTGTGTAATTAGTCTACCGGGCTGAATTCGTCCTTACCCATTCCGCACAGCGGGCATTCCCAATCATCCGGAAGCTCTTCAAACGGTGTGCCGGGAGCGATTCCGTTGTCCGGATCTCCCTCTGCCGGATCATAAACATAACCACATGGTCCACATTCATACTTCTGCATAAGATGTTCCTCCTATTCATTTTCTCCCATCTGCATCTCATATCCGTAATAGTCAAAATAGAATTTCAGCTTCTGATTAACTTTCCGACGAATACGGTCTTCCATCTCAAAGTGGTTTTTCTGATAATTCTTCTGACTCTCCAGATACTTCTCAAAATAAGGGCGTGCTGTCTCGAAACCGCCCAAACCGAGCTCAGTGTAGATTTCCTCCAGACCAGCCATCGGATCTTTGCAGAAATCTTCGTATTTTACATCGATCCGGTCTTCTTTCGGCATTGCGTCAAGTTCGCGGATCGCCTTTTTATAAACCTTTGCCATCAGATTGATTGCAACATTTTCAATCACCTCTGGGGGCGCCGGTTCATTCAGACAAAACAGATTCATCTCTTTCTGGAACATATTGATCGTAGAAAGGATGACAGTATAAGGATCTCTGTAAATATTAATAAATTTGGATCCCGGATAGCAACGCTTCAACTCTCCGATCCTGCATGTATTTTCAGGGCTTTTCAATACAAGCTGCTTACCACCTTTGATATAGGTAACCTTCCGAAGGATATAATCATATGCCCTGCGCCATTCCTTACGCTTTTCAGGACGCTGTTCATCAATAAATGCTGTATTGATATACTTAGTACCCTTCCCGCCGTTCGGGAATACCAGCATATGACTGATCGCCTGAGTAGAAATGGTTGCCTGTGCAAACACCTCTTCCATCGGAAGATCTGTTGTATATTCCAGATTATCCATTGGTCTTGTCCCGGCAAGGAATTTACCGATGACCTTATTTAACGCTTTGCCCATCAGAATGCTGTTGGAAAACGTCACGGTATTGACCGGATCAAACCATGCAAACTGCGGATCTCTCGAAAGCAGGTTCTGTAAGAATGTCGTACCCGACCGCCAGAATCCGACAATATAAATCGGATGTTTTTTGATCTTTGTACGTCGGATCTTATCATCATATAAGAATCGTTCCAACGCTGCCGGCGGAGCCATCAATGCGCTGACCAGTGTCATTAACTCTGCCTGTCTGCGATGCTCCGGACTGATTGGATTCTGCTTCAACAGCTTAATCCAGTTATCCAGTCTGCAGCCCATCAGATTGTGAGACAGTGTGATATTATTTGAAGCCATATTGCAACTCCTAATCTACTTCATTCATCGTCCTGATCAAATACCAGAAACATTACATTATGATCAGAATTCTCAACATACTGGACTTTTGTCATACCAAAACAATAATCCATTATGTGGTAATCTTCAAGGAAATATTGCATTGCCTGCTCATAAAGCTCTTCATTTGCAAATTTGATCTGAACAGATTCCTGATCATTATCATATGCTTCTTTGATCTTATTCCCGATCTCATCTGCGTCCCATTCCGGGATGTACAGGTCTTCATGAACATAATAATTGTCTGCCGTTGCCGTACAGTCAGGCAAAGTGATCACATCAGACGGTGTTCTTGTTTTCAGGATCGTCTGGGAATCAGCACCCATAAACGTATAATCAACAAATTTCTCGGAAAGATCACTTTCCTCATCATTCAGATAATACGTAAACTGAGAATTACCCCAGGTCAGATCGATATAATAATAATCACCATCCATCATCACGAGATTCCAGGAATGGTTTCCATCCTCTGTAACACCCTCAATGGTTGTACAGGGAACCCCCAGTCGGTTTAACAGATATTGTGCCCCGTAAGCATATCCCTGACACACGGTGCGGTGTGTAAGAAATGTGCTGATGATATTCTGATTATTCTCTGCACTCTTGTCATAATCCACTTCATCGATCAGTGTATCATAAACATAAAGCACCTTATCATAATCAGAACCGTCAACCGGTGCATCTGCAAGCATCCGATCCGCTTCTGCATCAATCTGTTTCTGCAGGTTTTCCTGTTCTTCTATTGTAACAGAAAACTCAGGAGTAAAATCGATCTCTTTGATCTCTTCTTTCCTGTTTGAATATGTTACATACGAGAACTTCTGTAACCAGAAGTATTCACAATGATCATATCGGATCGCCTGATACGCTTCTTCCATCACGGAAAGATCCGTTGTGGAAAGTTCCGTTTTTTCTTCCCTTGCTTCAATGGCATTTACGATTTCATCATAAACAGCCTTTGTCTCATCATCCAACTGATCGTAAGCATAATGATACGCCATTTCCGTGGTGGTTTCAGCTTCATCTGATACGACAGCATCTGTTTCCGGTTCCTCTTGTGAAACACTTGCAGCGTCCGTCTCTGAAACTTCTAACTGCGTTTCAGAATCCCAGATACTGCATCCGCCAAAGAACGACAACGCGAAAACAGATATTATTAAAATGCAAATGTTATTACCGGATATTTTTTTCATATTACATAGATGGTAAATTCATTCGCCATGTATCGATGCGATCACGGAGCAGAATTAATGTGCCATCTTCCTTCAACATCCAGACCTTAGGCATATCGCGACTCAGGAAAACAGCCATGCCTTCCATAACGGAATAAGCACCTGTCCGATGGAATACAAGCAGATCATTGATCTTAAGATCCGTAAACATCGCATTGCGTGCGATGACATCAGCTGTCGTACAGAGACTGCCGCATAAGGTCCAGGGCTCTTTCGTATCTTCCTCTTTGTCTACAACAGTGCCTTCTGATACGTGTGTGATCACAGGAACCTGCATTCCCTGCAGCTGACCGTCATACTTTAACTGATGAAGTCCTCCGTCAAGGACGGCATAATTGATCTCTTCGTTTGTCTTTACATCAATTACCTTTGAGATGTAATAACCGCAGGGGGCGGCAAAGAAACGACCCATTTCAACCGTCACATGTGCTTTTTCGCCCAATGCTCTGATATCAGGCGCAATTGCTATCAGACGCTCACGTTCAGATTCATCTGCATCGTCACGGAAATAATCTACGGCAAGGCCGGTACCGTATTCGATTCGTTCGATCGTAAAACCTTCATCCGTGAGTACCCGGTCTGTAAACTCTGACAGCATAGCCAGCTCTTTCTGAATCTCTTTTGGTTTCCGCTTCTGCGTACCACTGAAGAAATGAATACCGCGGATTTTGATCTCGGGATGATCTTCATGTTCACGTATGATCGAAAGAAGCTCCTCCTCTGACATACCAAACTGACTGCCTGCTGTCAGGCGGATCAGAACGTCAACTGTCTTGGATGCTTCTTTTGCAGCCTGTATGATCCATGCATAATGCTGCATGCTTTCGATCGTCAGTACACCGGCACCATAACGAACTGCTTCACGCACTTCATCAAGTGATTTATTGACGCCGGAGAAAATGATCATCTCAGGCGGCATGGAAAGTGCTTTGCAGATCTCAAGCTCGCCTGGGCTACAGACCTCGATCTTAGAAAACACAGATGGCAGCACTGAGAGCAAAAACGGATTTGCCTTAATGGAAAAACAAATGTCTACATGCTCACCAAATGCTTCTTTTACAAGCTCTGCACGCTCTGCAAACTTCTTTTCTGAAAAAACATAGGAAGGCGACCCCGTCATTTCAGAGATCGCCGCAAAATTTAAACTCATATGATTACTCCGCTCCTATTCATCCATCAGACGCTCGATCAGTGCCCAGATCGCTTCTGCGGAATTAAAGTTGTCCGGGATCAGATCATTCGGCTTAATTTTGATGTCAAATTCCTCATCGATTGACCCAACCAATGACATAATATCAAATGAATCAAGGATACCATCTGCGATCAGACCTTTTTCCTCTTCAAAATCCACATCCGGACGCAGCTCCTCTAAGATTTCCATTAACTCTTCCATCGTGTTCCCCTTTCTTTTTATTTAAATTGTTTCTCTAACGATTTTCTGTCAAGCTTTCCGTTCGGCAGATGCGGAAGCTCTTCCATATTGATGACTTTTCTCGGCACCATAAATGCCGGCATATTTGCTCTGAAATACAAAGCGATCTCTTTCGGTTTCACTTCACCCGAATAGAAAAGATACAGTAAAGATTTCTCTTTTTGATATAATGCACTGCATTCTGAGATGCCTGGGATTTTCTGCGCGGTCATCTCGATCTCATCCAGCTCGATCCGGTGACCCATATGCTTGATCTGACGGTCCTTTCTGCCAAGGAACCACAGGATGCCTTCGTCATCAAACTTACCAAGATCACCTGTACGGTAGATTGTCTCGGGATAGTTTGGATTCAACGGGTTCTGGATAAAGCTTTTTGCCGTAATTTCCGGTGCGCCGTAATATCCTAACGCAAGTGCCGGACCTGATACACAGATTTCTCCAATCTCTCCGGTCTCCGGTGTCTGATTCTCTTCGTTTAACAGAAGGATCTGATAATGCTTATATGGTACACCGATCGGAAGCACGGTATCTTCTGTTACTTTATCACGGATCGTGTAATAAGTACAGGATCCTGTTGCTTCTGTCGGTCCGTACTGGTTGATAAATACGACATCCGGCAGATTCTCCTGCCATTCTTTCAGGCAGACAGATGAGATGACCGACCCGGAAAATACAACACAACGTAATTTCTCCGGTTTACTTTCGCTAAAGCCATCCAGTCTGGCCGGCAGCTCAATGCCGGCAGTGCTCCAGCAGATCACTGTAACACCATGTCTGTTCATGGTATCAAACAAAAGCTTCGGCTGTGCAAATTCATTTTTCGGAAGGATCACCGTCTCCGCTCCGGTTAAGATCGGCAGATAAATGTCGCGGATCGCTGCGATGTAATCTAACGGTGACTGATTTCCCAAAACGTCTTCATCGGTCATATGGATCACTTCCTGAAGTCCGTCGATATAACACATCAATGATTCATGACATGTGATTACACCTTTTGGCACACCTGTGGAACCGGATGTAAAGATGGCATATAACGGTGCTTTGCCGGTCATGTTTGACACAGCCTTTGTCAATGCCGCTTCATTCACCGGTGTATCAATGATCTCCTCAAGGATCAGCATCTTTCCGGAAAAGGAAAGACCCTCTGCTTTTTCAAGATTCTCTCTGTCAACGATCATGACTTTTGCTTCGATCACAGAAAGGATCTGGTTCAGTCTGGTATCCGGCATTGTGGCGTCCATCGGCGCATAAAAGCAGCCGGCACGGACCACGCCGAAAAAGCATGGCGGTGTAAAAACACTTCTTCCTGTAAGTACCGCAACTGCCTCCTGCGGCTTCACATATTCTGTCAGGCAGCTTCCGACTGCCCGTGAAATTCTGGCAGCTTCAGAAAATGTTACTGTCTTCTCATCATCTCTGTAAGCGACCTTATCCTGATAGTTTTTTTCCGCATGGTCAAGCCATGTAAGAATTGATTTTTCCATAATATTCCCTGTCTCACATCTGTTTTTCTGTTGTTATTCATCCGAATTATAAAAGTAGGATGTTTAATTGTCAATCATATCAACAGACTCGGAATGTATTCTCTGCTGTCCGCGCATCTCGATCAGCGGACCGCCTGTGCCTTCAATATACGCTTTTGTGATCGTGACCTTACCGATGTTATCATCTTTTGGCACTTCATACATGATGTCGAGCATAAACTCTTCAATGACAGAGCGCAATGCTCTGGCACCGACACCTTTTTCTTTCGCCCTGCTGGCGATCAGCCGTAAAGCATCGTCTTCAAACTGAAGATCTACTTCATCCAATGCCAGAAGCTTCTGATACTGACGAATGATCGCATTTTTCGGCTCTTTCAGGATTCTGACGAGCATATCCTCAGATAATTCCTTCAGAGAGAACATTACCGGAAGTCGTCCGATGAATTCCGGGATCATTCCGTATTTTCTGATATCCTCAGTTGTTGCATAACGGAAGATATCTTCCTCTTCATCATATTTATCTTTCAGATCCGCAATGAAGCCGACAGATGAATGCTCATTCAAGCGTTCTTTAATGATCTCTTCCAGCCCCGGGAACGCGCCGCCGCAGATAAACAGAATATTTGTCGTATCGATCGTCGTCATCGGGACCATCGCATTTTTGCTGGTCGCTCCGACAGGAACCTCGATCTCCGCGCCTTCTAAGAGCTTCAGCATACCCTGCTGCACAGATTCTCCGCTGACATCACGCTGGTTTGCATTTTTCTTTTTGGCGAGCTTATCGATCTCATCGACAAAAACAATCCCATGCTCTGCACGCTCTACGTCATTATCCGCTGCTGCGAGAAGCTTTGACAGAATACTTTCGATATCATCACCGATATAACCCGCTTCCGTCAGTGAAGTCGCATCCGCGATCGCAAGCGGAACATCCAAAAGCTTTGCAAGCGTCTTTACGATATATGTTTTTCCGCAACCTGTCGGTCCGATCATAAGCATGTTTGATTTCTGGATTTCCACACCGTCATCATCCGGCGGAGTTGCAACACGCTTATAGTGATTGTAAACAGCGACGGACATGACTTTTTTGGCATGTTCCTGACCGACGACATATTCGCTTAATTTCGCTTCGATCTTATGCGGTGCAGGAATATCCTTGATGTCGATCAGAGGCTTCTCTCCTGCTTCTTTTGGTTTTTTCTTCTTCAGCTTAGCCTGTCCCTGCATGTTCTGAAGATCTGCCATATTTACGAAACTGATCCTTGGACCTGTTCCGTCCGTACTGCCTTTACCGGAAAACAGATCGCCGAGATTAAAACCTTCCATTCCCGGAAATCCCTCAGCACCCGGAAAACCTGTCATGCCTGCCATACTGTCAAATGTTCGCTGCATGCAGTCATTACAGATACTGATATTATGCGGCATATGGATCATTTTGCCTGCTTCACTTTCTCTGCGTTTACAGACATAGCAAATATCTTCATATTCATCATCTTTTGTGTCTTCAACAGACTGATCTAATACATCTTTATCTTTTTGGTCCATGGTGCCCTCCCTTCAGGCGTCTCAGACATCTATTTTTATCATTCATTTTTGAACGCATTTATACAATCGTTTTTCATCATAACATGTCAAATTCCAATTTTCAATCAATCCGATTATCTTAAAGAAATTCTTCATAAACATTTTATTGACATTATATAAGGAAAAGACTAATATAACTACGTTATTTTATGTATACAAAGTATATGATTTTCGACTTGAATTCCGGAGTATGTGACGCAATGAAGAAAATTTTTAAAAAGTTTGGCAAATGGGTGCCGTTTTTAAATAAATATTCCCTGATCTTTCATGGGATCCTGGCATGTGGGCTCGTCTTTCTGATCGAGGTCATTTCCAGACATTCCTTTTTGTCAGCTGTTTCCTTTGTGACGAATACGCCACTCACATTTTTGTATAATGCATTATTGATCTTTGCAACACTGCTGCTGGTATATCTGTTTAAGCGAAGACTGCTGGTCCGCCTCTGCATCAGTATCTTCTGGCTGATCTTAGGTATCACAAACGGCATCATCCTTGCAGCACGTGTCACACCATTTAATTTCACCGACTTTAAACTGATCAAAGACCTTGTTGCCATGCAGAGCAGCAAATATGTGACGGTTCCGGAAAAGATCCTGATCATCGTATTTCTTGCGCTTGTCGGTGCTTTTGTTGCTTATATGGCCATTCGTGGTCCCAAGTTCAAAGGAAAAGTTAAGCGCTTCCGCAATCTGATCGCTCTGGTTGCATGTATCGCTTTTCTTCCGTTTGTAACAAAGGCCGCGATCCATACCAATGTTCTTTCCGAATACTTCGGCAATCTGGCACAGGGATACCGTGATTACGGTTTTGTCTATAGCTTCTCTGCCAGTGTTGTTGACACAGGAATGAGCAAACCTGCCGGATATAAAGAGGCTAAGATCAATAACATCTTAAAAGATAATTCGACTTCTGCCACAACACTGTCTGAATCTGATGCGCCGAATATCATTTTCATACAGCTTGAGACCTTTATCGACCCGTATGAAGTGAATTTCCTTGAGTATTCCGAGGATCCGATCCCGAATTTCAGAAAGCTGACACAGGAATATTCTACTGGCTATCTGAATGTCCCGGTTGTCGGTGCCGGCACAGCCAATACAGAGTTTGAGATCCTGACCGGCATGAGCATTCAGTACTTTGGACTGGGTGAATATCCTTATAAGACGATCTTACGTGATCTGAATGTAGAAAGTGTCGCTGATGCATTAAAACCGCTCGGCTACAGTACACACGCACTTCATAATAACGGCGGAAACTTCTACGGTCGTGCAAATGTCTTCAACGAAATGGGCTTTGACAGCTTTACATCAAAAGAGCTCATGAACATCACCAAATACAATGAGATTGCCAGCTGGCCGACGGATGACATTCTTTTAGAGGAGACACAAAAAGCGCTTGATTCTACACCGGATCAGTCAGACTTCCTTTATACGATCACGGTTCAGAGCCACGGAAGCTATCCGAGTGAGCCTGTATTTGAAGATCCGTTTGTAGAAGTTAGCGGTGCTGCTACCCCGGAAGAAAACTATCAGTGGGAATATTATATCAACGAATTATATGAAGTTGATATGTTCATCGGAAATCTGATCGAAGATCTCGAAGCACGGGATGAGAAAACGCTTGTTGTTATGTATGGCGATCATCTCCCGACGATGGGCCTGACAGACGAAGACATGAACAACGGTGATATCTTCAAGACCACCTATGCGACCTGGAACAACTTCGGACTGGAAAAAGAAGATATCGATCTCTATGCATATCAGATCCTGCCCTACTATCTGGACCAGATCGGTATCCATGAAGGAACGATCATGACCTATCATCAGGCACAGATGGACCAGGGCAAGACAAATAACCCCAGTTATCTTTCCAACCTGGAACAGCTGCAGTATGATCTTTTATACGGAAAACAGTATGCATACAAGATCAACGGCTTTTCACTGGATCGTGAAACACCGATGGTAATGGGTGTCGAGGATGTCGTATTATCCGGCATTACGACTGAGTCCATTCAGGAAACGCCTGATTCCCTTCCGCCACAGGAACTGCTTGAACAGGTCCAGACAGGTGTGACACATGTTCAGACCAATCAGGATCTTGTTGTAGAGAATATCTTTGATGCAAATGCAGAAAATGAAGATACACAAAACGTTCTGGACGCAGCCAATGAAACGGATGATACACAGGAGGCTGTAACACAGGAAACACAGGAAACTGAAGCTGCAACGGAAGAAACACAGGAAGATTTAGATGCACAAAATGAAGAAGCACCAGAAGAAGATTCTGATGCTTCGGAAGATACTATGATCTGGTTGACCGGCGACAACTTCACTCCATGGAGTAAAGTATATGTCAACGGTGAAAAAATAAATTCAACATATATTTCAGATAAAATCCTGGAAGTGTCTGCCGAAGACCTTCAGGACGGCGATTCCATCGTGGTATGTCAGGTGGGTTCCAGTGAAACCATATTCAGAAGTTCCAACACATTTGTCATTACTTCTCTCTCGGATTTTACCGGTTACATGACAGATGACGAATCGCAAGAATAGCAGTTTGAATTGCCCGGTCGGTCTCATGAACGACCGGGTTTTCCATGCCCGCTGCTTCTCTTTCCTGATTTGCAACGGTCAGAAATACCGATCCTGCACGAACATGCAGATAAGATGCAACGGTAAACAACGCCGCCGATTCCATCTCTGATGCCAGGGCACCAAGACGTTTCCAGGCTTCCCATTTTTCTTTCAGCATGCCGGCAACCGGCATTTTTTCCGGTTCATGCTGTCCATAAAAAGAATCCTTACACTGTACGATTCCCCTGTGATAATCCGCATGCAATTCCTCTGCAGCCTTAGACAGGGCCTCAGTGATCGTAAAATCGGCAACGGCCGGAAATTCAATCGGCGCATATTCTCTGCTGGTTCCTTCAGCTCGAATCGCACCTGTTGCGATCACAAGATCTCCGCTTTTAACATTCAGATCGATTCCACCACAGGTTCCGACACGAATAAAGGTATCCGCGCCTGCACGAACCAGCTCCTCTATCGCGATCGCTGCGGAAGGACCGCCGATACCTGTAGAAGTCACACTAACCTTAACCCCATCGAGTGTACCTGTATAGGTGACATACTCCCGACTGTCCGCGATCAGCTTAGCATCATCGAAATACGCCGCGATCTTTTCACACCGTTTCGGATCTCCGGGCAAAATTACGTATTTCCCAACATCACCCTCTCTGATCTGTAAATGGTATTGCATCCCTTCTTCGGCATATTTCATGATGCACCTCCTGTTTATTTCTCTAACAATTCGATTGCAGGAGCAAGCTCCTCCTGAGATACTTCATCGAAGCTTCCGTTATCTGCCAAAGACGCAAATTCCGGACGGATCGGCAGCTGTGCCAGCAATGGAATGTTCAGCTCTTTTGCCGTCTCTTCAATCCTGCTTTCTCCAAACACCTGAATCTTTTTCCCGCAGTCCGGGCAGCTGATGTAACTGAAGTTCTCAACTACGCCTACAACCGGGACATTCATTGTAACCGCCATATTATAGGCCTTCTTTACGATCATACCAACCAGCTCTTGCGGTGAGGTAACGATCACGATTCCATCGATCGGGATCGACTGGAATACCGTAAGCGGTACATCACCTGTTCCCGGCGGCAGATCGATAAACAGATAATCGAGATCTCCCCAGACAACGTTGGTCCAGAACTCGGTTACCGCTCCTGCGATCACCGGTCCGCGCCAGATCACCGGCGCTTCTTCATTCTCCAGTAACAGGTTAACGGACATGATCTTAATGCCGTTCTTTGCTTCGATTGGGAACATGCCAAGATCATTTCCTTTTGCCGGGCCGTGTACACCGAACATCTTCGGAATTGACGGACCGGTAACGTCGGCATCAAGAATGCCGACCGCATAGCCTTTTTTTGCCATTTCATTGGCAAGTGATGCAGTGACAAAGGATTTACCTACACCGCCTTTACCGCTAACAACTGCGATAACTTTTTTTACGGATGAATATTGATTCAAATCCTCCAGAAAGCTTTGCGGACCCTGATTGCTCGGGCATCCTTCGCAGCTTTCCTGTGAACAGGTTGAAGCACTTGCGCATGTCTTATTGTCTACCATTTTTGTCCCCCCACTATTTAAAAAAAGTTATTATTTAACTTCCTGGATCCAGCCTTCCGGAGCTTCCAGAATGCCTTCCTGAATGTCTAACAATGTCTGACGAAGCTTCATGCAGATCTCGCCGCCCTCTTCCATTCCGGACGGTAATGCGATCTCTTTGCCATGATCATTGATCTTTCCTACCGGTGAGATCACTGCAGCGGTGCCGCAAAGACCACATTCTACGAAATCGGGAACCTCTTCCAGATAAACTTCTCTCTCCTCTACTTCCAGTCCAAGATAATGTTCTGCAACATACATCAGGGAACGGCGTGTGATGGACGGAAGAATGCTGTCTGACTTCGGTGTAACGATCTTATGATCTTTTGTAACAAACAGGAAGTTTGCTCCACCGGTCTCTTCTACCTTTGTTCTTGTAGCAGCATCCAAGTACATGTTTTCTGCAAAACCTTCCTCATGTGCCGTTACGATCGGATAAAGGCTCATTGCATAGTTCAGACCGGCCTTGATATTACCTGTTCCATGTGGTGCGGCACGATCATAATCGGAAACCTTGATCACGAGCGGTTTTACGCCACCCTTAAAATAAGCACCAACCGGTGTCGTGAAGACACGGAACTGATACTCTGTCGCCGGTTTTACACCGATTACAGGGTTGGTACCGAACAGGAACGGACGAATGTATAATGTTGCGCCTGTGCCGTATGGCGGTACGCATTCCGCATTCGCACGAACTGTCTGTTTTACAGCTTCAATAAAACGCTCTTCCGGGAACGGCGGCATTTCAAGACGTCTTGCGGAATCTGCCAGACGCTTTGCGTTCAGATCCGGACGGAAAATTACGACTCTGTTGTCTTTTGTCTCATAAGCCTTCAGACCTTCAAAAACAGTCTGTGCATACTGAAATACACATGCACATTCGCTCAGAGTGATCTGATCTTCTTCTGTCAGTCTGCCTTCATCCCATGCGCCGTTTTTGAACTCTGAAACATATCTCCACGGCGTTTTTCTGTAACCAAAATCTAGATTCTCCCAATCATATTCCATTCGTGCCATAATGATTCCTCTCTTACTAAATACTGCTATTTCAAAACCGGATGAACTCCGGATATTATCTGCAGGACGTACTGATCGATTCGATCGCAACAGAACCGCCTCTTACGATCTCAACATGCTTAAAATGCTTTCTCAAAAGCGTGATCAGTTCGTTGTTTCTGCGCTCTGTCAGCTTGCATTCAAGCAGAACACTGTCTTCTCCGATATCTACGACATCTACCGAAAACACCTGCGCGATCCGGAAGATATCTTCCTTCTCCCAGTCGCTTAAATGTCTGACCTTCGCATACATCAGTTCCTTCATATGAACCGGTGTGTCCGTCAGGTCGATGACCTTAATGACTTCAACCATTCGGTTCAACTGCTTTTTGATCTGCTCGAAAGTGATGTCATTGCAGCTGGAGCTGATCGTCATTCTGGAAACATCGTTTACTTCCGTCGTACCTACCGTCAGACTTTTTAAATTGTATGCCTTGCCGGAAAAGAGACCAGATATCTTAGCCAGTACACCCGGCTCATTTTCGACATATAAGGCGATCCATCTGTCTTTTAATTCACTTGTCATAGTTCAACCTCTTTTCCATCAATTCTCAAGGATCATCTCTGTCATCGGGCTGCCGCCTTTCACCATCGGCAGTACACGCTGATCCGAAGAATATACAAACTCGATCAATGTCGGCGCATCTGTATTTTCACGGGCCTGTTTAAGAGCCGGAACGATCTCAGATTCATCCGTTACACGGATCGCATGTGCATGATAAGATTCTGCCCATTTCACGAAGTCAGGATAATAGGTCTCTTCCGGTGTTGCAACCGTGTCTCTGCGGTCCTCCATATGGCCTTCATCCCTGCACAGGCAGGTCAGCGCATACCGTTTTCCGTAGAAGTAATGCTGCATCTGCTGTACCATACCCAGATAACGGTTGTTCAACAGACAGATCGTAACCGGAACCTTGTAGATCATCGCGGTAGCAAGCTCCTGCATATTCATCTGGAAGCCGCCATCACCTGTGATACATACAACTTCACGGTCCGAATCAGCGATCTTGGCACCGACTGCTGCCGGGAAACCATAACCCATCGTTCCGAGTCCGCCGGATGTAAAGAACTTCTTATCTGCATCGATATCGATATACTGTGCCGCGAACATCTGATGCTGACCGACATCTGTTACATATGTCGTCTTCGCATCTTTGTACACCTCATTGATCCCTTCCATGATCATCTGCGGTGTCATTCCATGGTTGCGGCTCATCGTAAGCGGATGCTCATCTTCCCATTTACGGATCTGCTTCATCCACTCTACGGTATCTTTTTCTTCTGCCCATTCGTTGAGCTTTTCAAGTGCCATCTTCGCATCACCAACGATCGGAACATCTACGGCAACGTTTCTGGAGATGGACGCCGGATCGATATCGATATGAATGATCTTTGACTTCGGAGAAAACTCATTCAGATCTCCGGTGATCCGGTCATTAAAACGGCATCCGATCGAAAGGATCAGATCTGCCCGGTGAACCGCAATATTTGCCGCATATCTGCCGTGCATACCGCCGTTGCCAATGTAGTATGGATGATCCGTGCGAACCGCACCTTTTCCCATTACAGTTGTTACGATCGGAATATGTGACTTCTCTGAAAACTCCTCAAGTGCTTTTCCTGCTCCGGCAAGGTTAACACCACCGCCGGCAAGAATGATCGGTCTCGCTGCCACTTTCAGCAGGCGGGAAGCACGCTTCAACTGTCCGACATGAACATTCGTATTCGGTTTATAACCGCGAATATCCAATGGTTCCGTAGAATAATCAGAAGGTCCGTTTTCCAACTGTATGTTTTTAGGAAAATCGATCAGTACCGGCCCCGGCTTACCTGTTGTGGCAATCTGAAAAGCCTTTTTAATGATCGTGCCCAGTTTGCTGCGGTCTCTGACCGTCACTGCATATTTTGTAACACCACGGACCATACCGACAATATCAACCTCCTGGAAGGAGTCATTGCCGATCAGTCCGAGCGGAACCTGTCCTGTAAATACGACCAACGGAACACTGTCATAGAATGCGTCCGTAATTGCTGTTACTGTATTCGTCGCACCCGGGCCGCTTGTAACAAGGCATACGCCCGGTTTTCCGGTTTCTCTTGCATATCCTTCCGCTTCGTGCGCAAGCGCCTGCTCATGTCTTGGCAGGATCAGGCGGATCCCGTCACCCAGACGATACAACTCGTCAAGTACATCGGTGACCATACCGCCGGGATAAGCAAATACCGTATCAACACCTTCTTCACGAAGTGCTTTTACAAATAATTTTTTCCCTGTGATATCCATGTTTCATCCTCCAAATCAACCTATCCAGCCCAGCGTTTTTACAATGAAAATCCATGCCGTCAATGTGACAGAAGCCAGCAACGTCGTTGCCACGACGATACTCGCAGTAAGTGTACCGTCGTTGTTCATGTTCTTTGCCATAATGTAGCAGCTCGGTGTAGCCGGCGCCGCAAGCATAATGACAATCGCAACCATCTTTTCTCCGCGGAATCCCATCGCCGCTGCGATCGGGATAAATACTGCAGCCTGGATCACAAGCTTGTAAGCGGATGCACCGATGGTAGGACGGATCTTTGTAAGTGCTTTCCGTCCCTGAAAACCAGCCCCCAGTGCGATCAGTGCCAGCGGGGTCGCCGTCTTGGCCACCAGATCGACGGTCGCATTGACCAGGGTAGGCATAGGATTTCGAAGCAGGCCGACCACAATACCAAGCAAAACACCGATGATGATCGGGTTTTTAATGATATTCAGTAATGTCTGCTTCACTTTTTCTGATCCCTTACCCATATCGGGATTGTTACCTTCCAGGGTAAGGACGATCACTGAATATATGTTATACAACGGGACAGCACCGACGATCATCAGTGCGCCCATCGCTGAACTGCCGTATATCTGCTGAATAAAAGCCATTCCCATGACTGCGGCACTGCTTCGAAACGAAGCCTGTGTAAACGCACCGACCGTATAGGGATCCTTTAGCACATGCTTTCCAATAAACCATGCTGCGAAAAAGCCCACACTCGTAGCAAATGCGCAAAACAGAACAAACTTTGCATCAAACTCAGCGCGGATGTCTACATTTGCCAGATCACGGAAAACCAGAAACGGTAATGTGACTTTAAAATTCAGTTTATTACAGATCGTAACAAAATTATCATTCAGCAGATTGATCCGCCGAAGGAAATATCCGATCACCATTACAAGGAAAATCGGAATTGTTACATTGATACTAAATAAAAAGTTACTCATAAGAATTGATATTTATCACTGTTTCTTTTTGTATATACAAAAATGATAGGTCAGATCATCAAATACCTTTTCATCACTGACAGATGCCAATTCCCATTCCGGTTTATCATCCAGATTCGGGAACCAGGTGTCTGCATCATAGGAATGATCGATCTTCGTAATATATGCCGTATCACACCGGTCAAGAAGCAAAGCATAGATACTTGCCCCGCCGATCACATAGATACGGTCAGAATCATATTCAGCCAGCACTGCATCCAGTTCATTCAGATCATGTGCAATGATGGCGCCTTCTTTTTCATAAGAAGTATTATTGGTGATCACAATATTGGTACGGTTCTTAAGCGGGCGTCCTCCCGGAAAACTTTCCAGGGTCTTACGTCCCATCACAACCACATTCCCTGTCGTTGTCTCACGGAAAAACTTCATATCTTCCGGAATCGATACCAGAAGCGAATTCTCTTTTCCGATCGCCCAATTCTGATCCACTGCAACGATGAGATTCATATATTTACTCCTTATACCGCGATCGGGATATTCGTGATCTGCGGTCCGGTCTCATAATTGATGAGTTTTACATCATCTCTGGTAAACTGATAAAAATCTTTGATCTCAGGATTCAGCCAGAACTCCGGTGCCGGGAACGGTTCTCTTGAGATTAGCTCTTCGATCAGCGGCACATGTCTGTCATAGATATGCGCATCCGCGATCATGTGAACCAGCTCCCCTGCCTTCATATCGCTGCACTGTGCGATCATATGGAGAAGGACTGCATACTGGCAGACATTCCAGTTGTTTGCAGCCAGAACATCCTGTGAACGCTGATTCAGGATCGCATTCAAAACCAGCTTTCCGTCTTCCGGTGTGGTTCCGTCAGGATATTTTGTCGTCACATTAAAAGTCATGCTGTATGCACACGGATAAAGATGCATCTCGCTAAGATCATTGTGCACATAAATATTGGTCATGATCCTGCGGCTGTACGGGTTGTTTTTCAGATCAAACAGGACTCTGTCGACCTGATCAAACATCCCTTCCTTATACTGATGCTTCACACTCATCTGATATCCGTAGGCCTTGCCGATCGACCCGTTTTCATCCGCCCATTCATCCCAGATGTGGCTGTGAAGGTCATTGATATTATTGGACTTTTGCTGCCAGATCCAGAGCACCTCATCTGTCGCACTCTTGATCGCGGTTCTGCGAAGCGTCAGCGCCGGGAACTCCTTAGAGAGGTCGTATCTGTTGCATACGCCGAACTTTTTAATGGTATACGCACTGGTGCCATCTTCCCATTTCGGACGTACCTTTTCGCCCTCTGTACTGGTGCCGTTTGCCAGAATATCTTTACACATATCGATAAAAACCTGATCAGCGTAACTCATACCAAACCTCCATTAGGGTATATTTTCTCACAATGGGATTATTATAGCAGAAATGATTGTCTACTAAAAGAGGTTACTTATCTAACACTCCTATTTTATTTGTTACTATTTTTACTCTTCTCATCTCAGAAAAATATGCTATACTATTACAGGTTTCATAACGAAATGTTTAACAATTTACAGGAGAATAACTTTATGAGTAAAAAGCTTGAAGATTATGTAAGAAATATTCCGGATTTCCCGGAACCGGGAATCATCTTTCGTGATATCACAACTGTCATCCAGGACCCGGATGGATTAAAGCTTGCGATCGACGGCATGTTAAAAGAACTCGAAGGCGTAGACTTTGATGTCGTAGCAGGTACCGAATCCCGCGGATTTGTCTTCGGCACACCGGTAGCCTACGCTTCCGGCAAAGGATTTGTCATGGTCCGCAAAAAAGGCAAATTACCATGCGAGACCATCTTCGAAGAGTATGATCTTGAATACGGCTCCGCTTCTGTAGAGATGCATACCGATTCGATCAAACCGGGACAGAAAGTCGTTCTCATCGACGACCTGATCGCAACCGGCGGAACCATCGAAGCTTCCATCAAAATGATCGAGCGTCTCGGCGGCGAAGTGGTAAAAGTCCTCTTCCTCATCGAGCTGGCAGGCTTAAAAGGACGTGAGCGCCTCGCAGGCTATGATGTCGCTTCCCTGATCTGCTATCCGGGCAAGTAACTTCCCGACCGGCTGCATTATAATGTCTTATACAAATTAATCATCAGAAAATAGAAAAAGGTGACTATATTTTACGTAAAAAGTAAAATATAGCACCTTTTTTATTTCTGATATAAAGCTGTGTTAATCTGACATTATAATGCAGCGCGGACAGCTGTCTTGAGCGCGATCTCCATCATCTCATGGAAGCTCTCACGGATCTCCTGCGGTGTTAAGAATTCACCGTTGAAGATGTGGTCTGAGATCGTGAGGATGGATAATGCACGCTTCTTGCTTGACATTGCCTCAAGATACAGACCTGCTGTTTCCATCTCTACTGCCATCAGGCCCATGTCTTTTGCCTTCTGGTTCACTGTCTTATCCGGATGATAGAAGAAGTCTGATGTATATACACTTCCGACATCAGCAGTTACGCCCATCTCTTCAGCTGCATTGACTGCGGCACGCAGCATTTCAAAGTCAGCAGTCGGCGCCGGTGTGCCCACGAGCGGATAAGATCCGATATGTGCGGAATTGGTAGAAGCTGTCATTGCGATCACAACGTCGCGGACATGTACATCGTCCTGCAGGCCTCCGCCGGATCCGACACGGATAATGGATTCTACATCGAAGAAGTTATAAAGCTCATGCGCGTAAAGTACCATGGACGGCACGCCCATACCTGAACCCATAACGGATACTTCTTTGCCTTCATAGGTTCCTGTATAACCAAACATATTTCTGACATCGTTGAACAGAACCGGATTCTCCAGATAGGTCTCTGCGATAAATTTTGCACGCAGCGGATCACCCGGCATCAGCACACATTTCGCAACATGTGTTCCTTCCTTGATCTGAATACAAGCAGACGGTGATGTTGTCATCATATTAATCTTCCTCCATAATTTTCTTTAAATTCTCATCAAACGGCGGATAAACAATACCCTTGTCCGTAATGATCGCGGTCAGCAGCTCATGGTCTGTTACATCAAAAGCCGGATTATAGCATTTGACTTCCGGCAGAGCCATCGGCTCCTGGTACCACATATTTTTGATCTCATCCGGATCACGCTGTTCGATCTTGATATCCGCACCTGTCGGGCAGTTCATGTCGATCGTAGAACGCGGTCCCAATGTGTAAAACGGAATGCCATAATGTTTTGCAAGGATCGCAACGCCTGATGTGCCGATCTTATTTGCGAAATCGCCGTTTGCAGCGATTCTGTCACAGCCGACAAAACATGCCTGAACCCAGCCGTTCTTCATTACGATAGATGCCATATTATCACAGATCAGTGTGACATCCACGCCACCCTTCTGCAATTCATAAGAGGTCAGACGCGCGCCCTGAAGCAGAGGTCTGGTCTCATCAGAGAAAACATGGAAATCAATACCGCGCTCTTTGCCCAAAAAGATCGGTCCGAGTGCCGTACCATATTTGCTTGTCGCAAGCGGTCCCGCATTGCAGTGCGTCAGGATGCCGTCGCCGTCCTTTACCAGAGAAAGGCCGTACTCCGCGATCTGATAGCACATCAGAATATCTTCATCATGGATTGCGATCGACTCATCATGCAGTATGGAAACAAGTTCTGCAACAGTCTTATCTGTATTTACATCAATCAGGGCAAGCATCCGTTTTACGGCCCAGCTTAAGTTCACTGCTGTCGGACGGGAAGAGATCAGATATTCTCCGTCTTCATGCATTGATTTTACAAATGCATCGATGTCCATATCCTTTTTGCCCAGGGACAATACATACATTGCATAGCCTGCGCAGATACCGATCGCCGGTGCGCCTCTGACTGCAAGCACTTTGATCGCATCATAGATCTCTTTTGCCTGTGTCAGTTTCAGATAGATCTGACGATTCGGAAGCTGTGTCTGGTCGAGGATCTCGACCGCCAGTTCATCATCAGAAAGATGTACACTGCAGTTTTTTCTGTCTTCTGCTGTAACAACCATACTTTTTTACTCTCCTGTTTATTTGATATTTTTCTTATACTGTAAGCCCTTTTGTTTCATCGCTTCAAACGATGTCTTAGCATAAAAACCTGCGATCAGTCCTGCAGCTCCCTCCGGCAGACAAATACCACGCATCAGCGTTGTGCCATCAGGATGTACAACTGCCAGGATCAAAGCAAGGAAAAAGACCAAACATGAAATGATTAGCGGTCCGGCCTGATAGGTTCTCAATGAAATCAATGCGATCAATGCACCGACACAGGAAAACATGCCCGAAACAAATGCGATCGCACCTGCACTGACCTCACCCTCAATCGCAGGGGTGATTCCCATCATGTATCCTAAGATGATCATCACTGCGCCGATCGCAAAACCAATGACCGCAACCAAAATCTTTGCTCCGCGAAACGTCGGCATAGAGTTCTCGCGATCTTGCAGCATGTCACTTGCTCTTTTTAAATTCTGTTCATAGTTTGCCTGTCGTTTATCTTTGATATAAAACGCCATGTTTCTTTAATCCCCTCAAATAAAACTCATATTATGATGATCAATAGTACAAAATGACCGGTGTTCCTTCTGCCACATTACTGTAAACCGAAGGCATAACAGAAGCAGGTATGTTGATACAGCCATGAGAGCCGTTACCCTGCCAGATCGATCCGCCGAAATCACTTCTCCACGGAGCATCATGCATACCGACACCTTCTCCCGTCAGTCGGATCCAGTAATCCGCATGTGACTCGTACCCATAGGAACCATCTTCCTGGATGTCACCACGCATGATCTTATCCTGCTGCTTATCATATGCAAAATATGCGCCTTCCGGCGTACGGTGCTTGTCATCATCATTCCCGGAAACAAAATCCGTATCCACGACGACACTGCCGCCCTGGTATACCCACAGATGCTGTTCGCTTAATGAAACCTCAACATAGGTGTTTCCGAAGCCATAGTTGCTATCCGGCTCTGCAGCTTCTGTTTTTTTATAGATCGGTGCTCTCGAAACCGCTTCACCGCTCTTTAAATCCTCAGCAATCTGCTCGACTTCCTTTTCTGTATTTACTTTATATCCATAATAGCCGACGCCTTCGATATCAACAGTCCCGCCACTATGGGTATTGAATTTATGCCGTTTGTAAATCGTATCAGCGACAGAAGCAAGCTCCGATGCGTAAGTGCTCAGATTATCTTCCCAGGCTTCTTCATCAATATGGAAGGTACCATCTTCATCTTCTGTCAGCCACTCCATCCAGTCTTCCGCATCCAGTACAACATCATCTCCGTATGGAATATCATACGTGATGTTGCCAAGACCGATTGCATTCAGACTATCTACTTCCTTATTTAATTTCTTATCGTCCTGATAAACGTCGGGCGACTGATAGATGCCCTTGACCTCATTCAGATCAATCTCGTGTTTGGTCTCAGAACAAGCCTGTGCCACTGCCTTATATGCAGCTTCAGGATCAAGGGTATCTCCCATTACTTCCGGTACGATCCGGAATGTTCCTTCCGCATATTCACGATAGGCATTCACCGGTTCTGTCATGCTTTCTTCATCGGTTTCGGGCAGTCCCAAAACCAGTTCTTTTAATTTCTCTGTAGAATACTCCGCTTCCGCAACGCTTTCTGATTTATTGCTCGGCAGATATCCTTTGATCCATGCCATCGGATTCTGCCCCCTTAAGGCTTCATCGATCTGTTCCGTACTGAAATGGAAATCAATCTCGGAGCCGGCAATCGTCTCTGACTTCTCATCGCGGAACTTAATGGTGATGCTGTAATCAGAGGAAGTCTTTTCCACCGCTTCGATCGCTTCCGCTTCCGTCATATTACCGACATCTACACCATTGATCTCTGATCCTCTGAAAAACCGGTCTTTATAAAGAAATGCTCCCAATAAATAGAGTACGCCCAGCGCAATAATGATGATCAGGATAATGACCATCGTTTTTCTTCTTTGCTTTTTTAAGTATTCCTGTTTTCGTTTTGTCTTAGCTGCCATTTGCGTGTCCTTCAAAAATTATACATAGATATAGTATTATTAAAGTTTTATAAACACAAATTATCTCTTATCTTATATCATTGAATAAAAAGAGACAAGCTTTATATCTAAAAAAGTTGCATTATTTATTCTGTTTCCTTTATACTTAATCAGTATTTTGCAACAAATAGATAAAAAGGTACCAATCTATGACGAAAAAACAACTTGCAGTACTTCTGACTGTCTTAATTACAGCATTCATCACACCGTTCATGGGAAGCTCCATGAATCTGTGTGTAATAAGTATTGAATCGGAATTTCACACTTCCGCAGCGATCGTCGGCTGGGTGATCACAAGTTTTACGATGGCTACGGTTGCTTTGAGCATTCCGATGGGAAAAATTGCAGATGTCACTGGACGAAAACGGATCCTTTTACTGGGAATCACCGGCTATGCACTTTTCTTTTTCCTGATCATGTTCTCCGTCAATATCTGGATGGTATTGATCCTGCGAGCATTGCAGGGTGTTGCTGCATCCATGGTCTTTGCAACCAACAATGCTGTCCTTCTGGATGCATTCCCTGATAGTGTGCGCGGACAGATGCTTGGTATATCCGTTACTTCTACCTATCTTGGTTTATCCCTCGGTCCGGTCATTGGCGGCCTTTTAAATTATAATTTCGGATGGCGTTCCATTTTTGTCGTGACATTCATTATTGCGATCATTGCCTGGATCGCATGTTTTAAGGGCGTTGAAAGCGATAAGCATAAACCGACTGCCAAAAACCATTTTGACTTAAGCGGGAATCTTTTGTATATCATCGCGGTCACAATTTCCCTGTATGCGCTGACCAACCTTTCGATCCAGCGTTTTGCATGGGTTCTTCTGATCATCGGTCTTGCAATCGGTGTTATCTTTGTATGGAGAGAATCCCGTGCGAGCGATCCGATGATCCGCATTTCCATGTTCACCAAAGACGCAGCGTTTACCTTATCAAACATTGCTGCGCTGTTAAACTATGGTTCGACCTTTGCGATCACTTATCTGTTAAGTATTTATCTGCAGACGATCAAAGGATTTTCCTCTCAGATCGCTGGTATGATCCTTTTGTTCATGCCCGTCTTACAGGTCATCTTTTCCCCGCTCATGGGCAGACTTTCAGACAAGATCGCGCCTTATAAGCTGGCAACGACAGGAATGGCCTGGAACTCGGTCGGCCTGTTATTCCTGGTATTCATCAAGGCTGAAACGCCTCTTGTTCTGATCATGGTACTGCTTTCCTATCTGGGATTTGGCTTTGCGCTGTTTTCATCCCCGAATACGAACGCCGTCTTATCCTGCGTCAGCCATGCGGAATACGGCATTGCAAATGCTGTGTTGTCTACCATGCGTACCATGGGACAGACGATCAGTATGTCGATCGTTACGATCATTGTCGGTATTACGATGGGTGCCGCAACATTAAGTGAAGCAGCGCCAGAAACGCTGCTTCGAACGATGCATATTGCATTTTTTGTATTTGTAATCTTAAGTGTTGTCGGAACCTTTATGTCTCTCAAGCGCAAATCCGCTTAATCCGGTTTTCATTCTTTATCCCATAATCTTTCCGAGGAGTCCCGTTGACTGCAGGAAAAGCGCTGCCATCATGACCGGCATTACAAAACGTACCATGACATAGTACAGCTTTTTCCTGCGGAACACATCTCCTGTCAGTTCCATCTCATCAATAACCCATTTCGGGGTTACGATCCAACCAATCAGGATACATGAGAAGAATGCGATCGCAGGCATCATAACGTTGTTACTGATGTAATCCATGACATCCAACAGCTGTCCGGTCGAACCATTCGGCAATGTCAGTTCAAAGTACAGCTTGTTGTATCCAAGACAGATCAGAAGCGATGCTGCTGCATAGATCGCAGAAAGAATCACTGTCGTCTTTCCACGGGAAGATTTAAAGATCTCCATGCAGTTCGCCACGATGGTCTCAAGAACGGATACGCAGGATGTCAGTGCCGCAAAAGCGACCATGATAAAGAAGATCAGGCCAAACCACTTTCCTGCTGCTCCCATTGATACAAAGACCTTCGGAAGCGAAATGAAGATCAGGCCAGGTCCGCCTGCCATGCCTTCCAGTCCCGAAAATACATATACTGCAGGAATGATCATCAGGCCGGCAAGCAATGCAACGACCGTATCAAATACTTCGATCATACCGACAGATCTGCCAAGATTGACATCTTTCTTTACATACGATCCGTATGTGATCATGATTCCCATCGAAACACTCAATGAGAAGAATAACTGCCCCATCGCGTCAAGAAGCACCTGCATAAAGCCCTGTAGTGTCAAGCCCTTGACATTCGGAATAAAATAGACCGCCAGTCCCTGCAGACCGGTTCTGACCGTACCGGAAGCATCTTCATGATGCAGTGTCAGAGAAAAGATCGAGATAAATACGATCATGACAAGCAGGATCGGCATGATAAACTTCGAAACTTTCTCGATACCTTTTTCTACACCGCGGAACACGATCAGTGCCGTAAAGAACACAAAGATCAGCGCAAATACAATCGGCGCGTACTGAGCCGTGATGAAATCTGTAAAGAACGTATCTCCTGCCGCCTGCTCACCGGAGCTGACAACATATGTCACGATGTACTTTGAGATCCATCCGCCGATAACACCGTAATAGGTCATAATGAAGACCGGAACCAGGAATGTGAAGAATCCCAGGAATCCCCAGCCTTTTTTTACGGTCTGATAAGCGCGGATGGAACTTTGCTGCGTCTTTCTTCCGATCGCGATATCCGTCGTCAGCAGCGTGAAACCAAATGTCAGCACCAGGATCATATAAACGATGATAAACAATCCACCGCCATCTCTTGCTGCCAGATATGGAAAACGCCAGATATTACCGACACCTACCGCACTGCCGGCAGCAGCCAATACGAATCCCAGTCTTCCGGAAAATCCACCTTTACTTTCCATAACAAAATCACCGCCTCATCTATATAGCATCTTCTATTTCAGGAATCCATTGATGATCTGTTCTTCTGCTTCTGCTTCCGTTAAGCCCAATGTCATCAGCTTGATCAACTGATCACCGGCAATCTTGCCGATCGCGGCCTCGTGAACAAGCATCGCATCGATATTGTTTGCTTCAAGTGAAGGAACCGCAAGGATCTTACCCTGATCCATGATGATGGAATCACATTCTGTATGACCGTTACAAGCGGAATTTCCGATGATGCATGCATCAAATTTCTGATAGGAAGTATCTCTTGCCACCGATCTGGAAACCACATCTGCGCTGGATCCGTCTCCATTCAGGGAAACCCTGTACCCGCTGATCGCTGTCTGATCCTGATGTGTCATCAGACGCTCACGGATGATGAGCTTCGCATCTTCTTTTAACTCTGCTACGGTCATACGGTCTGTCGAGTCAACACCCTTGATCTGGACCATTTCCATCTCAACAGATCCGCCTTCTTCAATATAGACTTCCGTAACCGGATTCAGGATACGCTTGCCTGCGCCGCTTCCGGAACCGTAATGCTTCTCAACATATTTGATCTTGGCATTCTTACCGACATAGAAACGATGGATACCGTCATGCTGTGCATCCTGGTTTCCGCAGTTATCAATGCCGCATCCGGCAACGATCACAACATCGGCATCGTCTCCGACATAAAAATCATTGTAAACCGTTTCCTTATAGCCGCTCGCGCTCAGCACTACCGGAATGTGAACGCTTTCGTTTTTCGTGCTCGGCTTGATATGAATATCAATGCCGCTGCCATCTTCCTTTGAAACAATATCGATGTTGGCTGTGGTATTTCTGCCTGCAAGCTCTCCGTTGGCTCTGAAGTTATATGCGCCTTCCGGAACCTCATGCAGGTCTGCCACCTCTTCAATCAGTCTTTTTTGTATATCATCCATCTTAAGCATGGTTTTCAATCTCCTTTGTATCCCAGATTACATCAGTCTCTCGCACGCATTAACAGCGGACTCCGTGCCGATCAGGCCCGGCAGCACTTCATCTTTTGTGCCATGCTGTCTGATCGTACCGTTTGCCAAAACGACGATCTCGTCGGCGATCTCAAGGATCCGCTCCTGATGTGAAATGATGATGATCGAGCTGTCTTTGATGTCCTCTCTCATCTTTTCAAAAATACGTGTCAGATTCTGGAAACTCCAAAGGTCGATCCCTGCCTCCGGTTCATCAAATACGGAAAGACGTGTTTTTCTAGCCAGGACCGTTGCGATCTCAATACGCTTCAGTTCTCCGCCGGAAAGGGATGCATTGACTTCCCGATTGATGTAATCCTTTGCGCAAAGTCCGACTGCAGACAGATATTCGCATGCTGCCCCCGGCGCCATGGTCTTATCCTGTGCCGCAAGACGGATCAGATCCAGAACCTGTAATCCCTTAAAACGGACCGGCTGCTGAAATGCAAAGCTGATTCCCATCTGTGCGCGCTCTGTAATGCTTTTATCTGTAATATCGACACCATCCATAAGGATCTGGCCGCTTGTCGGGCGCTCGATGCCTGCGATCAGTCTGGCAAGTGTGGATTTACCACCGCCGTTCGGTCCTGTGATGACGACAAACTTCTGATCGTCTACCGTCAGACTCAGATCATGGATGATTTCCTTATTCTGGTCATTTTCATCATTTACTTCAAATGATATGTTTCTTAATTCCAGCATGTTTTGTTGCTCCTCATTTTTATTTTTTACCCACTAAATACCCAGTCACACTATTATACATGCTTTTTGCACATTTGACTATAAAAATCTAACGAAGGCAGATATATACCATATATGCCGCGTAAATCGCTACCATAAGGATACCTTCGGTCCGGTTGATCTTTTTACCGCTTTTTGCGAACAGCCATACGATAATGCTGACAATGATCAAAATAGACAGGTCAATGATATTTTCTCTATTAAAACCGACAGGACTGATACTTGCGGCGATACCCAGTACAAACAGGACATTAAAGATATTCGATCCGATCGCATTGCCCATCGCAAGGTCGACCTCTCCCTTCTTTGCCGCTACCATAGATGTGACAAGTTCGGGCAGGCTCGTACCGATCGCAACGATCGTCAGACCGACCAGGTTCTGGCTCAGACCAAATGCCAGGGCAATCGCGCTTGCACCGTTTACGACCCAGGTGCCGCCGAGAATGATCCCGATAATACCAATACCGATCAGGATTGCAGACTGCCAGAACGGTTTGACCTCTACCAGTGCAGCCTGCAGACTTGCGCTCTCCTGGTTTTCTTTCAATGCACCATCCGTCTCTTCCGAACGACGCTTATTCATTGCTGTCGTGACCATACGAAGCAGATAAAAAACAAAGATTGCAATGAAGACCAGACCGTCTACATGTCCAAGCGCCATTCCCCAGATGCCGAGTCCGAGCATGATGATCGTGATGGCTATCGAAAACGGGATGTCTTTTTTATACGTATCCTGCTTGATCGGAACGTGTTTCATGACTGCACAGATACCGATCACAACCAGTAGATTAAAAAGGTTCGAACCGGTTACATTACTGACGGCCAGCTCATTGTTTCCGGCAAAGGACGCACGCACACTGACTGCCGCCTCCGGGAGGCTGGTTCCCATCGCAACGATCGTCATTCCAATGATGATCGTCGGAACCATCAGACGCTTTGCGATACTTGAACTTCCTTCTACAAACCAGTCAGCACCTTTGATCAAAAGAACAAAACCGACAATGAGAAAAACAATCTGAAACGGCAATGTTGAAAAAATCTGCATAAAAACCCCCATGTCACAAAAAAACTCATGTATGTCTACCAAAAGTAAACATACATGAGTCTCATTCTTTAAGATTTGCCAGGTCAGTAATATCCTGACCGGGACTGTTGACAAACCACGAACGTAAAATATGTATCGCGAACTACTCCCTCAAGTACTATATAAAATACATGTAAAATATAATCGGGTTTGCTGTATTTGTCAAGAAAGTTCTGATTAATCGTTTTTCATGCTATCGATCGCAGACTGTGCAATTGCTGCCGCATGATTCATTGCCGCTGTATCAACTGCCGGAGGATTCACCGGACCGTCATGCTCTGTCACATAGTAGTCGATCGTCAGATGGATCCCTTCGGCATTTTCCGGTGTGTCAATGATCTGATCCATGACCTGCTGTCCGTTTACAACCCAACTGATGTTTTCCGGCTTATCCATACTGTTGATTACGATCTCTTTTAATGTTGCCATCAGACGGTTTGCCTTGATCACAGACGGCGGATTGCCAAGCGTCGGGTCAAATACGACACCACGTTTTGCCAGAGTCAGTTTTACCTGACGGATGAATGCCAGCTGATCCGGCGTGGAAGATGCACCTTCAAACTCCTGAAATCCCGGAGCCGGAACATCGATATGCATCGTCTCTTTTGTGCTGTCGATTTCTTCTGTATAATCCAGTACCAGATGCAGTTCATCAGAGTCTTCCGGTGTTGCAATGATCTGGTCCATCAGCTGCTGACCATTGATCACCCATGTTGTATTTGCCGGCATTGCCATATTGTTGATAACGATCTGGCGCATTGCCTGCATCAGACGATTTGCCTTCTGTGCGGTCGGCGGTGTGCCAAGCTCAGGTTCAAATGTAATATCGCTCTTTTTCAGATTGTTTTTTACCACGCGGATAAATGCCAGCTGATCCGGTGTAGAACTGCTGTTGGCACCCTGTGCGATCACGTCGTGTTTTACGTTGATTTCCATTTTCTTTTGTTCCATTGTAATCCCCCCTGTACAAAACAAAACAAAAAAATAACTACCTTAGTTTTAGCATATAAAATCTAAGATAGTTATTCCAAAAATACGTTCAGTAATCCATCTTTTCAATGATGAACTCTATACACTATTTGATTTTTTCCTTCAGGAATGCCAGAAAAGCGTTTTTATCCTCTACGCAGCGCAGCGGGATGATCATGGATTCCTGTGTATGCTTCGCCAGATAAATATACTTATCTGTCTGTGTGATCTCCTTGAAATCTGTATAGGGGGTCTCCCGGTTCGTGGTCGCTGTTTTTTCAATGATGACATCATCCAGAAAGCTCAGCTCTACTTCAGATTCATACGGAAGCCCGCCGTCTCTTCTGACCTTTATCACACGTTTGGCAATATTGTTCTTGAGCATTTTCGGATAAAACAAAAACCAGATCACGCCGATTGCCAGTAAAACGATTGCCTCAGCCAAAATAAACTTTGAATTGGCATTTGCCGCAAAGAATATGACTGTTGCCAGGATCGCCACGATCAGAATGGATACGCGGCCGAATAAAACAGAACGCTTACCCCGTGCTGATTTCAGAATATAATAACTGTTGAATTCGATAAAATCCTCATCTCTAAGATTGATCTTTAAGTACATCTCTCTCATCTCCCATTTTCAGTAAAAGATTTTAAATGATTCATCCTTTTCTATTATAGCACCTGTTAAAATAATTTCATCATATGAAGTGTGAAAACCCAAAGGAAAATTGTGATAATAGAGAAGACCGAGGTAAACACGACGATCATTCCCGCAAGTTCACCGTTTCCTTTCATTTCACAGGCCATCGTGTAGGATGAGATGGCTGCCGGTGATGCGAGCATTACCATAAGCGCGACAAGGTTCGGTCCTCTGATTCCAAGCAAAACTGCAATGGAAAGAAAGATTAACGGCACGATGACCAGTCTGCCAAGACAGCTGACCACAAGCTCTTTTTTGTATTCAGTGATCCTGCTAAACGCAAAGGTCCCACCCAGACAGATCAGGGCGATCGGCGTTGCCACCCGGCTGATGCTTCCGATGATGTTTTCTCCGACCGGCGGGATCGTTACGCCTGATAATTTCACGATAATACCAAGGATCGAAGCAATGATCAGCGGATTGGTTACGATCCCTTTCAGGACATGCAGCTTATTTTTCGTCTCGCTTCCATAAGCCTCAAACAGAACGACCGCAAGCACATTGAAGATCGGAACGATCACTGCAGCCAGGATGCTGGCCATCCCCATATTGTCCTCGCCACAGATCGTGCGCGTTACCTCCATTCCGAACAGGACATAATTGCTTCGATAGATTCCCTGAATGACAACAGACCGGTTTTTACTGTTTCGAAATGCTTTATTGGTAAACAGGATCGCAATAAAAAAGACACAAAGAACGCTGATCACCGCAAAGATCAGCACAGACAGTTCAAAATCCTCATGCAGATTGGACCGATAGATATTATAAAAGATCATGACCGGTAAAAAGCACCGGAAACAGATTTTATTCATTTCCCGAAATGTCTTTTCGCCGGCCACTTGTATTCTGCGGAACAGATAGCCCAGTCCCATAAATACAATGATCGGCAAAATGACTTTAATGCCTAAAATCAGGCTTTCCATAATCAACCTCTTCCGTAACAGTTTCTTGTCTCAGTCATAAATCTAACCTGACACCTATTATGCCACAAAAACTTTCCAACAGACATATTTTTCTATATAATATTAGGCATAAATACAGGACATTTTTCAATGCGTCCGGTACACATTTCAGAAAACAGAGGTAAATAAGATGCCTAGAAAATCGACCAAAGAAAATAAAAACATCTACTTTCAGAGCCGCGAGGAAGCAGGTCTGACACGTGCG
This sequence comes from Eubacterium sp., assembly GCA_045539215.1. Taxonomy (GTDB): domain Bacteria; phylum Bacillota; class Clostridia; order Lachnospirales; family Lachnospiraceae; genus SY8519. Next base: position 17,425 of record JAZQEX010000079.1, on the reverse strand, counting down.
CAGGCCAGTGAGGCAACCTATATTTCAGAAAGCAGGATTGAAAAGATCGAATATAATCAGATGCAGATCAATCCGCAGGATGTCGTTGCCATGGCAAAGGCTTATAAAAAGCCTTCGCTCTGCAATTATTACTGCGCAAACGATTGCGAGATCGGAAAAGAATCCGTCCCGGAATTAAAATTTACAAACCTCTCGCAGATCGTTCTGACACTGTTGAGCTCCATCAACAAATTAAATGATGACAAAGAAACCCTCATCCGCATCGCTGCTGACGATAAGATCGAACCGCATGAACTGTCTGAGTTCGTCTCGATCAAAAAACAGCTCGATGAGATCTCCGTAACGATCGAGACTTTAAAGCTCTGGCTCAATCAGATGATCGCCAACGGAGACATCAATTTGTAAGAAACTCCTTAAGGACATGAAGGCTTCCCGATGGTACACAAAACCGTTCTCTGCTGTGTCTGATCTCTTCACACACTTCATCCAGATCAAACCATCGCACTTCGTCGACTTCCGAAGCCTGTAATTTCAGCTGACGGATGTCAACCGGCTCCCTATAAACATACACCCATGAGACTTCATTGTCCCGGAACATCTGTCCGTGAAACTCTTTTTCATATTGAATACGAAAATTGCCGGCAAACTGCAGCTGATCCTCTGTAGCAGAAACACCAAGCTCCTCTTTTAACTCTCTTAGTGCAGAAGGCAGAGGTTCGTCTCCTGCCGGAATATGACCGGCTGATGAGGTGTCATAGAGGCCCGGGAAAGAGTCTTTGCCCATGCTTCTCTTCTGCAGCAAAATCTGAATCACACCATCATGTTCCCGAATGATCCATACATGCGCCGTACGGTGTAAGATCCCGTCTCTGTGCGCAATCTCACGTGCCACCGTCTCGCCTGACGGCTGGCCTTTTTCATTTACAATGTCAAAATATTCCATGTCAGCACCCTAACTATTTACTCAAAATCCGAAAACTGTTCCGGATCGCCTCTGTGCGCATTCGGCAAAAACCGTCTGAGCGCCTTTTCATATCGCGCTCTGTCGACCAGAAATCCTGTTCCGTGCTCCGCACCTTCCGTGATCATCATGATCCTTGCTGCCGGACAGAGCGAAGCCGCCTTTAATGTCATTTCAACAGGCACTCTGCTGTCCGCAGTTCCATGCGCAAACAGCACCGGGATATCGCTGTCTTTAATTGCATCCCAGGTACTCATTTCATCCAACCGGTATCCTGCAAGCAGTCGGCACCAAAAGCCGATGCCTGCTGCGATCGTATTGCCTTTGATATGATAACTGTGTCTGATCTGGTTCAGGACGATGTCTTTCGGAGAGGAAAATGCACTGTCTGCGACGATCCCGCAAACATTTTCAGGCAAACCTTCCGCACAAGCCATCAGAACCGTGCTCGCGCCCATCGACAGGCCGCCTAACAGAATCCTGTGCTCCGTTCCGAATCGATCTGTTACATATTCCACCCAGCGTTTACAGTCTTTTCGTTCCAGGACGCCGAATCCGATATACTTCCCTTCGCTTTTTCCCGCTGCGCGCTGATCGATCAGCAGGATGTGATGTCCCGTGCCATAATAAATATGTGCCGCTGCACTGAAATCGATCTCCGGATGCGTATGATATCCATGGAACATCAGCACCGTCCCGTTCGCTTCCGGATTTTTGATCAGTCTTCCATGCAGCTTCAGTCCGTCTTCCGAATGGATCCAGACTTCTTCCTGCTCATGTGCATCGATCCAGCGGAGTCCCTCATGGATCTCGTCAAAATACAGATCCCACGGCGTCCCCGCAAGGGAAGCCCTGTCATACATATCCACTTCATAACCGCGCTTCATCGCCTTGCAAAAGCCAAAATACCCGATCAGCAGCCATCCTGCAAAAATGATTACCAGCACGATCAAAATGATCCAAAAAACCATATGTCATTCCTTCCGGTTCTAAAATCTACCTTACTAATTTATCACAACAAAAATGGCTGTACAAGAAATGTACAGCCATCCGTCATTTTTTGATATACGATTTATCCGCGGAATTTGTTGACCAGTCCCATGATAAAGATCACAGCAACGATGATCGGTAAAACATAGGTCAGGTAACCACGCATCCAGTTTTTGACCTTTAAACCCTTGCCGGTATTCGCTTCTTCCATAAAGTTCTTCCAGCCCCATCCCCACTTCCAGGTACAGAAGGTCAGGAAGATCAATGAACCAAGCGGCAAAAGCAGGTTGCTGACGATAAAGTCTTCCAGGTCAAGCACGACACTTCCCTCGCCAAACGGCGTAAAGCCTGACAGCAGATTGAATCCAAGTGCGCACGGCAGGGATAATGCGATCATCAAAAAGATGTTGATCATGCAGGCTTTTTTTCTGCTCCATCCAAACTGATCCATACAGCAGGAAATGATGTTTTCAAACACGGCAATAACCGTTGAAAATGCTGCAAAATTCATAAACAGGAAGAACAGACTTCCCCAGATCCGGCCGCCGGCCAGATGATTGAATACATTCGGCAGAGTGATGAACAAAAGGCTTGGGCCGCTGTCAACATCTACCCCATACGCTGCACAGGCAGGGAAAATGATCAGACCTGCACAGATCGCAACAAAGGTATCGAGGATCGCAACGTTAACCGATTCACCCAGCAGCGCTCTGTCTTTTCCGATATAGCTTCCGAAGATCGCCATTGAACCGATACCAAGACTCAGCGTAAAGAAAGCCTGTGTCATCGCACCGATGATCACATTTCCAAGGCCAACGGACCTGATCTCATCAAGATCCGGCTTCAGATAAAACTTAAGACCCGGCATACCGCCTTCCAGCGTAATACTGTGGATCGCAAGCACGACGATCAGGACGAGCAATAAGAGCATCATGATCTTTGTAATGCGTTCTACACCGTTTTCCAGGCCTACCGAGATGACCAGAAAGCCCAGTACACAGATGATCACCATGCAAAGGACCATCGGAACCGGATTTGCCACCAGGCTTCCGAACAGTCCGCCGACTGCCTCTGTATCCATCCCTTCGTATTTCCCGGATACAGCAGCATACAGATAATACAGCATCCACCCTGCAACCGTTGTATAAAACATCATCAGGATGTAATTGCCGACCATACAGATGATGCCATGCAAATGCCACCTCTGGCCCGGCTTTTCGAGCTGGGTAAAAATCTTTGCCGGACTCTTTCTGGATGCACGTCCGGTTGCAAACTCCATCGTCATGATCGGTACACCCATCACAACTAAGAAGAAAAGGTAAAACAAAACAAATGCGCCGCCGCCACTTGATCCCGCCATATAAGGGAATTTCCAGACGTTACCAATGCCGATCGCGCAGCCTGCACTCAGAAGAATAAATCCCATACGGGATCCGAGTGATTCTCTTTCCATAACTCTATCTCACTTTTCTAGTATATATTTGGCCATTCATATATGGAATCACCGAATTTATACTATAACCGTAGTTTGACAAAAAGTAAAGACAAAGAATGATACACTATGATAAATGACAGATCATTTCATGCCACTCTTCTCCGCCCCAGGAAGATTCTGAGATGCCCAGGTCTTCAAATCCCAGTTTTTCATACATTGCAACCTTATCGGCAAGGCAGGTCAGGATCGCGTTTTTACGCCCTCTGACCCGTTCATTGATCAATAACGTACGCATCAGTTCCGCAGCGATTCCACGATGCCGATACTGTGGCAGCACCTCAAGCCCAAGAAGCATGGCGTTCGCTCCGTTTTCAGAATGGAGTGACGCATCCGTAAAGAACGCATCCCGGAAAGCGGTTTCATCTGTCGCAATACCGTTTAACATACCAACAACTGTACCATGGCCCTCATCGACCGCCACATAAAAAAGCTCCGGCGCTGTCTCATAACGTTTGATCACATCTTCTTCGGTATCAGCCATGCCTAGCGGGAAACAGATTGCCTCAAGCTTAGCTGCTTCTTTTGCCTCATCAGGTGTCGCAAGATGGATCACGATCGTATCTGATATCTGCTTTTTCTCACGCTTGTGCGGAAGGATGGCTTGCATCACATCTTTCGCTTCCATCAACTTCCCGGTCCCGTTTTTTAACAGCCCGCTGGTCAGCTTTGCGAGTTTCTCAGGACTTTCATCTACAGCATCCTCAGCCACATCCAGCTTGTCCATGACCTTTTCATATAACGGATTTAAGCCTTTTGCGACGAAACCGGGTAGTTTGTCATACATCTTTTCGATCTGATCCGATGCCTTGCCGATCGTCGCCTCTCCTGGATCCAACAGGTCAGATTCCTCTTCCACCCTTATGATCTGACCGCTGTCTTGCAGCTCTTTGAGCAGATCATTCGGTGTACAATCGGCAGGATTCTTGTTGATCGCAACACAGCCGGATTCCTTAAGCACCGCCGCTACAAATTGCGAACAATAATACGCATCCTCTTTAGGATTCTCATTCGGAAGGCTTAGTAATCGAAGAGACACGCCCAGTTTGGCATACTGATACTTCTCTTTTTCCGTTTCCATCTCAGAAATGATCTGAACCAAACGGTCAGCCGCTTCCTGTGGGACATCAATGATAAACCGCTGCATTTCCCTGGGTCTTTTCTTAAGGGATGTGCGGTATTCTTTTTTCAGACCCTTGAAGTTAAAGCTGTAATAATATTCCGCATCTTCCGAGAGCCCAAGCGATGCGTGTGTAAAACCGCCGCCATCTGCAAGATATGTCATGTTTGAAAACACCGTCAGGTCTCTCGACAGGCAAACAACGATATTCATCTTTTCCCTCCCTTTTGTAAAAGGCGCCACCCGAAGGTGACGCCTGACCGATCATTTATGAATGATTAGATTTCAATACTCTGCTCGAGCACAAAATCAATTGCTTTTCTGGATTTGATGTCCTCTCCGAGCATATTTTCCCCGAACAGTCCCATCATGGAACGCAGCTCTTTGACTTTCATATTATAGAGCTCAGCCATTTTTTCGATTTCCTCTTCGAGCTCTTCTTTTGTAAAGGTAAAGCCTTCGATCTCTGCTATCTCATCTAAAACAGCCTGACCTTCCAGCATCATCTTCGCGTCTTCTTCTGAAAGTTTCAGATACTCTTCTCTGGAAAGACCATTCGCCTGCATATACTGCGCAAGTGTTTTTCCTGACTGCTGCAGCTGCTTTTCAAGATCCTGACGGATCTGCTCTGCACGCTCATTGATCAGTACATACGGGATCTCGATCTCAGAGTTTTCGATGATCTTTGCCACAAGGAAGTCTTCCTTCTGGCGGGCGTAATCTGATTCTCTCTTACGAAGGATCTCGCCGGTTACAAACTCCTTGAATTCTTCGATCGTATTCTGTTCGGACACTTTACGGATGATCTCATCGGTCAGCTCAGGAACATCCAGACCATATACCGATTTTACCGTAACATCAAATACGGCATCTTTTCCGGCAAGCGCCTCTGCCTGATAATCCTCAGGAAAGGTAACCTTTACATCGATCCTGTCACCTTTCTTTGCCCCAAACAGCTGATCTTCAAAGCCCGGAATGAATCGTCCGGATCCAAGCTCGAGCGGACAATCCTTCTCTTCACCGCCTTCAAAAGCGACACCGTCGATCGTGCCTTTGAAATCGATCACGACACAGTCACCGGCTTCGGCGTTTTCCTTTTCATAAGTTCTGCCGGCACACTGCGCCGCACGGTCCAGCTCAGCCTGCATCTCCGCATCTGAAATGGTACGGTCCAGCTTCGGTACCTGAATTCCTTTGTATGCCCCAAGTTTCTTGACTAATTTTTCCATGCTAAATAACCTGTTACCCTACTCTGATCTCGTCCAGACTAAACCGAATCTCTTCATCAATAGAGCTATCTGTCATCTCGATCCACGGATGATCCTTTGGCTCGTATCCCGTCTGGTTCTGACCAACCTCAATTTCCATTTTCTTATATCTCCCTATAAAAAACACAACATGTGACCATATTTGCTTCAAACAATAGCATATCTGGAACTATAAGAAAAGACTTGACATTAAATTATTTTAATTTCCGGTTCATATCGCATGAACCAATCCGCTGTTTCCGTGTGAACCGGCATGATGGTTTTCGGTTCTACTGCCCTGATCAGCATATCGATCGCTTCCGGGTCCGCATGACCGCTTGTATGGAGCACATGCCGCTCCAGCCCTTTTTGTTCCATAAAATCCATGAAATTCGAATAGTATGGAAGCTCAAGATGTCCTGCAAACATGGAGTAGATCAATGTCCCTCCGTGAAAATCGACCTGTGCCGACAGTTGATGTAAATAATGCTTCATGCCCGGTCTGACGCACATCAGGAATTTCTCTTCTTTTTTTATGCCACGCATGCTGATCCCGGTTTTTCCATAACCACGCAGTCTGGCAGGGATCATTTTTCCATCTGTAAAGAAAATACGGATTCCCGGATCGCGAAGCGGATCGGGCACAGAAAAACGATCTGTTTTCGTTGTCTTTTCAAGTCCTGCCGCCTTCGCCAGTTCCACCGCATACGGGTCGATCAGAAACGTCCTTCCCGTACGCTGCGCGATCTGATAACAAGTGATCAGGCGGTCGATGTTCATCGGAGACATCACGACAAAGACGGGCCCTTTACGGTCTTTTAAAAATTCCGCCCCCATATCGATCAGCTTATCCTCCGCAACAGACCTGGATGGCAAATCTCTTGAGAGCGATGTTCCTTCCGTGATCAGCGTATCCACCTTTGGTAGCGCGCTTAAAAGTTTTTCAAAATCCTGTCTTCCGTGACTTCTGAAATCACCGGTATAAAGGACCTTTTCTCCGTCCGCTTCTGCCAGATACATATAGGCATCATAAGCAGAATGATCACAGCGAAACGGTGTCACTGTGATATCACCGACCCTGATTGCTTTCTGATCTGATACAAACTGCGGCGAAAATGCAATGCTGTGTCTGCGGTATGCTTCACCGACCTTAAAGATCTCAAAAGCCGTCTTTCCCATGTAAACAGGAATCCCTGTAAGCATTCTGCAAAGCAGCCCAACATGATCCGCATGATAATGGGTTAAAAAGACGGCGTCTGTATTTCGTTTACCGAAAAACAGTCCTTCCACTGTGGGAACGATCGCCGCCTTTGCATCATCCATATTTGCACCAATGTCGAAAAAAATCCTGGTCGTCTCAGTTGAAATCTCTATGACAGATCCACCGATCTGGTTTTGTCCGCGATGTATCCGGATTTTCATGGCGCACCTTCTTATTGTTCGAGAATCCTGATCACTTTCGGTGCAGCGATCATAAACCAGCTGCTGAAACGCTCCGGATGCTCGAGCATCTCCTGCTTCAGATCAGAAAAAGCAACCCATCTGCATTCGGATGCCTCTTCCGGATTCATGTTGACTTCTCCGCTGTATTCACCGATGAATACGTGATCAAATTCATACTCTGTCAGACCATTTGTAAATTCCGTCCGATAGGTAAAGGAAAATGCTTCCGTTACCGGACAGTCAAATCCCGCTTCTTCCAGCATTCTGCGGTGTACTGCCACATCGAGTGTCTCTCCGACTCTCGGATGCGAACAGCACGCATTTGCCCAGAGTCCGCCGGAATGATATTTGGTCAGGCTTCTTTTTTGGATCAGCATCTTTTTGCCATCATGGATGAACACGGAAAACGCTCTGTGCAGCAGACTTTTTTCATGCGTTTTAAGCTTCTCTTCTGCACCGATCTCCTGGTCATCCAGATCTACCAATATGATCATTTCATGTTTTTTGAAATGCTTTGCCGCAAAGGAAAGTGCTTTCACGGAAGCCTCATGCGCACTGCCGTTTCTGACAAGCTCCTGAAGCTGCGGAGAATGCGCTTTCATTTCCTCTTCTGACACTTCACCGAACCCAACCTCAAAGAAAATATGCGGCATGCCTTCACATACCATAAGCGCAGTCGGAACACCGTTTTCCTTCAGGCGGGCTGCATAGCGCAGTCCTTCATCTTTTAAAGAATCGATATCTGCCGTGCAAATGACGGTGTTCGGAAGCTTCGCAAGCTCTTCATCGGATGCATAAAGCGGAGACACGATCGATGTCTTTGCCTCTTCATCCGTGCAATGCAACTCCCTGAAGATTAGATCCCCCGGCTCGCTCAAATGACCGTCTTTCTTTTCCGTCGCCGGTGTCACATTGTCGACCAGCGGGTAGATCAGGACCTGATTTAAAAGTAAGTCCGGGTTCTTATGACTTGCATAGATACATACACCGGCAGCGACATTCGCACCGGCACTCGCACCCATCACAGAGATCTGGTCAGGGTCAAATCCGTATTCATCAGCATGCGCTTTCAGATAAACGGCTGCATCATATCCGTCCATGATCGCGTCTGTCGATGAGAAATCCGGACTTTTCCGGTATTCGACAGATGCCACATTAACCCCGAACGCATCGCGTACGGCAGACCACATCGCGTCATTTAACGCATTGCCGCCAAACAGAAAGCCGCCTCCGTGAAAGCCCAGAAGCAACGGGGCATTTTCACGGTCGGCCTTAAAATAAACAATGTTGATCGTGCGTCCATCAAGCGGCAGATCATGGCGTTCTCCCGAAACCGGGACGATCTGGTTGATCTTTCGCATTTTCGCCGCCTGCGCAAGCATCATGGATTTTATTTTTTCATATTGGATATCATGTTTTTCCATTTGTTTTTCCTTTGATACAGAAATGGGTACCCTTTTTTATTTTTACTGTACTTCAACGAGTTCGATCTGGAAGTTCAGCTCTTTTCCGGCCATTTCATGGTTGCCGTCAAAAGTAACAGCTGTATCGGACACGCTGACAACCTTCATCGGGAATGCCTGTCCGGAACGATCCTGCAGATATACCTGCTCGCCTGCCTTTAAGTCTTCAGAGCCCGGCAGATCTGTAAACGGGATCTCAAAAATATTGCGCGGATCCGGCATGCCATATGCTTCTTCCGGCATCAGATGAATGTTTACGGTTTCACCGACTTCCATCTCAAGGACTGCCTTGTCAAATCCGCGGATCATCATGCCTGCGCCGCAGATGAATTCCAGTGGCTGTCCACGGTCATAGGAAGAATCAAACTGTGTTCCGTCGTTGAAGGTTCCTTTATAATGTACACGGCAGGTCTTTCCTGCATTCTTTCCTTCCATGATGATCTGCGGAGCTCCGCCTCCACAGCCGCCACAGGAACCGCAGCCATGATCGCCACACTCATGACCTTCGTCATGATGATGATCACAATTAACACCTGCAGAAACCAGCTCACCCTTAAGATAAGCGTCAACTGCTGCATCCGCATCACCCTGTGCGCCTGAGAACACTTCAATACCTGCTTCTGTCAGTGCATTCTTTGCGCCATCGCCAAGACCGCCGCAAATCAGAACTGAGATGTCCTGCTGTGCCAGAAGTCCTGCCAGCGCACCGTGTCCGGAGCCATTGCTGCCGATCACTTCAGATGAAACCACTGCTCCATCTTCAATGTCATAGACTTTAAATGTCTCTGTATGACCAAAATGCTGAAAAACCTGTCCGTTTTCATATGTCACTGCAATTTTCATAATATTCCTCCAGTACGTTTCTATTTTTTTTATTAGGGTACCGTGTAACTTTACGGGAATGTTACGACGCTGTAACATTTCCGTAAAGGTACACGGTACCCAACATTATACAATGGATTCCTTGCATTTGTCGATATATTCCGATAAACTGTTTTATTAGACTAAAACGAAAGGAGAAAATCGGGAAATGACGTTCAAAGGTTTCTGTTCTGAAATCTTTAAAGTTGGATTTATCGGCTTCGGCGGCGGAAATGCTCTTGTTCCTGTAATGGAAGACGCATTTGTGCGCAATGATGATTTCGATGAAGACCAGGAAACCTATGACAAAGATGTCATTGTGGCCAATCTGACTCCCGGTGCTTTGCCTGTTGAGCTTTCGAGCGCAATCGGTGATCACGGATTCGGCACCAAAGGCATGCTCCTTGGTCCTGTCCTGTTTGCGCTTCCCGGTGTGATCATGGCTGCTGTCCTGTTCATGATCCTTTCCTCTTTAAGTGATAACACGTTAAACTATATCAATATCGCAGCTGTCGGTGTGGCTGGATTTATCATTTCTCTTTTGTGCGATTACATCGCAAATGTATTTATCAAAAACAAGGCCATCAGCGACCTGCGCTTCAAACGAACCTATCTTGTCGTGATCCTAATCTGTTTTTTCACCTGCGGAAACGCTGTTTTTAAGCTGCTTGGATTAGACATCACATCCGTTTTCAGCATCAGTACGGTCAATATGCTTGCCGTCGTGTTCTTCATCGCGTTCTGGCTGCATGGAAACCGCAATGCATTTCATATCATAACGACCCTTGTTTTGAGTGCCATTTTCTTACTCGGACACGGAAAAGCAGGGGTTCTGGCAGACGTTCCAGGACTCATGCCTGCGGTTGAGATCCTGATGATCGCACTCTCTGTCATTGGACTGGTGCAGTCAGTCAAAAAGAAACCGATCCGTTTGGAGATCGATAATAAAAAAATGGCCAAAACATTTATGCTTTGGCTCATTTTTATCGTGGTTTTATCGATCCCGGCTGTGATCATATTAGACAATGCCATTCCGTTCCTGTTAAAGGATCTACTTTCTACCGTCATGTCATTTGGCGGCGGTGACGCTTATCTGACGATCGCTGACGGTATGTTTGTAGAATCCGGTTACATTTCGGAAGAATTATTCTACGGTCAGATCATCACGATCGTAAATGTCCTTCCGGGTTCGATTCTGTGCAAAACACTTTTCGGTGTCGGATATTATATCGGCTTCAATGCTACCGGCATGGCAGGCCTTGGTATTCTGACAGGCATCTCGGCCTTTGCCTGCTCCATCGGTGCTTCCTGCGGCGCGTTCTTTTTGATCTACTACCTCTATGAAGGCATCTCCAAGTTAAACGCGATCGCATTTATCAGCCGCTGGATCCGTCCGATCGTCTGCGGGCTTCTGATCAAAGTAATGCTCTCACTCGTCAACTCCAGCGCTTCCCTTGCCGACTCGACAGCCAGAGGCAAATGGAGCATTCTGCTCTTTATCATCATCCTGGCTGTTGCCAATTATATTGTCAAAAAGAAGTTCCGCTTTAATGCGTGGTTCATCGTCATCGCCGATATCGTGCTGGCGCTCATCTTCTTCGCTGTGGCTTAATCCGCTATTTTTTTAAAGGTACACGGCCATCTTCATCGCCAGTGCCATGATCGTCAAAATCGGTGGATTGCCCATGGATTCCGGCAGGATGGTGGCATCTGCCACATACAGGTTTTCCGGCAATCCCGGGTTGTGCAGAGTATCTTTCTCGGCCGTTGTCAACGGCAGCATGCCGCCAGGGTGGCCGGCATTTAACAGTCCCAGGAATTGCTGATCTTTCTCAACTCCGAGTCGTTTCAGGATCTCCCGACATTGTACGATTCCCTTTTTCATGCGCCGCATATCATTTGCGGTCATTTTTTTATGGATCTTTCTGCCCTCGACACTTCCCTGCTCATCATCAGCCATCTTAACCATCATGCTGACCACATCCTTCATCGGATAACGCCATTTCTTATGGAAAAAGAAGCTCAGATAATCCATGTAGGGTGACAGGATATATCCGTCCTGCTGGCTGATAAACGGCATCAGGATCTGTTTGTCCTGACCGATTCCGGGCAGATGCCCTGCCACACACATCACAGGATCCACAAACAATGTTTTCTCACATGGAATTCCCGATTTTTCCAGAATATCCGGCGTCCCAAATCCGCCTGCTGCCAGGACAATCACGTCCGCGTGCAGCGAAATCTTCTTACCATTATATTTCGCATGAACCGCAGTGACACTCCCGTTTTCGATCAAAAGATCCATCACCCGACAGTTCGTGATCAGATGCGCACCGGCCGCAACGGCTTCCTCGACCAGCGCTCTCGTATCCCATTTTGCCCCGGTCGGACAGCCGATCGCACAATGCCCGCACCCGATACAATCCTCTGCACATAAAAACTTTGGTGTCACGACAGGATTTAGTCCCATCTCCTCAAACAGAGAAAACATTCGCTTTGTTGTCTTCGTCCAGCGCTTCTGGTGCGCCGTCGTGATCGGCAGCTCCTGATACAGTCGTTCATATTCTTCATCCAGATTGATGCCAATCGCCTTCAATGCGCCGTCATAACGCACAGCATTGCCCGTCGCAAGCGTCGTCGTCCCGCCGAGCCCTTCACCGTTTACCATGATCATGTCTGTAGAAGGACGGATCACCATATTCGGTATAAACAGCCGGATCAGCCGCTCATCAAAAAACAATCCTGTTTTTCTGAATTTCGCGATCTGGTCCACAGGTAGTGAAAACGGTTTGAAAGCCGCTCCGGCTTCTAAGATTGTCACTTGATATTTCTTTTGCAGTTCTCTGGCCATCATCGCGCCGCCGGCGCCTGTGCCGATCACGATCGCTGATTTTGTTCGCTTCATCGGTCCGCTTCCTCCCTCTGGTACAAACAGGCCATGCAATGACTGCAGCCCTCTGTAATCCTCTGTGAAAACCTCAAATGTCCCCCGCCGCAGATTCCCGCGACAATACCGGAATCAATATAAGACATTTTTTTACATTGCGCCGGTGTATAACAGCGTGAAAAATAGCATCCTGATACCGCGATCTCTCCCGGGAGGTTTCCCTGCATCACAATGCCGATATTCCGATACAAAAAGAACACCAGCCGCGCACAATCCTCCGGTTTCGAAAACCCTGTCACCCGGCGGATCTTGCTGCCAAGCACATATGCCGTCTTGTATACCTGCTTTGCGGTTGCAGTCCCGTTCTCCATATAGCTCTTCGAAAAACATGCATACTGCTTTAATGCCTGCACAGGTGAATCTGCATGGATCTTCTTTACAGGAACACCAAACGCCTTTGCACTCATTTTATTCAGAACACGGATTTCAAATATCCGAAACTGATCTGACGGCTGTTGTTCCATCCGTTGTAAAAGTTTCCTGCTGATACTCGCTCTCACTGATACATTCCCTCAATTTCCTGCGCAAAATGCTGCTCCACATTTTTCCGCTTCACTTTCAGATTCGGCGTCAGCTCTTCCGCCTCAATACTAAGCGGACGATCGATCACGCAATATTTTCTGATCTGCTCCGGCGAAGAGAGATTTTCATTCACCTGACGGATCTCTGTCTCCAGATCGTCCAGTTCATTTTCAACCCAGATCAGTGCTGTACAATACGGTCTGTTTTCCCCGATCAGCACCGCTTCCGATACGCCCGGAATATTTTTCAGCCGTTCCTCAATCTTTGGAATGCTGATATTTTTTCCATAGGCTGTTACGATCATATCCTTTTTACGCCCATGCAGCGTGATATGACCATTTTCATGGATGATACCCAAATCCCCGGTCATCAGTACCCCGTTTTGGATCGTTTCCGTCTCAAGTCCATAGTATCCGAGTGCGACCTGCGGCCCTTCAACAATAAGCTCCCCGTCAGGCTTTGCTGTAACCACCGTATCAGGCAGCGGTGTCCCGATCGTCGGGATCACATTATCGCCTGCCCTGTTGATCGTGATCAAAGGCGCCTCCGTCTGTCCGTATGCATTATAGATCTCAATGCCTAGCGCCCTGAAATCAAGCAGCAGCTTTTCGCTCACGGGTGCGGAACCCACGATCAGCTGTCCGCAGTGAGAAAGCCCCGCCTTTTTCAAAACCGCATATCGCAAAACGGTGCCAAGCAGTTGCTTTAGCGTACCGTCATCCATCTTCAGATAGATCTTCCCGATCCTGTTCTCACAGATCTGTTCCCACAGCTTCTCATAAAACCGCGGAACGGAGAAAAACACATTCGGTTTCACACGCGGCAGCGCATCTGTCAGCGCGTCAAACTGATTCAGATAAAAATAATCGACCTTACAAAGCACATAATACGGCGCGTACGCCGCCAGGATCCCCTCTACCACATGGCTTTGCGGCAGGAAGGAAAGATACCGCATCGAACGGTTCCGGTCTTTCCACCCAAGCAGGTTTGTCAGCACCTCTCCCATCCAGGCAAGCTGCGCAAAGTTAAACATGACACCTTTTGGCTCGCCGGTCGTCCCGGATGTATAGCGGATCGTCGCAAGCGCATCCGGATCCACATATTGTACCGGCGCAGTCTCATTGGCTTTTTTCAGGAAATCATCCCAGGGCATCACCCCGGGCTTTTCAATTTCCAAACCAGCGGAAAATGCCACGATCTTAACATCTGCTTCAAGGCGCTCGATGGTATTCATGATCCTTGTATCCCCTACAAAAAACCATGTCGCCCCGCTTTTTTGCAGCAAAAGACTCGCTTCCTTTACCGGCGTCGTGTAATAGATCGCCAAACTGACTGCGCCGAGCAGACCGATCGCCTGATCAAGCATCATATAGTCAACAGAATTGATCCCCGTCAGAGCCACACGATCTCCCTTTCGGATCCCCCACTCCCACAGCGCATCGAGGATCGTCTGAATCTTTCTGTTTGCATATTGTCCGCTCATTCCACGGATTTCCGTTTTGGTCACATCATAATAGCGGATCGGATATCGTCTGCTCTCACGCCGCACCTGTGCCTGTTCGAAAACCGTCTGGCCGGTCTGGCGCATGAAATTTTTCCGACATGCATACTGAAGGATCGCATTGATATACGCCCGCCAGTCAGGACACTGCGCTTCTACGAAAGCCTCCGTGTTCGAGCGGTCAAAGATCTGTCTGCCATAAAAATACGGCAGCAGCATCAGAAAATTCGTAAGCTGACTTTTCTTTTTTGTCTCACTCTTCTGGTTAAAAAGAAGCCCTGCATATTTTAAGAAATCCATTGGCAGATACGCAGGTTTCGGAATGGATTCAGAAAGATAATGCGCGGCCCACCTGCGCACATACGATACAAGCTCATCGACACGGGGCTGAAGCTTGTACGGACATGTCAGATGAAAAACTTTGTTCTCTGTTGTGTCAGAAAACACGATCCGTACAACAGCCTGTGCCACATAATCGACCGGCACCAGATTCAGACGCATATCCGGACTTACCGGGATGATTGGCATTTTACCAAGCAGAAGCTGCTTTAAGACATAGTAAATCGTATTGAAGTTTTTCACCCGCCCAGTCTTCGAATCACCGACGATCATTCCCGGCCGACAGATCACAAATGGAAGCCCCGATTTTTTGACCAGCGCCTCCGCCTTAGCTTTGCTTTTTTCATATAAACTAGAAAAACGTGTACCTGGAGATTCATTCTCCATGATCAACCCGCTTTTCTGACCGGCAACATAGGCCGTAGAAATATGCACAAAACGCTGCAGACCGGGCAATGTTTTTGCAAATGCGAGCATATGACCCGTACCGGCATAATTTACAGACATCAGCTCCTGCTCACCTGTCTGGAAGCCGATCTGTGCTCCTGCGTGGATGACATACGAAACCTCATCCCGAAGTCTGTTCCGGTCTTTGGCACAGAGCCCGAGTCTCTTTTTTGTAAAATCACCGATCACAGGGATCAGCTGTTCTCCGATTTTTTCACACAATAACGGAAGATGATACCATGCCGCCTTCATCTTATGAAGCGCCATTTCCTCATCTTCCGCTCTGATCAATACATAAATCGTTTCATTGGTCTCCCGTACAAGATCCGAAATGATCTCAGTCCCCAGGAAACCCGTACCGCCGGTAATCAGGATTGCTTTGCTCATAGTGCCTCCAAAGCATCTTTGTACGTTTATTTTTGTCCAGCTTCAAATGCTTTCTGCAATGCAGCAGGGAATTCCTTTTCCTGTACTGCCTTCTTGTGATCTCCGTCAAAGCTGGCCATATCATATTTTGAATAATCATTGACCTGCACCGTATCACAGACAGGGATGATCTCGATGGTTCCGTTCAGGAAACTGAATGGCGCAAAATAAGACTCGATCCATGACTGATACATATCCGCATACCCCTGCGCCGGTACGTTCATGGTCAGGAAAACAGTCAGATCCAATTTGCCTTTATAGTTACTTGTATAATCATTATAAGAAAGTGGCGGGAAACAGATGCGCTCCATCATGCTTCGCACCTCACCGGTCGGCTGACTGAAATAGATCGGCGAACCGATGATCAGATGATCGGCACTGTAGATTTCATCCAGGATCGGAGACAGCTCATCCTTGATATAGCATTTGCACGGCTCCTCAATCCCTTTTCGCTTGCATGCAAGGCAGCTCTTGCAGCCTGTAAAGTTCAGATCATATAAATTAACATAACTCACATCATGACCTGCAGCCTCCGCACCCTTCTGCGCTTCCTTAAGCAGTTTTGCTGTATTAAAGTTTTTCCGCGGACTACCGTTAATGATGACAGTTTTCATGTTGTTATCCCCTTTCATTTGTCCTTCTATATTTATGCTGTATATTATACATTCTTTTTTATTATGATTCCACTTCTTCTGAATCTTCTTTGCGATCAATATATACACGTCAATTCATGCAATTATTTAATTAATATAAGAAAAAATCAAAATTTCACACATATCATTCGCCATGATATAATGAATTCAATCTAAGTTTTACGGAATTCATACATTTTGTTTATTACTAAGTGCAAGGAGGGGCATTCATGCTGACAATCAAAGAGAATCTTCTGGAAACATTAAAAAAAGACGGACATCCGGATCGTTTTGTTAAGGGTTTTGAGTTTGTAAATGTTATGCCGGAAACGGCTTATTTTATGGGCGATTATCCGGTTGCACCGGCTGATCATGACCAGTCCGGTTACGATCACTATGGCGTGTTCTGGAGTCTGCCGGTCGGACAGATGGGTTCCTATCCTGTGCATGATGACGAGCACACATTGGTAAAAGACATCCTCGAATGGCGCGATGTTGTCAAACGCCCGATGGCACCGCCGGTTGACGGATACTGGCAGATGCTCAAAGGCAAAGCTGCCGCTGTAGACCGTACACAGCAGTTTGTCTGCGCACTTCATCCGCAGGGAATCTTCGAACGTCTGCATGCGCTGATGGGTATGGAAGACTGCTTCATCAACTTCTATGAAGAACCGGAAGAAATGGAAGCACTGATCGACTTTATCGTTGAAGTTGAGCTTGATTTCGCAAAAAACATGGTTGAACGCGTTGGCATCGATGCTATTCTTCATCACGATGACTGGGGCACAACCAACAACTCCTTCCTCTCACCGGATATGTTTGAAGAATTCATCCTTCCGGCATATAAGAAAATCTATGGATATTACAAAGAAAACGGCGTACTGATCGTTCATCACAATGACGGTTACGGCGCAAACCTGGTAGATTACATGATCGAGATGGGCATCGACATCTGGCAGGGTGTCATCCCGGATAACGATATCCCGGCGCTTCTAGAGAAAACAGATGGCAAGCTGACCTTCATGGGCGAAATC
>JAZQEX010000078.1:0-14648 GCA_045539215.1 Eubacterium sp. | reverse complement strand
GCTTGGCCTCCGACTTGGTGGTTGCGATGCTGCCGCCAATCTGCAGGGCAGCACCTTCTCTGCCGGCGGAACCGCCGAAAAGATGTGTGATCAAAGTGCAGACAAAGATCAGAGGTGCCATTTGCGGCGGCAGTTTTTCTTTGGAACGGACCGATTCGAATACGAGATTGGTTCCGGGATCTTTGATATCACCGATGTGGTAATACAATACAGCGATCAAAAGACCGGCACCCGGAAGGAGAAAGAGCATCCACGGATGGAGTTCGCGGAACGATGTGGCCATCCCGGTGAGTTTATAAAACAGGGCACCGACAAATCCCAGAATGACACCAAGAAGGATCGCAAAAAGAACCCACTTTACGGCAGATCTTAACTGCCCGGTGTAGTTGAACATATGTCCGCGTGTGGACTGCATGAAGGACTGAAATTTTTCTGATAGTTCCTGTTTTCTGGACTCTTTTTCTTCTCTCATAGGTTTACCTCACGATCACTGTCGTATCGATTATAGTCTTCCACGGGCAATGTTTTCAATAGGCAATTATTCTATTCGGACGGAAAGTATGATACACTTTTCCGTAGATGGGAATTGCATGAAATAATCATAGGAGGGTTGAAAATGGATCCGAAAAAAGAGTTTTATAAAACACAGGCTGAGACGATCATTAAGAATTTAAATAAAAGAAGAATGTACGGATGTTATTGTGCAACGGTAGAAGAGGCTGTGGAAAAGGCGCTATCCTTTGTAAAGGAAAACGATACAGTTTCCTTTGGAGGCTCCATGACGCTGGCGGAAAATAAGATCCTGGATTGTCTGCGGGGACGTGAAGATATCAATCTGCTTGACCGTGGCGCATGCCAGACGCCGGAAGAAGTCGAGAAAGTATATCGCGATGCGTTTTCTTCTGATGTATATTTTATGAGCACGAATGCGATCACGATTGACGGAAGACTGGTCAATACAGACGGGACAGGGAACCGTGTGGCAGCCCTGGTCTACGGCCCGAAAAGTGTGGTTATCGTTGCCGGCATGAATAAAGTCGCACCGGATCTTGAAAGCGCACAGGCAAGAGTGCGGGACATCGCATCTCCGCCAAACTGCATTCGTCTGAACCGGAAAACACCGTGTGCACTCACAGGAAAATGCGGAGACTGTCTGGGAGATGATTCCATTTGCAGCCAGACTGTCATCACGAGAAGAAGTGCGATCGTAGACCGGATTAAGGTGATTCTGGTCGGAGAAGAGCTTGGATATTAATATATGGGGAGGAATCACATGAGGACAGTTACACTTGGGAGTACAGGGATTACCGTGCCAAAGAACGCGTTTGGTGCATTGCCGATCCAGCGTGTGTCGGAAGAGGATGCCGTAAGGATCTTGCGCAGAGCGTATGAAGGCGGCATGCGGTTTTTCGATACAGCAAGAGCTTATACAGACAGTGAGAAAAAGCTGGGAATCGCATTTGCAGGAATGCGTGACAAGATTTACATTTCCAGCAAGACGATGGCAAGAACGCCGGAGGACTTCTGGAAGCAGCTGAATCAGTCGCTTGAAAACCTGCAGACGGATTATATTGATATTTACCAGTTCCATATGGTGCCACAGTGCTATCGCCCGGGAGATGGGACAGGTCTGTATGAGTGCATGCTTGAAGCAAAAGAAAAAGGCATGATCCGTCACATCGGAATCACGGCGCATCTTTTACATGTGGCGCAGGAGATTGTGGAGTCCGGCCTGTATGAGACACTGCAGTTTCCGTTAAGCTACCTTTCTTCTTCAGAGGATGAGGCGCTTGCCAGACGATGTGCAGAAAATAATATGGGCTTTATCATGATGAAAGCACTGGCGGGCGGTCTGATCCGCAATGCGGATGCCGCGATGGCATATGCATTGCCGTTTGAAAACGCGCTGCCGATCTGGGGCATTCAGAAGGATGAGGAGCTCGAAGAGTGGCTTGCATTTATGGATCATGAGCCGGAGATGACGCCGGAGCTGCAGACATTTATTGAAAAAGAGAAAAAAGAGCTGTCAGGATCATTTTGCCGCGGATGTGGCTACTGTCTGTCAGCATGCCCTCAGAACATCGCGATCAACAACTGTGCACGGATGTCGCTGATGCTGCGCAGAGCACCGTCGGCGTACTGGCTCGGTGAGGAAATGCAGGCAAAGATGAAAGAAATCGAAAACTGTATCGAATGTCATGCCTGTGAGGCACAGTGTCCGTATCATCTGCCGATTCCGGAATTGCTGAAGGAAAATTATGATGACTATAAAAAAGTTCTCTCCGGAGAGAGAACCGTTTAAAGCAAAACGTGCAGCCGGATGCGATGTGCCCGATCAATCGGTAGTCACATCCGCATAGGTAAAGGGAAGCGCCTTTTTTAAATCTTCAGGAGAAAGACAGACCTGTCTGCCAAGCTTTCCGGCGCTGACATAAAAAGTGTCCAGATCCTTTGCCGAGCTGTGGATATAGGTTGGAAATACTTTTTTCATACCAAGAGGGGAACAGCCTCCATGGACATAACCTGTCGTGGGGAGCAGCTCCTTTTGTTTTAACATGCTGATCGACTTTTCGCCGGCGGCTCTGGCTGCTTTTTTGAGATCCAGTTCAGAAGCGACCGGAATCACAAAGACATAGTGCTGGCCGGATTTTGCCTGCGTTACAAGTGTCTTGAATACAGTTGCCACATTTTCATGCAGGATTCCTGCGATCTCAGCGCCGCTCATCGACGGATCCTGTTCGTAGGAAAAGCTCTCATATGAGATTTTTGCGCGGTCTAAGATCCGCATCGCATTTGTTTTATCATTATTTTTCATTTTAGTATCCTTTCGAGGCACCTGGCATCAATAGAAGGTAGCTAATATTAAGATAGGTTTTTATGATACACTATGTCAATACTGATTAGGCATACAATTAAAAATGGAGGCTTTAAGCCTCCATTTTTAATACGTACTGATCAGATCTCATCATGCTCCTCGGCATAAACCTGTGGCAGAATTGCTGCCAGATTTGAAAATTCTTTCAGACAGTGAAGCAAAAGCATCTTCGGCGCAATCTCCGGAATCTGTACATCCATTGGAATGGACCGGAATGGCTTCCCGTCTTTTATGGTACGCCCAAGCCAGCTTCTTGAACGCAGTTCCATGACGCCGTTAACCTCCCTAAGGAAATGCACCATACAATGTGCAGGATCCACTTCCCCTGGCTTGCCGCCCATAAAACTTCTTGTGCAGGCAAGAGTTGCACAGGCATCTGTTCCAATCTTTGATACATCAAAACCAAATTCTGCAGGATCCATAAAGTGCAAATAGGCTTTGTCGATCCCGGCACCGAGATCTTCTTCGATGTAATGTACAGTATTAACATAGCGCTCTTTAAACGAAAGCGCACGGTTCGAAGCAATCTCTGGCTGCTGGCATTCCGCCTTATAATGATCTTCATTATCCCAGATCTTATAGCGCAAGTTATCAAGCCCATGCCAGGCAAACCACCAGTCGAACATGTCTGCCGTAACGCCAGGCATGGCCACCTTGCTCGCCATATATCCAGTGCCATCTTCCAGAATACAATAGCCGACTTCCTCGGACATGTATCCCGGATCAAATAGCCGGTTCATATTTTCCAAAGGCAAGGCATCCTTTGGGGCGATCGGACCCTTTAAGACTTTTTCAACAATCGCCGGATCCGGCGGTGTCATTTCACGTTCAAAAAAATGATAATACGATTTTTTCTTATCTTCTTCTGTTACCGGCACACGGCATGAGGAAGTATCTGTTTGCATGTGGTTACTCCTTAATCAGATTCCCGGAAACTGTTTTTCTTTGTATTTCTTATAACGTTCTTTTACGATGTCCTGATTCTCCATAAAGTGTAATCTTGTCTGAAGTATCTCCTGAAGATGAAGGGCACGGGCTTCGTTAATGTTTCTGTCGCGGTCATGTCCATGAACCGGATCCAGGACAAATTTGTATTTGCCGTCATCACCTTTGACCAGATCGCCGCCGCATCCGCAAACTGCGCACTCAAATGGGAATTCCACGCCATCCCAGTGCGGATCTCCCGGATAAATAAGGGAGGAATGGCAAACCGGGCACATGCCTTCATCCGGATCTCCCAGCCAGTGTCGTTCTTCTACCGGCGTCATGATGCCTTCTGCCACATGCTGACCGATCTCTCTTGCTTTCGCAATCTGATCATCTCTCAGCAGAACGTTCCCGGGTCTTCCGTTTCTGGTTGCCATCATCTGGTCAACGACCTGGATCGTCTGCGTAAACATGCTGGCGCCCATTACTTCCAGGGCCATTGTCTGCCAGTCATGACAGGAGCCGCCCACTGCGATCAGACCGCCGACAAGGTTCGGATTCTTTTTCAGATGTCCGATTTCCAGTCGAAATGACACTTCATATGCAAGTGCGCGGTGCGCATATTTCAGATACAACGCACTCGGAGCCAGATCATAAGTCGGAACACCAATAATCACACCATCGCTGGTCTGAACCGCATTGACGATCTTGTCCATATCATCCTTGTCTTTCAGTACACATCCTTTATATTCATCGCGAACACCTCTGGCGATATCACCCATCTGCATAGTACATCCTTCGCATCCGGTACAGGGAATAATCTTGTAATCAAAAAGATTGATCAATCTGCAGTCCATACCTGCTTCTTCACAGGCCATAAGTGCTTCTTTTACAAGAATCTCGCTGTTTCCATTATGTCGGCCAGCTACAATACCGATTACTCTTTTTTTCTCCATGAATAACTCCTTCCCACCATATCAGTCACTTAATTGCAGCTACTGGTTTATTCGAATATATTATAATATTAGTTGCATGGCTTGTGAAATTAAACATGTTTTGTGCATTAATAAATATTAGTTATTAATATATGATATTTTTGAAAAATCATAATAAACTTACGCAAAAAAACGGATATTATCATATAATAGTGTTGTATAGCATGTATCCGTAAATAATATCGAATCGAGGAATTGTCATTATGATCAATCAATTATTAACATATTTAAAGAGAGAGAGTCTGGTGGCGGCGATCACCTGTATCGTGATCGGCGTGTTGTTCATTATCTGGCCGGGGAGATCGTTGACGCTTCTGCTTCGCATACTGGCATTGATTCTTTTGGTAGAGGGCGTGATTTGTCTGGTGCGGATGATCAAAAGCACGGACAGCCTGCAGAGAAACTCATATGTCCTGCCAATGGCGGCATGCATTTTTGTCGGATTGCTTTTGCTTATGGCACCGAGATTTGTCGCTGGTATTTTTCCTGTAATCATCGGGTTATTTATGCTGTTCCACGGGATTAAGGGTATCGCGACCGCAAGGCACGGATCCCGTTCCACGATGGGCGGGACACTGGGATCTGTCATCATGATGATCGTCGGGATCCTGCTGATCGCAAGACCATTTGGCGCATTGAAGGTTCTGATGGTATTTGTTGGAATCGCACTGGTGTATGACGGTCTGGTCATGCACCGGCTGACCGGAGGTATTTCGGAAAAGGCCAGACAGTTCCGGGAAGGACATGATAAAAATATCATCGATGTCGACTATAAAGAGGAGGATATTCGCTGATCTTAAGTTTACACAGCTGAGAATCTGTGCTATTATTATGAAGTTAAGAGAATAAAAGCTAGGGGAGCGGCAGCTGAGAATGCGGGTATATCCCGCGTACCCTTATTACCTGATCTGGATAACACCAGCGTAGGGAAGCGGTCAAAGTATGAGTAGATGAGATCATTCTTTGAAAGAGATATTGAAACGTGCCGTTCTTCGGTACGTTTTTTTGTTGGATAATAAGTATGAAAACATATGAAATACTTCGAAAACTGCATCCGTGTCTCGGAGAGATGCCGGGAAATGCCGGGCGGATCCACCTTCCGGTGAGCCCGATCTGCAATTTAAGCTGCCGCTACTGCAAGCGGTCGCTGACAGAGGATGAGATCCGGCCCGGGACGAGCAGACGGATCCTGCAGGTAGAGGATACCGTGAAAGTCATCCGCAAAGCGCGCCTGCTCTGTCCGGAACTGACGACGGTCGGAATCGCAGGCCCCGGAGAGGCGCTCGCTTCGCCGCATGCGATCGAAGCGTTCCGGCTAGTGGATGAAAACTTCCCGGACATGATCAAATGTCTGAGCACAAACGGTCTGATGCTGGATGAAAAAGCAGAGGAACTGCTTCAGGTGCACATGGATTCTGTTACAGTTACGGTGAATGCGGTAGAGCCCGCCATTCAGACACAGATCAACAAACGGATCTTTTACCATAATGAGTGGTTGGACGGAGAAGCGGCTGCCGGAATCCTGATCAAAAATCAGCTTGCCGGAATTAAAAAACTCTCAGAAGCAGGTGTGACGGTAAAGGTCAACACGGTATTGATTCCGGGGATCAATGAGATGCATATTGAGACCATTGCAAAGACCGTGGCAGAGAATGGTGCGAAGATCTATAACATCATTCCGCTGATTCCACAGGCAGATATGGCAGACATTCCGGCACCGGAATGTGCCCAGATCGACCGGGCACGGCTGGCAGCAGGACAGTATCTGGATATTTTTTCTCACTGCAAACATTGCAGAGCGGATGCGGTGGGACGACTCGGGGAAACCGATTACGGACAGCAGATTTACGGGAATCTGGCACTGGAACCAAACCATTTTTCACATGGTTGATCATAGACGACAATAGTTTTTGGAACTTCGCTAATCAGGGAGGATATGAAAATGAAACGAACAGGAAAAATGATCGCACTCGGACTGGCAGCGGTCCTGGCAGTCGGGCTTTTCTCAGCTTGTGGCAGCACAGGGGGAAGCGCACCGGCTTCCGGCGCAGAGGAAGCAGCCGGAGACAATGCTTCTTTAAAAGATGTCACGATGATCCTTGACTGGACACCGAATACGAATCATACAGGTCTCTATGTGGCAAAAGAGCTGGGCTATTACGAAGAGGCTGGGCTGGATGTGTCGATTGAACTGCCGTCTGACGGAACAGGCACACAGCTTGTCGGTGCAGGAAAAGGTGATTTCGGAATCGGTAATACAGAAGATGTGATCCATGCCATTTCACTGGATGATCCGATGCCGGTGGAAAGTGTGGCAGCGATCATTCAGCATAATACATCCGGTTTTGTTTCCCTGAAGGAAGAAGGGATCTCGTCACCGGCTGACTGGGAAGGCAAGACCTATGGCGGATACGGCGGATCAACAGAAGAAAAGATCGTCAGAAGCATTGCACAGGAAAACGGCGTGGATCCGGATTCCATCCAGTTTGTTACATTGGGTGACGCAGACACGCTCACTTCTTTGAAAAAAGACATCGATTTTATCTGGGTGTTTGAAGCGGCAGAGCTGATCAGCTTAGATAACCAGGGTGTGGAATACAACTATCTGCCGGTCCGCGATTACGGTGAGGCATTTGACTATTATACGCCGTGCCTGATCGCAAACAGCAATGTGGCCGAAAAAGATCCGGAGATGGTTAAGGCGTTTGTAGAAGCGACGGCGAAGGGATACCAGTATGCAATCGAAAATCCGGAGGAAGCAGCAGAGATCCTTCTGAATGCAGAGCCGGAACTGGATGAGTATATTGTTACCGAAGGCCAGAAGTATCTGTCAGAACGCTATGCGCTGGATGCACCGCAGTGGGGTTATCAGGACGCGGAAGTCTGGCAGAAGTACGCAGATTTCTTATATCAGAACGAGTTGATTGAAAAAGAAGTAGATGTAAACACTGCGTTTACAAACGAGTTTTTACCGGAATCATAAAATGAGAAAAGAAAAAAGCAAATTTTTTTACCCGGTCATCACGATCATCATCGCTGTGATCGTCTGGGAGCTGGTGACGCGGATATTTCATATTCCTTCCTATATTTTGCCGGGACCGGTCGAGGTCATTCAGGCTTTGGTAAAGGACTTCCCGCTGATCCTCTATCATGCGGCGGCGACGATCGGAGAGGGCGCGATCGGCATTGGGATTTCCATCGTGATCGCAATCCTCATCGCAATCTGGATGGACCGTTTTCCGACCGCAAAAAAAACAGTATATCCATTGTTGGTGATCTCACAGACCGTTCCGGTGATGGCAATTGCACCGATCCTGATCATCTGGTTTGGTTTTGGCATGGCACCAAAGATTATTCTCGTCGTGATCATGTGCTTTTTCCCGATCACGGTAAACTTGACGGACGGTTTTTCGCAGGTCGATCAGGATGCGTTGAATATGTTCCGCGTATGGAATGCATCCGAACGGCAGATTTACAGACATCTGAAATTTCCGTTTGCACTTCCGTACTTTTTCTCGGGACTTCGGATTTCCGTGACCTGGATGCTGGTTGCGGCAATCCTGTCAGAGTGGCTTGGCGGCAGCAGAGGAATTGGTGTTTATATGCTTCGTGCAAAGCAGGCCTATGCGTTGGATGAAGTTTTTGCTTCTGTTGTGTTTGTTGTTTTGTTAAGCCTGATCATAATCGGTGCGTTAAACGTGATCCGCAATAAGTGTGTACGGTGGAACGGATGATGAAAGAAGAAAAAATCGTATTAAAAGACATCAGCAAGCACTTTGGTGAAAAAGATGTATTGAATCATATTTCCATGACGGTAAGCGAAGGGGAACATGTGACGGTCCTTGGTCCTTCCGGTTGTGGCAAGAGTACGTTGATGAATATCCTGACAGGGATTTTGTCGGCGGATGGTGGTTCGGTTGATGTCGCCGGAAAGATCGGGTATATGCAGCAAAAGGATCTGCTGTTGCCCTGGAAGACCTGCATGGAAAACGTGATCCTGCCGGATCTTCTGGCAGGAGTATCAGAGCAGGAAGCGAAGACACGGGCATTGCCGTATTTTAAGGCATTTCAACTGGATGGCTTTGAACAGAATTATCCGAGCGAAATGTCGGGCGGTATGCGCCAGCGTGCAAGTTTCTTACGGACATTCCTGTCTTGTGGGGATATCCTGCTCTTAGATGAGCCGTTTGGTGCGGTGGATTCGATCACAAGAGGAAATCTGCAGCAATGGCTGATCGATGTGACAAAGGAACTGGGATTGACGATCCTGATGATAACACATGATATTGACGAGGCCCTTCTTTTGTCAGACCGGATCTATGTGCTTTCGGATAAGCCGGCAACGATCCGTGATGAGATCATAGTGGATTTTGATGCAGATGAAAAAAAGGATCGTTTATTTGATCCGGCATTTCTGGAACTGAAGAAAAGGATATTGGAGGATTTGATGTAATGGCAGTGGATTTGCGACTGGATGAGCCTCCTGTCAGAGAAACCCGGATCCGGTCGATCGTGGGTTATAACGGGTCGTTAAAAGACCTGACAAAACAAGGCTGTGACGGATGCCTGAAAAATAAAAACCGGTGTTTTACGACCGGAACATACTGTTCGCACCTGACTTCGATCACATCGGTGTTGGGTCTGCCCGATACACTTGTTGTGGACCATGCGCCGATCGGTTGCTGTGGCGTGGAGATGATCTTTTCAGGCGGATACAGTTTGAACCAGCCCGGGCCGGGCGGGGAATTCCGCGACAATGTCCGGATGTTTACAACGAAGTTTACGGAGTCGGATACGGTGTTTGGTGCGGCGGAAAAGCTCAAGGATACCGTGCGCGGGGCGTTTGAAAGACACCATCCCAAGGAAATCTATATTGCGACAAGCTGCACGTCGGCCATCATCGGGGAAGACGTGGGCGCGGTCGCGGCTGAGATGACGGAAGAACTGGGGATCCCTGTAACGATGCTTGGCGCGGCAGGCATGCGCTCAAGGCTTTGGTCAACGGGATTTGATGCGTTTTTCCATTCAACTGGGAAGGCGAGATTTCAGCCGCCGCAAAAGAAGGAGGATACGATCATCTACGCCGGATTTGCGTCTATTGCGCAGGAAACGGTTGCGCCGATCTTTAAAAAGCTCGGACTGGACATGCTGTTTCTGACGGCGGGAAGCACGATTGAGGATTATCAACGTGCTTCGCAGGCACGCGTCTCCTTTGGACAGTGTGATGTAGATGACTCCTATATTCTGAGTTATCTGGAACAGAACTATGGCGTAAAATATTTTCATATCCATCAGCCAAATGGCGGGATCGGATTTGAACGGTTCATGCGGGATCTTGGAGCTTATCTGAAAAAAGAAGATATCGTTGAAGAGATCATCCGCGAAGAACGGGAAAAATATGCTGCAAAGATTGATGCATTAAAGCCTTTGCTTGCCGGAAAGACGGCGCTGGTGGCACTTGGATCCGGTTATGTTTTTGAAATGGTCCGAATGCTGAAAGAGCTCGGCATGGAGGCAGTGCATGCGGTTTCGTACCATTACGATCCCCTGACAGATGCTTCGCCTGACAGAGAAAAACGGACACCGGTAGCCGATGTGAAGGAACTGGGAATGGATGTATCTGTCAGTGTCAACAATGCGCAGCAGATGGAAGTGTATCTTGCGGTGAAAAAATACAAACCGGACATCGTCATCACACGCGCACACGGTGCCGGATGCTGGGCGGCTAAGGTCGGTGTCCCCTGTCTGGATCCGGGACTTGGCATTAATATCGTCGGATATAGAGGTTTGTATCTGTTTGCGGATGCGCTGGCTTCAAGTTTTCGGAATACGGCGGTGTTTGACGCGATGAAGGCGCGGTATCGTTCTCCGTTTACGGAGGAATTTGAAGCGTTGGGGCCGCACCGGTTTTATGCAAAAGGCGGAGACGGCAGTGGTACAGGTTGTGGCCATGGACCTGGAGATGGCAGCGGAATGGGCTGCGGTTATGGACGTGGAGACGGCAGTGGAAGAGGATGCGGTTATGGAAGATAGAGAAAAATATGCCTGCCCGGAACAGCAGCGTGTCGGATGTGCATTGGCAGGCATCTATACGGCACTTTCCATTGAAGGTGTTTTGCCGATCATGCACAGCGGTCCCGGCTGTATCCATGCGATCAGTTCTGTACTGTCTGTGGCAAACGGCGGGCAGAATCCGGTGCCATATATGGAATCGGTGGTGCCAAGCAGTAACTTGAGCGAAGCGGAAGTGGTATTCGGTGCTTCCGACCAGTTAAAAAGCGTGCTGGAGCATTCGCTAAAGTTTTATAATGCGGAGATCTTCATGCTCGTTTCCGGCTGCTCTGCCGAGATCATCGGAGAAGACATCGGAGAGATCGCAGAACTATACACGACACCGGAAAAGACGGTGCTTTCGGCGCCGTTGCCGGGCTTTAAAGGAAACAACGTCTGGGGACATCATCAGGTGCTCTCTGCGCTGATCGACGGATATGTGGAAGAATACGGTGACAGAGAAGTTGTCCCGAAACGAGTCAATGTCTGGGGCATTGTCCCACACTACGATCCGATGTGGGTCGGGACTCTTGAAAAACTGGAAATCCTTTTGCGGCGGATCGGTCTGGAGCCGAATATCATCTACGGACCGGGCAGAGGCGTGGAAGCGCTTCGTCGTATCCCGACAGCGGAATACAATCTCGTGCTCGCACCGTGGACGGATCTGGATATTGCGAAAAAACTGGAACGGGCATTTGACACACCGTATATTCATTTTCCGTATATGCCGATCGGACCGACAGCAGAGGCGGAGCTTGTCCGTCTGCTCGCGGATACATTCGAACTGAATACGGAAATGACAGAAGCTGTGATCAAAGAACGTGCGGACCGGTACTTTTATTACTTTGACCGGAATCTGGTGTGGTTATTTGACATGCATAACCAGCGAAGCCTCCCACGTGAATTTTTTGCAAATGCGTCTGCTTCTGCAGCACTTTCCATTACGAAATATTTTGTCAGTGATCTGGGCCTTTCCCCGCGCAAGATTTTCATCCCTGAGGATGTGCCGAAGAAACACCGGAAAAAGGTACGGAACCTGTTCTTAGAAACCGCCGGGGAATATATGACGGAAGATGATATCGTCTTTACAGACGACGGGGGGCTGTTTGAGCAGTATTTAAAAGACGTTGATCAGATGGTGCGAAAGAGTGCGGTGATCGGTTCAATCTGGGACGACATCACAGCGAAAAAGGCAAATATGCCGTTTGTATCCGTGTGTGCGCCATACGGGGATGTGCTGGTCTGTGACAAGCAGTATTTCGGGACAGATGGTGCATTGACGCTGATGGCGGACCTGTACAATGATGCCGAGAAAAAAGGTCTGGTCAGTGCAGTGGTATAGTCCGGCAAATGATTATAGACTAGAGTGAAGATAAATATTGGAGGATAACATGGGAAAAATCAGGCAGATCGCCATCTATGGAAAAGGCGGCATCGGAAAATCGACAACAACACAGAACCTGACGGCCGGTCTGACGGAGCTTGGCAAGCAGGTGATGGTTGTCGGATGCGATCCGAAGGCAGATTCAACAAGACTGTTGCTGGGTGGTCTGGCACAGAAAACGGTACTGGATACCATTCGGGATGAAGGAGAAGACATCGACCTCGATGACATTATGAAGACAGGATATGGCAATACCCTCTGTGTGGAATCCGGCGGACCGGAACCAGGCGTGGGTTGTGCGGGACGCGGCATCATTACCTCGATCAATATGCTCGAAGATCTTGGCGCTTATGATGATGATATTGATTTTGTGTTTTACGATGTTCTCGGTGATGTCGTTTGCGGTGGATTCGCGATGCCGATCAGAGAAGGAAAGGCAAAAGAGATCTATATCGTTGCAAGTGGTGAGATGATGGCCCTCTACGCAGCCAATAACATTTCAAAGGGTATTCAGCGCTATGCGAAGCGGGGCGGTGTAAGACTTGGAGGCATCATCTGCAACAGCCGGAATGTCGACCATGAGAAAGAGCTTCTGGAAGCATTTGCAAAAGAGCTTGGCACGAAGCTTTTGTATTTCGTGCCGCGCGACAATATCGTCCAGCGCGCTGAGATCAAAAGAAAGACCGTCATTGAATATGATCCTGAATCTGATCAGGCGCAGGAATACAGAAACCTCGCACAGGCGCTGCTTGAAAACGAGGACTTTGTGATCCCGACACCGATGACGCAGGAGCGGCTCGAAGAGATCCTGCTGCAGTACGGGATGGGAGAGTAAATGCTTATATGAATGAAAAAGGGAGGGTAGATCGTGTGCGATTTAGTCTCCCTTTTTAATGTCGATCGGCTCGTACTCCTGAAGGGGCGCAAGGAAGCCTTTTTCAGACAGCCGCTTTTCGATAAGATCCAGCGTTTCTTCGCTGGGCGCTAAAATCGTATGATAATGATATCCGCTCGTGACATTTTTTAGGAGGCTCGAACTGCCGGAAGCGATCTTTTCTAAGAACTTCCGGACATCCTCACGCGAGCGGATATTCATGTCCGCGCGAACCGTCCCATAAACCTTATGATAAATAAATACATCTTTTACAATGCCGCCGCAGTCAACGATCAGGCTCAGTTCATCAGACACTTCATCATCGGTATGGCGAAGCTTGAAAACGCGCTTTGCCTCTTTTGTCTGTGTAAGGATATATCCAAGATTTGTCGATATGATATTCGTGCCTTTGGCACGCAGCAGGGCGATGTCCTGGACAATAATCTGGCGGCTGACGCCTAATTCTTTTGCGAGCGCGCTGCCCGAAAGCGCAGTATCGCTGTTTTCTAATTTTTGAATGATCAGATTTCTTCTTTCAGCAGCGTTCATGAGCTGATTTACCTCCTATCATGAATACAAAATATTGAGTCATTCTGCTTGATTCGTTGCTATCCTGGTTCCGCAGGTGGGGTAGATGAGGTGTTTTAGGCTTTGTCACGTAAAGCAAACTTACTGGCCTAGTTCAAATTCAGGTGTAGTTGGCCTTGACAATAAAAGCTCGTAAATAAGCCTTGCATTATTTTAGGATGATTTGGCTTCGGTAAGTAAAATGTGAATACAGGCCAAACTCACCATCTGCTTTCTATCTGTTTGATTAGGCTTTCAAGTTCAATTCTTTTCATAAAGCCAATTATTTAAATTGTCCCCTTTGGCCTGTTTTCAAATACTTTCAATTCAGGTCAAAATCAAAAGTTTGTTCGTTAGACCCTGAGTTCTTATTGAAGCATTTAAGCCTACGGCTTGACTATACCACATAAAACCAGTGGTGACAAGACAGGTGTAAACTTAAAAGTTTACAATTGTATTGACACCGGTATGATCATTCATTATATTAATGAAGAACCGAAAGCCGAAAGGCTTTCTGATATGTGTGATCCGGCCCGGAAGAGGCATCGGATTGACACTTACTTCATGACTTAAGGAGATGGGGATATGTCAGCAGTAAAAGAGTATTGTACCAAAAAAGGTGTTTCCTTATCGGCAAAGGCATATTTTGTAGATGCACTTGGTGCCATGGCGCAAGGTTTGTTCGCGTCGCTTCTGATCGGTACGATCTTAAGTACGATTGGAACACAGGCAGGAATTGAATGGCTGGTAACGGTCGGCAATTTTGCTTCAGCAGTTAAGGGACCGGCGATGGCGATCGCGATCGGCTATGCATTAAAAGCGCCGACTTTGGTGTTGTTTTCACTGGCGGCAGTCGGATATGCAGCAGATACGAGTGGCGGCGCCGGCGGACCGGTGGCGGTATTTGTCATCGCAGTGGTTGGAGTCGGATCGTAGCCATGTCGTTCTGTGGGCCAAGGAGTTGGTATCAGGGCT
>JAZQEX010000077.1:0-2502 GCA_045539215.1 Eubacterium sp. | reverse complement strand
AGGGAAAAGCAATCCTGAAAAAGCTCGGTATCGAGGGTGATTATGAAGGCATCGGCAACCTGATCCTTGGCTACGCCGCTACTCCGGCCGGTGATCCTGCACCGAGAAAAGCCGACTACATCTATACAATCTGAAGCAGGCTCTTCGCTTCCATTCTTTTATAAACGATAAGGCTGGTTCGCCGTCTGGTATATGATTTTACCTTAACAGGCGAATACAGCCTTTCTCTTTTTGAGCAAAACAGCCCTTTTTTATATGACGGCAATTCCCATCAGTGCTGCATCGAGAAACTCTGCACGACTGACCCCCCCGGAAAATAAGGGAATACATTCAGACGTCCGGCAGCTTACCGGATCCATGGGAATCTAACCCCTCCGTGGTTCTCACCGATCCGCCCGGGATCTGCCCGTGCGGAAGTCTCATTATCCTGTGCCTCCTCAATGCTGCGCGGGGAGCTGCCCCGCGTTTATCACCGGCCTACCGCTTGCTCCCGCAGTGGGAGATTATTGCATTTGCCGTGAACGTCGCTCTTCGTCACAGGGTCGTGTCTGAAGAATGTTATGCAGTTG
Source organism: Eubacterium sp. (assembly GCA_045539215.1). Lineage (GTDB taxonomy): Bacteria > Bacillota > Clostridia > Lachnospirales > Lachnospiraceae > SY8519. The sequence goes on along the minus strand of JAZQEX010000077.1, from coordinate 1,933 downwards.
TCATGGTGCATTTGTCGTAACAACCTATGTGGTTGTTACACTGAAAAGTTTAGAAGAAATAGGGGATTGTTTTTAGGAAGGGATGCGTCACATTCATGTGATGGCGCACGTCACACAAATGTGCATTCGAGCAAAAAGAAAAGCGCCTGCATTAAAGCAAGCGCCGGTAAATCGCCAAAAGTGCAATGAACCGAAATGTTTTGGCGTTTTATACGTCTTAGAACTGTTTTAACGATTTAAGGTAATCCTCTACATTCAGGTAACTGATACCATCGCATTCTGCCGGCTCACCCCGGTAAATCACATACTTTCCTGCTATATCACCATACCTGTGACTCGTCATAGAGCATTTCTCATCATCATTCAAATAACGAAATTGTTCAGGGACCTGTTCTTTACTGTACTTTACCTCATAGATCCTGCAGGTGAGTTCTCTGGTATCACATACGACCATATCAAACTCACCGATTGGGAACTGGAGTTTAAACACCTTTTTGTCCGGACTGGCCAGCCTGGTTTCCAAAAGGATAATTTCTTCCATCATTCTTCCGCGTATTTCAGACAAAAGCCTGTCTAATATACGCTTCCTGTCCCTCGCAGATAATTCCTGAAACTGCTCATCGAGAAGAATGCTTTCCATAATGGCTTCTGCCTGTGCATATCGCAAGCCCGGCTGTGTTATGACTGTGAGTTTTCCTTTTTTACTGACCTCCGGCAATGATTCCAGATCGATCTCCATAATGAGATCAAGCATCGTCAGATACTCCTTGATCTGAATCATATGGTCCTCTTCAATCTGCATGCTTTGATCCTCTTTGTTCAGGATATCCAGCATCTTCATAATTCCGGATGTCACTTCATCAAGATTCAAATGCTCCTTGATATTGATCGGTTCCTCGCGATCACGCAGCAGATTTGCTGCCGTTACAGAGATGTCATGCGACTTGAACGTCTTCTCAATAACGCTTTTTGTAAAACTGTGGTTGATGTTCTCCACCACCCGATTGATCACATTGGTTAATTCGCCCCGCTCATACAGATCCAGCAGTAATCGAAAATGACCTCCATATTGATACGCCTTCAGCGAACGCTGAATATTCTTTGCTATTGCAGTATCTATGTATTCTTCTGCATGTTTTGCGTCTGAAAAAGGCGTATCCGCGTTATAGTTGATCCCTCCCAGGCTCATCGTACCGCCGTATCGGATGTATTCATCAATACCTTTAACGCCAAGAACTTCTTCAAATTCGCGATAGGGAATAAATGTGGTATGCAGCAGGATACACCTGTCATAAAGCTGCTCTTCCCTGGTAAATGCAAATCCTAAGGAATCTGTTCCCGACAGAACGATCTTCATACCGCTGCTGGCATAAATATCAGAGAAGAGCGCAGCCCCTTCGATAAAATCTTCCAGCAATGTAACTTCGTCAATAAAGACATACCGGAACCCGTTCCTCTCCAGCAGCCTGAGGTCAGTATCCACATCAGCAAGCGAGTCGCCTGTTGTCACCTGGATGAAAGCGGCTTTTTTGAATTCTTCCGGAGACAGTTCTGTAAGGATCTGGCGGATCATCGTTGTCTTCCCGGTTCTTCTTAATCCGTAAATGATCAGAACCCTGTCCTGCGCGGGGCCAAAGATATAGTCCCTCAGGACACGGATACATTCCCTTTTCTTGTACCTTCTGGTTATTGCGATCTGCGATTCCAGCTGTCGTCCTGTCCTCACGTTTGTTTTATATTCCGGTTCTTTTTCTGCAATCCTGTCTGCACCTTTCTCTTCCTTGGGCAGCATTTGCTTAAGCTCCCTCAGTTTTTTCTCAAGTGCCTTCCTTTTTTCAATCTTCTCTTTAAGATCCGGAACCTGTTCAAAGCTCACATAGTTCTCAATTCTCTTACCGCTGCGGGTTATTCGATGATAATAGTAATCTTTATC
>JAZQEX010000076.1:0-3228 GCA_045539215.1 Eubacterium sp. | reverse complement strand
CCTTATTAAGTGCGCGAGCAATCGCGAATGCAGGGTGGCACCGCGGGTTCTATTAGTCGATTCGTCCCTGACAGAAGCTCTATGCTTCTGTCAGGGACTTTTGTATGTATAAGCTGTTGCGCCACGGAGCAGCACGTAAGCTTATACATACCTACCCAACTTATTGCGCCACTATTCAATCACAACATGGTTTTGCAGATCAGCTACTTATTTTTACAGGAAAGGAGCACCTTATGAACTACCAACCTTCCTTAGAAAAAGTCAGACAGATCGCTGCATCCGGAGACTATAAAGTCCTCCCGGTAAGCTGTGAGATCCTCTCTGATGACTGCACACCGATCCAGGCTTTGAAAAAGCTCAAAAATGTTTCTTCTCATTGTTATCTACTTGAATCTGTAGCCGAAAAAGAAACCTGGGGACGTTACACGTTTTTAGGATTTGATCCAAAGCGTGAGATCACCTGTTCTGAAGGCGTCTTAAGAGACGGAGATGTCGAACTGCGTACGGACCATCCATCTGCGTATATCCGACAGATCCTTGCTGATTTTAAAAGCCCGCGTTTTTCCTATCTGCCCTCTTTCACCGGTGGACTGGTCGGGTACTTCTCCTATGACTATCTCGGATACAGCGAACCTACCGTCCGCAGAGAGGTCGAGGATACGGAGCATTTTAAAGATGTCGATGTCATGCTGTTCGACAAGGTCATCTCATTTGACCACTTCCGACAGAAGATCGTCCTCATCGTCAACATGCGTCTGGATGATCCCGAAACAGAATACGAAAAGGCGATCGAAGAACTAAAAAAACTGCGTGAACTGCTTCGGAGCGGCGAGCAGGTCAAAGAAGTCTCCGGACGACTGCAGGGGGATGTGACCCCGTTGTTTGACCGGGAAACCTATTGCTCCATGGTCGAGCAGGCAAAGCATTATATCAGAGAAGGCGACATTTTCCAGATCGTCCTCTCAAACCGCTTAAGCGCACCGTTTGAAGGAAGTCTTTTAGACACGTACCGCATTCTCCGGACAAAAAATCCGTCGCCTTACATGTTCTATTTTTCAGGAACGGATATGGAGGTGGCAGGTGCATCTCCCGAGACACTCGTTAAACTCGAAGACGGTGTACTCCACACCTTCCCGCTGGCCGGCACGCGCCCGCGCGGTAAGACACTCGAAGAAGACGCCAGACTGCGGCGGGAACTGCTTGCCGATGAAAAAGAGCTGGCGGAACACAATATGTTAGTCGACCTCGGTCGTAATGACCTTGGAAAGATCAGCCGGTTTGGCAGTGTAAAGGTTGAAAAATACCACTCCATCGAACGGTTTTCCCATGTGATGCACATCGGCTCTACCGTCCGTGGTGAGATCCGTAAGGATTACGATGCGTTAGATGCCATCGAGGCGGTCCTTCCGGCCGGAACGCTTTCCGGCGCACCGAAGATCCGTGCCTGCCAGCTCATCGCAGAGCTGGAAAACAATAAGCGCGGCATTTACGGGGGCGCGATCGGATACATCGATTTTACCGGAAATATGGATACCTGCATCGCGATCCGCATCGCTTATAAGAAGAATGATAAAGTCTTTATCCGCAGCGGTGCCGGCATTGTCGCCGACTCCGTACCGGAAAAAGAATTCCAGGAATGCATCAACAAGGCACAGGCTGTGGTCGATGCCCTGAAAACTGCAGGGGAGGTGGAAGAATGATACTCCTGATCGATAATTACGATAGCTTTTCCTATAACCTTTATCAGTTTGCCGGCGAGATCAATCCAGATCTTAAGGTCATCCGAAACGACGAACTGACCATCGATGAGATCCGGGAACTCGCACCGGAAAAGATCATCCTCTCTCCCGGTCCCGGCCGCCCGGAACAGGCAGGCATCATCATCGACGTTGTCAAAGAACTGGGCCCGGAGATTCCGATCCTTGGCGTGTGCCTCGGGCACCAGGCGATCTGTGCCGCTTTCGGCGGAGAGATCACGTATGCCAAACAGCTGATGCACGGCAAACAGTCCAAAGCCACATTTGATCTTGCAAGCCCTATTTTTGAAGGGCTTCCGGAAACAGCCCCCGTCGGCAGATATCATTCTCTTGCCGCCAATCGGGACACCATTCCGGATAGTCTGCGCATCACAGCACAGACCGCCGATGGTGAGATCATGGCAGTACAGCACTGTGAATATCCCGTATACGGGATCCAGTTTCATCCGGAATCCATCCTGACACCAAACGGAAAACGGATTCTGGCGAACTTCCTGAAATAGTGTATCACTGATTTTGAAGGAGAATGAACATGATTAAAGAAGCGATTATCAAGATTGTAAATAAAGGCGATCTGACCTACAGGGAGGCCTATACCGTCATGAATGAGATCATGAGCGGTCAGACAACGCCCACACAAAACGCGGCCTTCCTTTCCGCACTTTCTACCAAAAGCGCCCGTGCGGAAACGACAGAAGAAATCGCAGGCTGTGCTGCAGCCATGCGGGAACATGCACAGAAAGCCGACCTTGGAACGGGCCTGTTTGAGATCGTCGGAACGGGCGGTGACAATGCCCAGAGCTTTAACATTTCCACGGTGTCCGCGATCGTGGCCGCAGCCGGTGGTATGAAGGTTGCAAAACACGGCAACCGTGCTGCCTCTTCCAAATGTGGCACTGCGGATTGTCTGGAAGCACTCGGTGTCAACATCGACCAGAGTCCGGCACTTTGCCGGAAGCTTTTAGACACAGCAGGTATGTGCTTTTTCTTCGCACAGAAATATCACACCTCCATGAAATATGTCGGATCGATCCGTAGAGAACTCGGATTTCGGACCGTGTTTAACATCCTCGGTCCGCTGACAAACCCAGGAAGCCCCGAGATGCAGCTTTTAGGCGTCTATGACGAGTATCTCGTCATCCCGCTGGCGCAGGTACTGATCAGTCTCGGACTAAAACGCGGCATGGTCGTATACGGACAGGATAAGCTCGACGAGATCTCCTTAAGCGCGCCGACGACGGTGTGCGAATTCCGCGACGGCTGGTACAAATCCTATGTCATCAAGCCGGAAGATTTCGGTCTGAACCGATGTGAAAAAAGCGATCTGGTCGGTGGTACACCCGAAGAAAATGCACAGATCGTCCGTGACATCTTAAACGGCGAAAAAGGGCCGAAGCGGGATGCAGTTTTATTAAACGCCGGCGCTTCCCTGCTGATTGGTGGAAAAGCCGACACCCTTGCCGACGGCATT
>JAZQEX010000075.1:0-6010 GCA_045539215.1 Eubacterium sp. | reverse complement strand
CACCTCTTGAGGAAAATATATGGCACTAGAAGTAAAGGTTAAGAAAACAGTAGGAAATTTCACACTGGATGTAGAATTTGCGGCGGAAGAGGAGATTTTTGCCCTCCTTGGGGCTTCCGGATGCGGAAAAAGCATGACGCTTCGCTGCATTGCGGGAATCGACACACCGGATGAGGGAAGGATCGTTCTGAATGGACGGACGTTATATGATTCGGAGAAGAAGATCAATCTGACACCGCAGAAGCGAAATGTCGGATATATGTTCCAGGATTATGCACTGTTTCCGAACATGACGGTTGTGAAAAACATCATGGCGGGAATGGGGAAAAATCCTTCCGGGAAAGTGGTGAAAGGTTACATCCAGATGTTTCAGTTGGAGGGACTGGAGGAGCATCTGCCGCGCCAGTTATCCGGCGGGCAGAAGCAGCGTGTCGCACTGGCCAGAATGATGGCTGCGGAACCGGAAATCCTGCTTTTAGATGAGCCACTGTCAGCACTGGATGCTTATCTGAAATGGCAGATGGAAGAAGAGCTTCTGGAGGTTCTGAAAAAAGTAGACAAGACGGTAATGTTCGTTTCACACAGCCGGGACGAGGTGTATCACCTTTGCGACAAGGTCTGTGTGCTGGAAAAGGGTCATATTGAGACCGTTCAGGAAAAGAAGGAGTTTTTTGCCAATCCGCAGACGGTGGCGGCAGCACGTATTTCGGGCGTGCGAAATATTTCCGCCGCGAAACGTTTGTCAGATCATGAACTGCTGGCGGAGGATTGGGGCATCCGGTTTTATTGTGAAAAACCAATCCGCGAGGATCTTTCGTTTGTCGGCATCCGTGCACACTATATCGAAATTATCGAAGAAGGTGTGCATGGGAAGCATAATGTAGCTGAGATGTCGGTAGACCATCTGTTTGAGCAGCAGTTTGAGTCAGAACTTGTTTTAAATCCCGGTGTAGACAACGGTCAGAAGATGCGTTTGCTGATGGGGAAAGATCAGGCGGAGGAGCTTGCGAAGAAAAAGAAGATCTGTATTCATTTCCCGGAAGAAGCACTGCTTTTATTGCGGGCGTAAGAATAAAAAAGGAGAATCAGGCGATGTCATTTCAAAAAGAAACGACACCGCCTTTTATGTTTTGCAGAATCTGCATATACAATAGGCAAACATGGATAGAAATTGGCTGTAATTTTCTGGAAAATTTGGTATACTGTACTATACTATGAACATGAATAGTATGTCGTATAAATGAGCTTTATTGCTGAAAGGAATAAATATCATGGCGTTTAAGACAGGTGTGATCACAGCAAGTGATAAAGGATATGCCGGAGAGCGTGAAGATCTGAGTGGGAAAAAGATCGTATCGATCATGGAAGAGAACGGATACGAGATCGTAAAGACCATCATTTTGCCGGATGATAAGGAAATGCTGGCAAATGAGATGATCGCAATGTGCGATGCAGGGATCGATCTGATCCTGACGACCGGAGGCACAGGATTCTCACCACGTGATATTACACCGGAAGCAACCAAGCAGGTAATTGAAAAAGAAGTCAACGGGATTCCGATGGCGATCTTAAACTATTCACTCACGATTACAGACCGAGCAATGCTTTCCAGAGCGACGGCAGGAATTCGCGGGAACACACTGATCATCAATCTGCCGGGCAGCCCGAAAGCCGTAGAAGAAGCATTGGTCTACATCCTCCCGTCATTAAAGCATGGACTGGAGATCATGCTTGGACTGGATGCGGAGTGTGCCAGAAAAGACTGATAGTTTAAGATATCATAGATTAACCGCGTATCAGGCGGGGAAAAGGGGTTAATATAACATGCAGTTGATTCGAACAGAGGACGCAGTCGGACATGTATTATGTCACGATATTACACAGATCATCAAGGGTGTGACCAAAGATGCAGTCTTCCGGAAAGGACATGTAGTGCGGGAAGAGGATATCCCGGTGCTGCTTTCTGTCGGAAAAGAGCATCTTTATGTTTGGGAAAAAGATGAAAAGATGCTTCATGAGGATGAAGCCGCACAGATTCTTTATGAAATTTGTGCAGGAAGTAACATGCATGGATCGGACGTCAAAGAGGGCAAGATCGAGCTGATCGCAGACATCGACGGTCTGCTTAAGATCCGCCGGGAAAACCTCAAGGCAGTCAACAGCCTTGGCGAGATGATGATCGCTTCGATCCATGGTGATTTTCCTGTGAAAAAAGGCGACAAGCTGGCAGGAACCCGTATCATTCCGCTTGTGATTGAAAAAGAAAAAATGGAAGCGGCAAGACAGGCGGGCGGTGAGCAGCCGATCTTCGATGTGCTTCCGTTCCGGAAAAAGAAAATCGGTATTGTTACCACCGGAAGCGAAGTGTTCAAAGGCCGGATCAAAGATACCTTCGGCCCTGTGATCAAGGCAAAAGTGGCGGAATATCCGTCGGAAGTGCTTGGCCAGACTTATGTAGATGATGAAAAAGAACACATCACACAGGCGATTCTTGATCATATTAATAACGGAGCAGAGGTTGTGATCTGCACCGGCGGTATGAGTGTCGATCCGGATGACTGTACACCGGGTGCGATCCGGGATACAGGCGCAAGGATCGTTACATATGGCGCACCGGTGCTTCCGGGCGCGATGATGCTTGTATCTTATTATGACGCAGGCGACAGAATCGTGCCGGTTCTGGGCCTGCCGGGATGTGTCATGTATGCTGCAAGAACCATTTTTGATCTTGTTCTGCCGCGTGTTATGGCAGATGATGAGATCACGGCAGAAGATATTGCTAATCTTGGAGAAGGTGGACTTTGCCTGAACTGTGATGTTTGTACCTTCCCGAAATGCGGGTTTGGAAAATAAGAGATCGAGTAAAAGGGGATAAAACGATGGCAGATTTAAAACCGGTTAAAGTGCATTGGGAAGCAATGGACCGTTATGCAGTGTTTGTTGTAACACGGTTTGAAGTAATGTATGAAGATCAGCTGGTAGGATACTATAGAATCTTTATGGAGCCGAATTCGGTGAATATCGCTTTTTACAGTGATACTGATCGTCATGGCGTGCTTCCGCCGGAAACCTATAAAGTCATTCCGACCAATCATAAGATGATCCGTATGATCGAGGATGATCTCAACAAGATGGGATATACCATTCCGGACGGACATACGAAGATCAGCGATGGCATGCTGGTTGGAATGGAACGGTTTCCGATGGATTGGGAGGTGCTGTATTAATGGAATTAACGCACATTAATGACCAGGGCCGTGCGAAGATGGTGGATGTCTCCCAGAAGGCTGATACGGAACGGATCGGAATCGCTTCCGGCAGAATACAGATGCAGCCGGAGACATTTGAACTGATCACGGCACAGAAGATCAAGAAGGGTGATGTTTTAGCTGTGGCACAGGTCGGCGGCATTATGGCAGCAAAGAAAACCTGGGAAACGATCCCGATGTGCCATCCGCTGCTTTTGACGGGTGTGGATATTCAATTTGAACTCTATCCGGAGATTTCCGAGATTGAGGCAATTGCGACCGTTAAGACGACCGGAAAGACCGGAATCGAGATGGAAGCGTTGAATGCGGTTTCTGCGGCACTTCTGACGATTTATGATATGTGCAAGGCGGTTGACCGCGGAATGGTGATCCGTGATATTAAGCTCTTAGAAAAAGACGGTGGAAAATCAGGACACTACGTACGAGGAGAATAACATGGCGCTTGAAATAGAAGAGGCTCAGAAAATCTTAAATGACCAGATCAGGCCGATCACAGAGACAGAGGAGATTTTATTATCGGAGCTTCCTGGACGGATTCTGGCAGAGGATATGGTCGCATTAAGAGACCAGCCGCCGTTTCCACGTTCACCATTGGATGGATATGCATTCAGAGGTGAGGAAAGCAAGGGCGCTTCAAAAGAGAATCCCGTCACGCTTAAGGTTGTAGGGAAAATCTATGCCGGAGAAGTGTTTGACGGAGAGATTCATGAAGGGGAAGCCCTTCGGCTTATGACAGGCGCACCGATCCCGGCAGGAGCTGATGCTGTGATCCGGCAGGAGGATACGGACGAGGGCGAAGAGCAGGTGAAGCTGTTTGCGTCTGTGGCACCGTATCAGAATTATTGCTATCAGGGCGAAGATTATAAGGCGGGAGAGGTACTGATCCCCGCAGGTACACAGATCAATGCAGGTGCGGTATCTGTGATTTCCTCTCTCGGAAAAGACAGGGCATTGGTATATCGTAAGGCGCGTGTGGCACTGATCTCCAGTGGTGATGAAGTCCTTGCGCCCGGTACCGAATGGAAGCCCGGGAAGATATATGACTCGAATCGGGCCTATATTGGTGCTCGGATGATTGAAAACGGAACGGCACCGTATATTTCTGTTCATGCCGAAGACAATGCGAAAAGTGTTGCGGATGAGATCCAAAAGGCTGTAGATGCAGGCTGCGATATGGTCGTAACGACCGGTGGTGTGTCTGTCGGCGAGAAGGACATCATGCATGAGATCGGGGAGATCCTTGGTGCAGAGCTGTTATTCTGGCGTGTCAGGATCAAGCCGGGGTCGCCGACGATGGTATATTCATATCGCGGTGTTCCGATCGTTTGCCTTTCCGGTAATCCGTTTGGCGCGATCGCCAATTACGAGATCCTGATCCGCGGGATGCTTTACAAGCTGACCGGACAGGAATGCTGGCGGATGAAGACCGAGGATATGGTTATTCAGGATGAATACAGGAAAACCGGCGGCAGAAGGTTTTTAAGAGGTCAGGCATCAGATGGAAAGGTTTCGCTTTGCGGTGCGGCAAAGTCAGTTGGCGTACTGCACGCGCTTGCTGAATGCAACTGTCTGGTTGAGATGCCACAGACAGGAGAGCCTGTGAAACCGGGCGATGTAGTAAAGGTATATTACCTTTAAGAATGGTAGATAGGGGTTTTTGATAATATGCAGGATCAGTTTGGAAGAAAAATTGATTATATGCGAATTTCGGTGACAGACAGATGCAATCTGCGTTGCCGGTATTGTATGCCGGAGGGCGGGATCGACAATCTGCCGATGGCCGAAATGCTAAGCTTTGAGGAAATCGTAGAAGTCTGTAAGATTGCGGCGGATCTGGGGATCACAAAGATCCGGCTGACCGGTGGAGAACCACTGGTTCGTATGGAAGTCCCCAAGCTTGTAAAAATGATCCGGGAAATCCCGCAGATCAAAAAGATTAATCTGACAACAAATGGTGTTTTGCTGGACCGGTACCTGGATCCGCTTGTGAATGCCGGACTGGATGGATTAAATATCAGTCTGGACACCTTGGATCGTGAAGCATATGCAAGAACAACGGGACGCGATGAGCTGGAGAGAGTGCTTTCCGGAATCCAGCGTTCGCTGGATGCAGGATTGTCGGTTAAGGTAAATGCCGTATTGCTGGCAGACAGCTTTTTTGCAGAGCCATCCCAGGGGACGGGAAAGATCGTATCGTATCGGGAACCGAACTGGTACAGTCTGCTTGCACTGCCGAAGCTTCATCCGGTTGACCTTCGTTTTATCGAGCTGATGCCGATCGGCGAAGGACAGCAGTTTGAATATTTTTCTGCTGAGGTATTGCTGGATGAGATGAAACGCCGCTTCCCGGGAATTGAGGAAGACCATGCGATCCACGGAAACGGACCGGCACATTATTACAAGATTCCGGGATTTAAGGGTTCGATCGGTGTGATCGAGGCGCTGCACGGAAAGTTCTGCGATGCGTGCAACAGAGTGCGCCTGACAGCGACAGGAAAGATCAAGCCGTGCCTTTGCTATGCGACGACCTACGATATTAAGGAACCGCTCAGAAACGGTGACATGGATCGTGTGAGAGAGTTGATGGAGATGGCCATCTGGAAGAAACCGAAAGAGCACTGCTTTGAAGAGCTTGCTGAGATCTCGGAAGAGCATAAGATGGTATCGATCGGCGGATAATATATTGATATAGTTAGAGATCAGGCGGGGGAGAAATCCCTCGCCTGTTTACTTTCGGTTAT
>JAZQEX010000074.1:0-11046 GCA_045539215.1 Eubacterium sp. | reverse complement strand
TTTAAACTACTACCCATGTCAAGGACACACTTTCCGAACTGGGCTGATTCACACCGCTTCAAGTGGATTCTTGCCATTAATGATATATGTGTAGTATTCGTTTGGAGATAGCTTCTCCAAGTTTAATTGATACCTGTCATTGTTGTAATAATCGATCCAGTCATCGATATCAGTCTGGATCTGTTGATAGTTATCCCAATCAGACATCTTCGGCCGGAGCTCCTGTTTCATGTGGCCAAAGAAGCTTTCCTGGGGGGCGTTGTCCCAGCAGTTCCCTCTGCGGGACATCGACTGGCGTAGACCGTAGTCTTCGATCAGCTGCCGGAATGAGATGCTTGTATAATGACATCCCTGGTCGCTGTGGATCATGGCTTCATCATGGATAGAAACACCATGATCATTAAAGAGCTGTTGCACAGTCTCTAATACGAAGTCTACCTCAAGCCCTTGACTTAGCACATGTGCTAATGCCTGCTTTGTATAGGCGTCCAGTATGACCGAAAGATAACAGAACTTCTTATCAAACGGGATATATGTGATGTCTGTCAAAAAGACTTTTCTGGGACCGAGTTCCCTGAAGCGCCGCTCCAGACGGTTGTCCGCCACTGCATTGGTCTTCATGGCCTTGGCCATCCGGCGATAGGGATTGGCTTTCCGTACCGGGCAGTAAAGCCCATACTTGCGCATCAGACGGCGGATCTTCTTGTGGTTCATGCGAATGCCCATACGCAGAAGTCTCATATGGATACCCATGACGCCCTTGTTATAACCACGGAAGTCATATGCCTTCTTGATCAGCCGAAAATCTGCGAGATCCTGTTCTTCGCGCTTATTGGGAAGGGCACTGCGTTTGACCCAGCTGTAGTAACCGGATCTTGAGACACCGCACAACTCGCATAGACCTTTGGCAGTCAACTGATTATCAGCTTCCCGGAGCTGCCTGCTGATCAATCGATATCGTCCGGTGGCAGTTCGCCGGTCAGATCCAGATGACGGGTTTTTTTTAGAAAGTCGAGCTGTTGCTCAAGGATAACGATCCGTTGTTCGAGATCTTTGATCTGCGAATCCTTACTATCCTTAGACTTGGAAGACTTCTTTGGGGGTGCTGGTTCCTGAAGACCTTCTTCGGATTCAGCTTCCCGCTTAAATCGGGCAATGGCCTTACGCATTGCATTGTCTGTGAGCAGATCCGTACGATAACCGGCATTTTCGAAAACCTTCTTTACGGTCATGTCTGGTTTTTTTATATTTGCAAGGGCATATTTTTTGAATGCCAGGGTGTAATAAATGCGGGTATCGGTCACCCGGAAAGTATAGGGATTGGCTTCCAGTTCGATCTTTTCCTGAGGAGTGTAAAAACGTGTGTTTTTCATCGCAATGATTCCTTTCTTAATGATATTTTATATCATCAATGACAGGAATGCGAAAGAGGATTACAATTGTCCACAAGAAAGGTACTACCAGGTTGGCATCCTGTTTACTGGATTTGATTGCGTGTCCGAAACAGGGTGCTGCCAGATGATCGTTTGGTCTGGATCATCTTTTCATGTGTCCGATCAAGGGTCCTTCCAGAATATCGATCAGCCCAATGTGACATTTTTGGTGTCCGATTTATAGGTAGTAGTTTATTTCAAAACGTCAGTTCTGCAACCAGAAATCATGACTTAAAGGCTGACACAATCCAATGAATTGGGAGCTCTGCTTAGGCATTTCCCTTCTCCAGAGCTGACAAGGCAAGCTTTTACGTCAGTCTGTATGAGCAAAATAGTCTAGCAGAGCTGACATGGCATATTGATATGTCAGCCCCATTACTCTCTGTCCATATATTCGAGCTGATATTACGTAATAACATCTCTGATCTGCTCGATTTGTAAAATGAAGCGACCTCCAAAACTCGGAATTGTTGCTTGTTACTTTCACAAACAGGAATTTGCATTTCCCATCCGGATATATTACATTATATACAACTGTCTTTTCGAGAATACGAAGGAGAATTGTATGTTCCGGAAAATGAGACGCTTCAAACAGCAGCTGCCAGAGGAAGAATGCATCGAGATCTTAAACAAAGCACCTCGCGGTGTTCTTGCTGTGCTCGGAGATGAAGGGTATCCTTATACGGTCCCGCTTGATTTTGTATATGAAAACGGAAAGATTTATTTTCACAGCGCACTGGAAGGGCATAAGGTTGATGCGATCAGAAACTATGATAAAGCTTCTTTTTGCGTTCTGAACGAAGGCTATCAGAATCCCGGAGAATGGTGGTATTATTTCCGGAGCGTAGTCGCATTCGGAAAGATCCGTATTCTGGAAGACCGGGATGAGATCAATGAAAAATTGCGTCTTCTCGCAAGGAAATACATGCCTGCAGCAGAGATTGAGGCTGACATGGCTAAAAACGCGCATCGTGCTGCGATGATCGAGTTGACCATCGAACACATGACCGGCAAGCGAGTTGAGGAGAAATAGATACATTTGACCTACAAACGTTTCGAGGATAAGAACTCCCAATTAAACCTAAAAGCTTCCCCGCTAATAAGGGAAGCTCTTTTTTCATTCTACATGTTTTAACTTCGCACTCGGCAACGCATCCTCTGTGATCGACAGGATCGCATAGGTGCCTTTTCTCGGGATCTGTCTGGGTCTGGCAACGCTGCCCGGATTCAACAGCAGCATGCCTTCTTCCGTCATGTTCTGCGGAACATGCGTATGACCGAAGCACACCACATCCGCATATTTTTCCTTTCCCGCATAAAAGATCAGATCATCCCGGTAATCGACATGATATCTGTGTCCATGGTTGATGAAGATATTATAATAGCCGATCTTTACCGTCAGATTTTCAGGATAGGTCCCGGAATAGTCACAATTTCCGGCGACCGCGTAGACAGGAATATCTGCATCCAGGACGCCTTCTAACGTACCGCAGACATCACCGCAATGAATGATCGCGTCGACATCAGATTCTTTTTTCAGGATCTGATTGATCAGCCGGTTCTCACCGTGCGTGTCAGAAACGACGAGAATCTTATACTCTGCTTTTTTCGGCAATTGTCTCATATCAAAACTCCTTCTGCGCATTATGTCTCAGCAAAAGCGTCAGCCTTTCCCAATCGGATTTCTTCCAGTCTTTTTGCTTCTTCTTCGGACAAATGATCGAACAGTCTGCTTGTACCACGCTCTCTTCTTTGTGCCAGAAAGGTGCGTACTTCTATCTTTGCCTGCTCCACTTCTGCCATCAGCTCCGCAGCTGACATCCTGCGTGCGCCGTGTCCCCAGATGATGATCTGCTCAAGACCGTCTGAAGTCGCCACCGTGACATCGTTGTTTTTCGCGATCTTTCTGGTAACGCGTTCGATGTAGGCATCTGCTGTCTCCGCTTCTTTCGTATAGACCACATCGATATTGTGATAGCGGTACACATGCTCCTGCCCGCCCTTCACTTTGTATGCGTCAAACACCACGATCAGATGCCCCTGCCTGCTGCCGTGATACTCCGAAAGAATATCCATCAAGGCATCCCGTGCACTGTCAAGGTTTTCCTTTGCCAGTACCTTTAATTCTTCCCAGGCATGGATGATGTTGTATCCGTCCACAAGAAGAAAAACTTCACCGGGCGGTTTTTCCTTCTTCTGGTATTTGTCACGCGACTGCACGAGGCTCCCGGATAATGTCCCTTTAGCATCCGATGCGTGTCTGCCTTTTTTACTGTTCTCTTCACGGCTGCCGTAAGTCCGCTCAAATATCGCCTGCAGTTCTTTATCTTCCGCGGAAAAAGCGGACACACCGCCTCCTGCGCCGGCCACCTTACGCGTCGGTTTCTGTTCCGCAATCATACGCGCTGCCGGATTTCCACCTTCCTGCAGACTTCCGTCATCCACCATCTCATCAGCATCCGCAAGATCCACCCCGCTTTCCACACGGCACCGATCAGGCACTTCATTCCAGTGCACATAGAGTGCTGCGCCCTTTTCACAAAACAGTGACGAGGATGGATGCGCAAGATCTGCCTCCGGATCGTATCCGATTTCCGCTATGACTTCCTCTGCATTCCGGCAAGGCTCATATCCTGCAAACCGCAGGCTCAGTTTTCCAAGGCCGCCCGTATATGCCTGCACTTCCCTGCCGTAATCCTGCATCAGGGAAACCGGCGCGCGTCCGGTCAGAACAGCCTCTTCTTCTTTGATCTGCGGTTCTTCGAATGTACCGCCCATATTTCTGATATCCGTCATCGCACGTCCGATCTGGGCAGACGGCAGAGACAAAGAAAATGCGAACACCGGCTCGAGCAAAACATTTTCTGCCTGCATCAGACCCTGACGGACTGCTCTCCATGCGGCTTCTCTGAAATCTGCTCCCTCCGAATGCTTTTTATGTGCCCTTCCGGCGATCAGACTGATCTTCACATCAGTCAGAACCGAACCGGTCAGAACACCGACATGCTCTCTTTCCATCAAATGCCGCAGAGCCGTCCTTTGCCAGCTCCGCTCAAGCAGCTCATCCGGGCATCGGTTTTCATAGACCACACCGCTTCCCGGCTCTCCCGGTTCGATCAGCACATGTACTTCCGCATAATGACGGAGCGGTTCAAAATGACCGATGCCGATCACAGGCTCGCTGATGGTTTCCTGATAGATCACACTGCCTTTCCGGAATGCAACCGCCACGCCAAACCGGTCTGCGATCTTTTGCTTTAACACATCGATCTGTACCTCTCCCATCAGACGTGCATTGATCTCCTGTGCCTGTTCGTTCCAGGACACCGCAAGCTCAGGTTCTTCCTGCGAAAGCACAGAAAGCTTTTGATATAAGATCTTTGGTTCCGTACCGTCTTCCGGTTCGATCGAATAGCTTAAGACCGGCTTCAGGAGCAGATGACTCCCATCTGCCTTAGCCGCATCCAGGCCCGTCAGTGCTACGACCATTCCTGCATCCGCCTGTGGAATCACTTCGTATTTCGCACCGTCATACAGACGGATCTGGTTTACTTTTACCGCTTCGCCGTTTTCGAGTGTGACCTCCTGTCTTGCCATAAGATGCCCGCCGGTGATCTTTGCATTCGCAAGCAATGCCCCCTTCTCATCTCTGGTAAACTTAAAGATCCGCATTCCAAACACATCCGGGTATTGCGGTTCTCTCGTCAGGGCAGTCAACAGCTCATAAAAGGCCTGCACCCCGTCCATATGGAGTGCCGCGCCAAAGCAGCACGGAAAAACTTTTCTTTGGGCGATCAGCTCCTGCAGCCGGCAATCAGACAACTGCTCTCCCGCAAGATATGCTTCCATCCAGGACTCATCACACATCGCGATCTCTTCACTAAACATCTCGTCAGCCATGCGCGACTGATAGTCAGTAAAATCGATACAGGAATCACCAAACGCATCTTTTAATTCATGCATCAGCGCATCCCTGTCCGTTTCGGGGCGGTCCATTTTATTGATAAAAAGAAAGACCGGCACGTGATAACGTTCCAGAAGCTCAAACACTGTCCTGGTATGACTCTGCACGCCGTCTGTTGCGCTGATGATCAAAACGGCATAATCCATAACCGAAACCGACCGCTCCATCTCAGCCGAAAAATCCACATGCCCCGGCGTATCGAGAACCGTGACCTGATGATTTCCCAACGGAAGGATCGCTGATTTTGCATAGATCGTGATGCCACGTGCGCGCTCCATACCATAATAATCAAAAAAAGCATCCTGATGATCGACACGGCCTAGCTTTCTGGTCTTTTTTGCCAGATAAAAGAGGCC
The DNA here is from genome assembly GCA_045539215.1 of Eubacterium sp. Taxonomy (GTDB): domain Bacteria; phylum Bacillota; class Clostridia; order Lachnospirales; family Lachnospiraceae; genus SY8519. The sequence continues at coordinate 5,293 of JAZQEX010000074.1, read as the reverse complement.
TTCCGCTAACGTTGTCTTTCCCGCATCCACATGTGCGAGAATGCCGATGGTAAAATGTCCTGTTTTCATATTGAATCCCTTTCCGGGTTATATTGTAGCACAAAATCTTACTTTTCTACTTGAATATTCACCGTTAGCTTTTTTATAATATAAATTAAGATATCAGGAGGAAAATCATATGGCGACAGATAACATTTTTGCGGAAGAAAGAAAGGCCTGCATTGTTGAATACGTAAACCAGAACACAAAGGCGACTGTAGCGGAGCTTTGTGATTATTTTCATGTTTCACAGGCCACCATCCGGAATGATCTTAAGGACCTCGATGCCGCCGGGCTGATCTCCCGGGTACACGGAGGTGCAATCGCCAATTTAAGCGTGAATTTTGAGCGCAGTGTTTCGGAAACAACCGGCCAGCACACGGAAGAAAAACAAGCGATCGCCGCGGCAGCGATCAAATATATCCATGAGGGTGATGCCATTGCGCTTGATGCAGGGACGACAATGTTCGAGATTGCCACACGCCTTGGTATTTTCCATGATCTGACTGTCGTAACCTATGATCTTAAGATTGCGTCCTGGCTGACGCAAAACACCGATGTCACTGTGATCCTTGCAGGCGGCACGGTTCGTAAGGGCTTCCATTACATCACCGGCAAATCAGCCGTTGACACGATCAGCGATCTGCATGTAGATACTGCATTTATGGGATGCAACGGTGTCGATCCCGTCAAGGGACTGACAACACCATCGATCGAGACCGCAGATCTAAAGCGTGTCATGATGGAAAATGCAAACCGTTCGCTTCTGGTCGCTGACAGCTCAAAGCTTGGAATCGTATCCTTTGTACACTACGCTGACCTGTCTGACATCGATTGCTTTATCACAGACGAGGGGGCACCCGCCAAGCAGATCAGTGCTTTTAAACAGGCCGGCATTCATACAGAGACCGTACCACTCGGCAGCTGATCCGACCAAAAGTAAAATCAAAAAGACATGCGGCAAAACACCATGGTTTTGCCGCATGTCTTTTTATGAGGGAGGATGGCCTATGTTTTTTACATTACAATCGCTTCCCAGTCAAATACCTTTGCCAGCTGCACCAGACTTGTTTTGTGGTCTCCTGAAAGGATCAGTGAATGATGCGAGCAAAGGTTTTCCATTACCTCGTCGCCGCAGTCATTTTTATAGCGGATCAGCGCGCCGTTAAGGCAATCCGATCCCGGATAGCAAACGTAATCCTCGATCTCTGCCTGAATGATACTGATCCGTTTAAAGTCCGGATAGATCTTCGCCAGAGTACACGGTCCCTTCGGGAACTCCGCATCCACCATGATCGCATTATCATCCACGATCTCCAGTACTTTCGGGCGCATCGTCCATCTTGTACAGAACTTGCGCGGTACAAAACCAAAGTATCCGCAATGCACGCCCAGACAATGGTTTTTCGGATCATCGATATCCGGGAAATGGTCGATCCGCTCGTGTGCAAGCGCAGCCATTCCAACCAGGAACGGATACAGATTTGTCATCATGACCGGCGCCTCCAGAGACCGGTATAAAATGAATGTCGACAACAGCGTCAGCGTATCGCCTTCACATGCCCAGATGATATCATCCTTTTCAAAGATCATATTCCATGCCAGGCACGGTGTCGTGTCCGCATACATGGACTCGTTTAAGCAGTTGCATCCGACACCCTCTACGCCGCCGAGTTCATCGATGACACGTTTCACCGCGATATAGAGTTTCGTTGCGGAAAGCTTTGCAGACTCGCATACCGCTTCTTCATTCACATCCCAGCTTTCATACAGCGCACGCGCTTCTTCATCAGAAACCGCTTTCGCGTCATCTGTTACATCCTTCCAGCTGCGATAGATCAGATCAATCCCGAACGTATCAGCCATCCGCTGAGAGCATTCCTTTTCCCACCAGTAAAACCGTTTGAAAATATATGCCTGTTTTCCTTCACCCGGAGACTCCTGGAACATCAGGAACTTCGCGCCTGCCTGCATCTTTGATTTGACGGCAAACGCACGGATGATGACCTTTGCCAGCTCCACATTATAAGGTGAAAAAACATTCATACCTTTTTCACGCAGATAGGTCACGATCTCCCAGTCCCACATTTCCACCGTTCCAAACTTGGAAGTAAGGACGATCATCGGCATATCATATTCCTGAAGCTGGTCTGCGACACGAAAAGCTTCGAAGATCATCTGCGGAAAACAGATCGCATCAGCATCCGCAGGCAGTGCTTCTCCTACCGGAACCGGCTCAAAAAACTCTGCCACATCTCCGTACATTTCTTTTAAAACTTCCATCTGCTCCCGGAATTCGCCCCGTTCCCGTTCATTGGTTGCCGGGAACCATACCGGTACTAATTTTGCTTTCATATTCTGCTCCTTATACCATTTCATCCAGGCTGATCCGACGGCCCTCTTCGCTCGAACGCTGTGCCGCCTGCAGGATCTTGATCAGCTTCATGCCATCTTCAAAATCAGGTTTGACCGAAGTGCCGTTTTTGATCGCATTGACAAAATCATAGAATGCATGCACAAAAGTATGCTCGTACCCGATGATATGTCCGTGCGGCCACCATGCTCCGTAATACGGATGGGTTCCTTCGGTCACAAGGATCGTGCGATAACCGCGGTCTTCGAGCGGATCTTCCTGATTGTAGTACTGCAGCTCATTCATGCGCTCTAAGTTAAAGCAAAGCGCACCTTTACTGCCGTAAATCTCAAAGCAATTGTAGTTTTTCCTGCCTGCTGCGAAACGGGAGGAATCCATATTTCCGACTGCACCGTTTTCAAACTCCAGGATCATAAATGCCGCATCATCTACGGTTACCTTTACCTTTTTCGCTTCAGCTGATACATTACCCGCCGAGAACACGGCTGAATTCTCACCCGGCTCAGGGCGCTCTGTAATGATATGCTGAAGCTTCGCCGTTACCGCAACCGGCTCGCCGACAAGGAATCTTGCCAGGTCCGTATTATGGGAAGACAGATCATACAGCGGTCCGCCGCCTGCCGTCTCTTTTTTCAGCTGCCATGTTACCGGGAACTCGGCATCCATGATCCACTCCTGCAGATATGTGCCGCGATAGTGATAAATCTCACCCAGTTTGCCTTCGTCGATCATCTTCTTTGCATACTGGATCGCAGGTACTCTGCGGTAGTTATGATTCAGATAGGATACGACGCCTGCCTCTTTTGCGGCATCCGCCATCTCCTGGCAATCCTGCCATGTAAGCGCACAGGGTTTTTCACAAAGGACATGCTTTCCTGCCTTTGCTGCTGCCACTGCGATCTCTTTGTGGATATATGTCGGTGTCAGGATGTCGATAATATCGATGTCATCGCGTTCGATCACCTCATGCCAGTCTGTTGTATATTCCTCATACCCCCAGCGCTCGGCAAACGCCTTTGTCACATCTTCTCTTCTTCCTGCAACCACCTTCAGGCAGATATCATAATCAATGTCAAAAAACTTCGGGAGCTGACGCCATCCGTTTGTATGCGCCCTTCCCATAAATCCGACACCGATCACGCCTATATTTAATGTCTTTTTCATTGTTTCCTCCGAACCGGATCCTGAAAATCCTAAAATGCTTTACCGATCTTTTTCAGATTATGTACGCTGACCGCGATCGCCTCATCTTCCATATTGAGCCATTCCGGTGCCGGCGCATCGATCTCAACCGCAAGGAATCCCTGATAATCATGCTTGCTCAGGATTTCTGCAAGTTTCATATTGTCGACCATGCCAAGGCCTACCGGTACGCCGCAGAAGAAGTACCAGTCATCCGGTCTTGCCGTCGGATGCATCTTCAGATCCTTGATGTGGGTCGAGAATACATACGGAGCCAGCTTTTCCATGCCCTTGATCGGGTCGTCGAGAAGACGCAGGAAATTTCCTGTGTCAAAGTTGATTCCGAAATTCGGGGAATCTACTCTCTGGATCATTTCCAGCATTTCATCCGATGTGAAATCAATGTGGTTTTCTGCTGCAAGCTTTACGCCGCAGTCTTCCGCGATCTTAACCGCCTCCTGATACATCGGTACCAGACGCTCGATCTGTTCTCTGTGATTCTCATGCCGCCAGTCAAATGCCGATCCCGTGATCCGCATTACATCGGTTCCGATCAGCTTTGTCTTCGGGATCAGGGATTTCATCTCTTCAAATGCATCGAGATTCAATCCTCTCTCGAGTCCGTTCGGATGTCCCCATGCAAACACCGTATCAAAACCATACTCATCCAGTTTTGCACCCAGCTCCTTCAGATAACCATCATCCAGGCTTGGCAGGAAACAGGTTTCCAGTGATACGCCATCGACATCAAGACGCTTTGCCAGATCAAGGAAATCGTCAATCGTTTTTAACTTCTCCGGTGTTTCCTGAATATCATAAACCTCACCGAAAAGTCTGTGATAACAGTAACTGTCAATACCGATCTTCATGTTGCTCCTCCTTCTTTTACGCTTTCTTTATTTCCTCTTGGTACCGCAGGATCATATTCCTGTAAAATTCATATTTCGAAGGATCCGGGATTATCCGGCTGCCTTCTGACACGTGGCTCTGTGCCGTCTCCTGAACATCAGAGAACACACCGATTCCGCCCCCCGCCAGGATCGCCGCACCCCAAAGCGCCACATCGTCCCTGTCGAGACTGACAAACGTTCTTCCCGTAACATCTGCAAGGATCTGCATCCATGCGGATGATTTTGCACCGCCGCCAATGATCTTAAGCTCTGCAAGCGGATATTCCGGATATTGCTCCGTAACCGCGTCAATCGTCAGGGCAAGATCACAGGCAAAGCTTTCCAGCAGCGCCCTGTAAAAATGTGCTGCCTTATGATTCCACGTAAACCCGCGAAAACTTCCCCGGATCGCTCCGTCAAACGGCATCGCATTTCCGCCCAGAAGGCCGACCGCCGATAACCCGTCACAGCCTGGCGAGATACGCGGCACCTGCTGTTCCAGATATGCGAACGCATCCTTTTTATTCATACCGGACAGAAAACTGTCAACAAACCAGTCCAGTGTCATCCCGGAGCCCGGAATATATTTGTGTGCATATAATCCGCCGACCGCCGCCGGGATCACATCATAATAATTGTTGGAAACGTTTGGCCTGAAATCATCGACCAAAACGCTGATCGCACCATAAGTCCCGGCTTCAAAAATAGAATCCCCGGGATTTAGAATGGCCGCCCCGACATTGCCTGCCACCTTGTCTCCGGCACCGGACACCAGCGGAATGCCTTCCCGCAGGCCGGTTTCTTCTGC
>JAZQEX010000073.1:0-25881 GCA_045539215.1 Eubacterium sp. | reverse complement strand
AAAGACCAGCATGCCAAATACGACCACTGCTCCGGTCTGCTCCTGTACCGGTGCTTCATAGATCACCTGCACCGTTTTTGCCAGGACATCCGCGATCGCATATTTTTTCAAAGCACCAAACAGGAACAATACCATCATCCGGCTGAATGTATCCCAGTCGATCCTATGGTCACTGAAAAACTGATCCCGCAGTTTGTTATAACGGTTGATCGGTCCCTGAATGATCTGCGGAAACCAGGAAACAAACAACAGAAAATGGAAGTAGTTTTCCTCATGTTTGTACTTTCCGTTGTATACGTCCGCCAGATAGGAAACCGCCTGAAAAGTATAAAAAGAGATACCAAGCGGCAAAAGCAGGCCTGTCGCAAGCAGGCCACCCTCAGGCGCCGGAAGCAGATTCAGGATCTTAAATGCCGCCAGCATCCCAAAATTAATGACCAAAATAAAGATCAGTACGAAGCGTTTTCTTATGAGATACTTCTTTTTGATCGCTTTCTTTTCTTCTTTTGTAATGCCTTCTGCTTTTTGCTCCAGCTTACGCTTTTCATTTAATCTGTCAAAAACCTTTGCAGCCCACCAAATGATCACCGATGTGATCAGTAAAAATACGATCCGCGGACCTGCCAGCCACAGATAAAACAGCAGGCTTCCGATCAAAAGCAGAACCCACTGCTTCTTTCGGAAAACTGTATAATACAGACAAAACAAAATCGCCGCAAAAAGAAAGAATAATATCGAATAAAACTGCATCCTACTGCCGTCCCATTCCTTTGCAGGATTCCTTTCTCCTTAATTTTACCTAAAAACAAACTATTTTTTAATATATCACAAATCTGCTATAGTTTAACCTTTTTATTTAAAACAATTGATCTTTTTTGTACTCTCTCTTGACTTTAGGCTTTACTAACATGGATAATATAGGAATCAATGATATAAAACAGGGAGGATTGGCAAACATGAATGATGCATTGGTAATACTATGCGGCGGTCTTAGCACAAGAATGGGATTTGATAAAACTTTTCTGCCGTTCGGTGACTGCAGCCTGCTGCAATATCAGGTCAAACGGTTTGCTCCATTTTTTGATAAAATCTATCTGTCGGTTCCGGCGCATGAAAACAGACCGGTCGACTACACTGCGATCTGTGGTTGTCCGGCGATCGAGGACATGGTCGAAAACTATGGACCGATCGGCGGGCTTTACAGCTGTTTTCAGAAAACAGAGGAAGACATTCTGTTCTTCACATCTGTCGACGCACCATTTACCGATCCGGCACTCGCTAAAGAGCTTTGTGAAACACTTGCACAAAACCCGGAAGCAGATGCCTGCGGCATCCAGGATGCAGAAGGACGTGTACAGCCTTTATTTACTGCTTATTCCCGCAAGATCCAGCCATGGTTAGAACATGCGATCGCGGATGGGAACTATCGTCTGCGTGCCCTGCTGCGTCGTATGAACATTACGATATTGGACCGTTTCCTGCCAACCGAGCAGTTCTTTAACATGAACGATCCGGCCACTTATTATTACGCATTAAACCAGCTTTCCAAAAAATTACCGGGTGCTTTTCCTGCTGACTTTGCAACCGCAGAGCCGAAACAGCCGACATCGATCCCGTCACTTTCCTTTGTCGCAAAATCCGGCACCGGAAAAACGACATACTTAGAAAAGCTGCTTCCGCTACTGAAAAAGGAGTTGCTGCGGATTGCAGTTGTCAAGCATGATGCGCATGGTTTCGAGATTGACAAACCCGGCAAGGACAGCTATCGCCTGACACAGGCCGGTGCAGACCATATGATCCTGACATCAAAGGATAAGACAGCTGTCATTTTCACGCACAAAGAACAGAATCCTGAATTATCCTTTATCTTAAAGCGAATCGAAAATGTGGATCTGATCATTACCGAAGGGTATAAACTTGGCGATCAGGAAAAGATCCATATCCTGCGCAAAGGCCACTGCGAAGCTCCGATCGTAAGTACAGATAAGATCATCGCCTATGTAACAGATTTCCCGTTTGAAGCAGATGTTCCGGTCTTTGATCTGAACCATCCGGAAGAGATCGTGCCGTTTTTACTGACCAGATTCCGTCCGGATCTGTAAAAAGTGCGCCATTTTGCACATTTCATTCTGGTATCCCTATCGTATCCTATGCAGAAACAAGATAGCATCCATCTTACTCTGCATAACTGACTTTTGACATAAGGCCTATAATAGTATTGTAAGAATACAGTTTGCATAAAACAGGATGACCTGCATTCAGGTCATCTTTGCTATGAAATAAAAGGTGGAATATGTCTTCAGATTACGCTTCAATCAATCGAAAATTATCGATCTCTGAAATGGCGCAGATTCACGATATCACTCGCCAGACACTGATCTATTATGACAAGATCGATCTTTTCAAACCGGCGATCACCGAAGAAAACGGTTATCGGTATTACAGCACGTTGCAGATTCCGCAGCTGCGTGAGATCTGTTTTCTGCGTGCGATCGGCATGCCGTTGGATGAGATCCGCAAGCACAATACATCCAACAGTTTTGATACCGCGATCGATCTGTTAAAAGCACAAAATGATAAACTGCAGAAAGAGATCGATGCATTAAGAAAGCAGCAGAACAAGATCAAAAACCGTCTGCGGATCTATGAACACGCACCGGACTACTTTGACGCTGAGTACAAACCATTTATCCGTCATTTGCCGGAGCGCCATGTATATTATCATCCATGGAATCACGACGACCTGACAAGGCATGGTCTGCACTTTGCACTGATGCGCACCTGGAACCAGGCGGAACAGATGGGATTTCTTCCATCCAATCAATACGGTTCTCTGATCCTTTTAGAAGATGTTCGGAACGGAGATCCTTTTGCACACGCAGGATGCTGCAGTCTGATCTTCCCGGACGAGCACGATCAGCCGGAAAAGGGCGAAGGCTATTATGTCCTGCCTGCAGCTGATTATGCCTGCCTGCAGCATTTCGGTATGCCTTATGAACCGGAATATATTGAGCGTCTTCTGACATGGATCAAAGATAACGACTATACTGTCTTCGATAACATTTATGACAAATGCGTCCTGGATGCAAGCTTTTACGAAGACAGCGACAATACCCTGGACTTCTGCGAACTGCAGATTCCGATCCGAGGCACACGAAGTGCCATGCTGGTATCATAAAAAAGAAAAACAAACGATAGAAAAGCCATCCGGAAACCGGATGGCTTTTCTATGTCATTTATGGGAGGAGCGCAAATGCGCATCCTGTCAAAAGATAAGAATGGATTATCTGCGTCTCTTGCCCAGCATATCTACTGCAACAACGATGATCAGCACCGCACCGATGACGATCTTCTGTACAGATGCAGAGATACCAAGGATATTCAGTCCTGTACTGATGACACAGATAACAAACGCGCCGACAACCGTCTTGGCAAGCTTACCCTCACCACCCATCAGACTGGTTCCGCCGATGGATGCTGCCGCGATGGCAAGAATGTTATATCCGCCGTCTGCAACATTCGGGCTTCCTGTCATCAGACGGGATGCCAGGACCAGACCTGCGATCGCTGCGCCCAGACCGTTTAAGGTAAAGATCAGGATCGTATATTTATCAACATTAACACCTGACAGTCTTGCTGTCTTCTCGTTACTACCAATCGCATAAGTGTAACGTCCCATCTTTGTATTGTTGATCAGATACAAACATACGATAAAGAAAATGATCGCGATGATAAACTGTGACGGGATATTCACTTTACCCGGGATCAGCGCCAGTGTTTTTCCGCCCCAGAATTCGAACGGAACCGCTGCACCGGATACATGATTGATCCGGATGGATGTCTCATGCGTCATGACCAGTGCCAGACCGCTGGCTGCATACATCATGCCGGCTGTCATGATGAAGAACGGTACGCGAAGCTTCGCAATACAGAATCCATTGATGAAGCCACACAACAGACCGACGCCTACGCCGACCAAAGAAGCCGGGATCGCTGACATGCCCGCCTGCATGCAAAGAGATGCTGTACAGCCAACCAATGCGGCGATCGCGCCGATCGAAAGATCGATCTTACCGCTGATCATGACAAATGTCATGCCGCAGCCAAACAGAATGTAAACTGCTCCTGTTCTCAGCAAGCTGGTTAAGTTGCCCCAGCTAAAGAAACCGTCTCCTAAAACGGAGAAGAATACGATCAACGCAACCAGAATGATATACGTTCCATATTTTTCATATATTTTTTTCCCAAGTGATGCCTGCATAACCAACCTCCTAAATGTCAAGCATGAGCTTTAACATCTTCTTTTTCAGATCCGTTTCCGTGTCCTCAAACTCCCCAACTTTATGGCCTTCCCGCATTACAATGATGCGGTTGCACAATCCGATCAGCTCGTCTTCTTCGGACGAGATGACGATCACGCCGATTTTTTGCTTTACCAAGTCCTGTATGATCCGGTAGAAATCCGCCCGGGCACCGACATCGACGCCTCTGGTGGGCTCATCCAAAAGCAGGAGATTTGGTCTTGCCATCAGCCATTTTCCAAGACAAACCTTTTGCTGATTACCACCGCTTAAGTTCTCGATGGCCTGCTCTTTTCCGGTCGTCTTAACCTTCAGGCTGGCGATCTGCTCTTCCACCTCTTTGTTCTCTTCCCGTTTGTCAATGTGGAAATTCTTTCCGAGGCGGTTTAAGTTACTGATGCTCATATTCTCAAGGATCGAACGAACTGCCATGATGCCTTCTTCCTTTCGGTCCTCGCTGACGTATCCGATGCCCTTTTTCACTGCATCCTCCGGCGACTTGATATTGAGCTTCTCTCCTCTATAGATAAACTCGCCGGCATCCAGATGATAGACACCGAAGATCGTCTTTGCGATCTCTGTCCGGCCGGCGCCTGCCAGTCCGGCAAATCCGAGTATTTCACCCTCTTTTAATTCAAAGCTGACATCCTCGTACTTTCCTGCACAGCTGATGTTCTTCGCTTCGAAGATCACATCTCCTGTTTCACGATATTTCTCCGGGAACTGGTTCGTGTTTTTAGAACCAATGATTCCCTCTAACAGACGATGCGTGTCCACATACTGAATATCATCCGTAAAGATCAGCTTACCGTCCCGCAAAAGCGTGATCCGGTCACAGATCCGGTATACTTCAGACATACGGTGTGTGATGTAGATCATTCCGACACCTTTTGCTTTCAGACGACGGATCAGCGCAAACAGCTGATCGGTCTCCTGTAAAGTCAGGGAAGAAGTCGGCTCATCAAAAACGATCAGATCTGCATCGAGATTCATCGCACGCGTGATTTCGATCATCTGCTGCATCGCCACAGGAAGATCTCCGGCCCGTGTATCCAGATCCAGATCAATACCAACCTCTGCCATGACTTCCTTTGCACGCTTACGCATTGCTTTCCAGTCATAGACACCGGCTTTATTTGTAATTTCATTTGCAATGAAAATATTTTCTAAAACACTTAAATGCGGGAGGATGTTCAGCTCCTGGAATACCATCGTCACGCCGTCCCGTTGTGCCTCAGCAACACGCGTCATGATCTTAGGTTCTCTTCCGTCATGGCTGATATAAGCGCCTTCATCCGGTGTATATACACCCGCGAGGATCTTCATCAGTGTGGATTTTCCCGCACCGTTTGCTCCCATCAGCGCATGTACTTCACCCGCATATGCATGGAATTCGACATTGTCCAGAACCTTTGTCCCCGAAAAGGTCTTGGATATGTTTTTCATAACCAGTATTTCTTTTTTTCCGGCTGCTTGTTTGTTTTCCATATCCAGCTGCCTCTCTGATCCCTTGGCGGGATCGTTTCTCTTATTATCCGCAGGAATCCCTGTCGCGTTGTACCCGCGACAGGGATTGCTATTATGTTCGTTAACTACAGATTAAGGTGATCCGTTATCCTTACATTGCCATTCCGTTCTCAACAAATGTTCTCATGTAATCGGAAACTGTCTCGATCGGGCTGCCCATGCTCCACTGATCCAGCTCTTCGCCGTGCGGCAGATACTCATCTACGTTCTCAGCTGTGATGATGGTATCCGGAGTAATTGTGGTATATGTGCCGTCATCATTCTGTACGATGCCCTTGGTATCAAGTGCTTCGCCGTTGATCATAGCGTATGCCTGCTGTACTGCATAGTAACCCTGCAGGATAGACCAGTCATAAGCAGAACCATAGATCTTGCCCTCAGCGATAGACTGCAGTGCGATCAGGTTACCATCGATACCAGCTACAACAACACCGTCATCTCCACCGACTGTCAGGCCATTCTCTTCCAGAGCTGTTACAGCACCAACTGCCATCAGGTCGTTGCAGCAAAGAACTGCGTCAACGTCTTTTGTGGTCTGAAGGATATCGGACATAACCTGTACTGCTGTATCCTGATCGTATTTACCTGTATTTTCAGCTACCAGTGTGCATCCGCTCTCTTCGATCGCGCGTTTGAAACCAGCTGTACGCTCATTAGAAGATGTTGCAGCGTCTACACCACGAAGTACAACGATGTTTCCGCTTCCGCCGATCTTATCGATAACGTTCATTGCCAGGTCATATGCCATCTTCTCATGATCTACACCGATGAAAGTCGGAAGGTATTCAGCTACGTCTGCATCCCATACGTTTGTAATTCCGGTATCAACTGTGATGAACGGGATACCTGCATCATGTGCTGCGTTAACCGCTGCGCTTACACCGTCAGAATCATCTGCTGTCAGGATCAGTGCGTCAACGCCTGCGTTGATCATATCTTCGCACTTGGTAACCTGCTGCTCAACTTCAGCCTCGGTGTTCGTATTGTCTACACGAACGTTGATGCCCAGATCTTTTCCTGCCAGAACTGCACCGTAGGAAATATCCTGGAAGTGTGCGTTGGAAGCTGTCTTAACAACGATACCAACTTCAACATCGGATGTCGGAGCTGCTGCTTCGCCACCTGCGCTGCCGCCTGCTGCCTCGCCGCCGCCATTGCTGCTGCCGCATGCTGCAAGTCCGACTGCCATGACAGCGATCAAACCAACTGCTGTGATTTTTGCCAATCTCTTTTTCATTGTTCTCCTCCTCATAATATGTTGGTCTCAAAAGCCGGTTCTTAACTCTCCCCGGTCAACCATCTCTTTACGTATACAACTATAGCACTTATAAATACCAGTGGTTATTCATACAGTGATTTCATTAATTCATAAATAAAATCAGTGTATCCAAATATTTGTATTCAAAAAATGCCAACGGCATACCCTTTGGTATACCATTGGCATTTCTGTCATTGCGTGATGCTGCATAACATACGGAGTTTATGCCAGCGCTGCGCCCAAAGCTTCACAGGCTGCGATATCATCATCCTGCGGATACTCATTCGCCATCACACAGTCAGCCTTCAGAACTGCACCCGCGCTCTTCGCGCGATCCTCCCAGTCTCTCATCCACTGACCGTCACCCCAGCCATAAGAACCAAACAGGGCAATGTTCTTCCCGGAAAGAGATCCTTCCAGATCGGTAAACATCGGGTCAAATTCTGATTCTTCCAAAACTTCTGCCCCCATTGCAGGGCAGCCAAATGCGATGCCATCATAGTCAGCCAGCTTATCACTTGTAAAGTCTGCCGGCCCGAACACGTCTACCTCGGCACCTGCACCTTTTGCTCCTGCTGCAACTGCATCTGCCATTGCCTGCGTGTTTCCTGTTCCACTCCAAAATACGACTGCTACTTTACTCATTTTGTTTTGCTCCTTTCGATTTATACAACCAGTTGTTCCAGTGAATTTCCTTCTCTTATTTTTCTGCAGTAGGTTTTGGTACATCTCTGATAATTTGCAAACATCCGCTTTGCCTTGGCCTCGTCTCCATAAACCTTCCAGCAGCCGCAACATTTTACGCCTTCTACGGGGCTGTTCATAAATCCCCGTACATCTGCCGGCGGATAGCCCAGGAACAATCCGATCTCATGCGGAAATCCATCATCTGATGCAAGCTGTTTCACAAGCCGCACAATACAGCCCTCTGTTTTTTCTGCCGGATATCCTTTCTCTAAGAGAATACTCCTAGCCTCCTCCCGATTAAGATCCGCATTAAGCATTGCCGGGCGATACAGATAGATCAGAACCATCTTCTCCGTCTGCTTTAAGATCAGGGCTCTGATGCCTTTTGGCACCAGGATCTTGTTCAGCCGGCGGACAGCTTCTATATAATCCTCCCCCGGTTCCTTCTGTACCGAAAACAGATTCCCCGTTTTTATTCCTGCAAGTGTCGGCGCGCAATGCCGTATGATATATTGATCGGACATCGGTTCGTCTCTCCTTATTAATGTTAGACATTACTAACCTATGTCCCAAACAAAACCGCCGGGTTGCGGCGGTATGGTTGGTTAGTTGCCTCTAACATAATATCATCGACACCATCTCATGTCAACTGTATTTTAAAGAATTCTCTCTCCCAGGCCTTCTGTATCATATCCTTCCACTGCTTCTGCCTCCTTGCGGAATGCATCTGACTGAATGATGTATAAAAGCTTGCGGAATTCCTCTTTATCCAGATCGGTCTCCCGGAACACAATATCATAGCTTTCCTGCTTCAATGGGATGAACTCGATTCCGTCTACCATCCGACTGAACTTCTCTGTTCCGATCGCAACATCCGCATTCTGTCTCGCAACTGCTGTCGCTGCGATAAAATGAGAAGACGCTTCATCGTTGTATCCATAGATCTTGCGTGTGTCGATGTCAAGTTTTTTACACATCTCATCGACAAAGACCCGGATTCCGCTGCCTCTGTCCCGATTGATCATACGAATATCATTTCTGGTCAGATCCGAAAACTCCCTGATATTCTTCGGATTCCCTTTTTGTACATAGAACCCCTGCCAGCGACGATACAGATGATACACTGCCAGACGTTCTCCCGGAAGCATCCGCGTCACATACGGCAGATTATAGGTATCGCTTTCCGAATCCCACAGATGACAGGTCGCCACACAATTGTCATTATGATACATTTCATATAATCCACGGTAGCTTCCCATCGGCGAACGGAATGCTGTCATTCTTGTGCTTTCGTCATTATTAAACATCGCACAAAGGGAATCCAGCAGTACATCCTGTCCGCAGATCACGATCTTATCCTGTGTATCTCCCGCCTCCGGCACACCCATGTAATCCATCAAATCCCGATGCGCGATCCGGAACTGCTTTCCCATTTTCGTAGCGCGCAGTTCTCCACGTTTGATCATCTCATAGACTGTCGTCTTTTTTAATTGCAGCATATCTGCAACTTCCTGCGGAGATAAAAATTTCTCTTCCATACGATTCTGCCCCTTTAAGCATCCATTATTATCGGATTTATTTTATCACGCATCCTCAAACATGTCGATTGTAAGGTGCAACAATGCGACTGTGCTCTCGACGGGATATCCAAACAAAAGACCGACTGCTGCGAGCTCTTCGTTTCCAAGGCAGTTGTGAATCTCGATCGGGCATTCCTTCGGATTACCGAACCAGGAAAGTTCCTTAGAAAACAAATCCTCCATTTTTTCGCGGTCCAACTCCAAGCCACTCTCTTTATACACAGACAGAATCTCTTCCAGATCAAAATAATCCGCAAGCGTTCCCTTTTTACTCAGATACAACATATACTGATACTCTTCCGTATTAAACGGGAAGCAATAATATCCGTCTGCTGTCGCCGCTATGATCTGCATATATTCCTCTGCTGTATCAGGATAGATCGTTGCCGCGATCTTTTTGCCGTTCTGCACAGAATAGTTCAGATAAGAAACGACCGGGATCGGTCCGTAATTGTTGCTGCAGCAGATCAGATTATACCAGCTTAGGTATGGACTCTGGAAGCTTTCCGCGCACGCCGGATAATGAAAGCGTTTGCAAGGCACTTCCTCTGCACCTGGCATTTGAAACTGATAAGTTAATGTTACTGTGATCTCCTCTGCATGCTCTTCCCGATACAGGGAAAAAAAGACCGTCTGGTCAGCGATCGGATATTCCTGTTTTAGCAAAAGTGTTTTTTCATTCATTGATTGATCCTCTTTCTATAAGAATACGATAAACGGACTGTGTAAAAAATATCGGCAGGGATCGGTCCCCCCTCTTTACCGATTCCTGCCGATATTTCGATATGATCCTTAAAGGTTATATCTTCCGATTACGAGCTTTTCAATATAATACTGTTTAATATACTGCTCATGCTCCCTGAGTGCTGCGATCGCAGCGTCTAAATCTCTTGACTTGATCGCTTCAAACATCTTCACATGCTGTGCGTCACTCTTCTGGCTATGCTCCGCATCCCCAAATGACGTAACATCGAATCGTCTTTTCTGATTTACCAGCATTTCAAAAATGTGTGTCAGGCGCTTATTATTGACGCGGCGGATGATATATTCATGGAACCGGATATCCCATTCCATTCGCTCTTCGTAGCTCTTCTCTTCCGTCAGATCCAGCGTCTCTGAAATAATGCGGTCAAGCTCCTGATCTGCAATGTCTCCGTAGTTTTTCAAAGAGACCTGCAGTGCATATACCTGAAGGACTTCCAAAAGATCATACACCTCCAGGATATCCTCCAGTGTATATTCCGGAACGATAATGCCTTTTCCGGGTTCCCCTGAAAGCAGTCCGTCCTTTACAAGCTGACGCAGTGCATAACGGACCGGTGATCTGCTGACACCATAACGCTCTGTCAGCTTTCTTTCTACCAGGACTGTTCCCGGCGGAAATTCATTTTTCAGAATATCCTGCTTGATCTGCTCGTAGAGCATTTCCTCTTTTGTGGTCTGTAAGTTTTCAACCAACGAATTGTTCTGATTACTCATTCTTAATCCTCTGCTGCCAGTCTGCGGCCGACTTCATACGCCTCACGTTTCAGTTCTTCATTTTGTTCAGCTGTTTCCGGATTGTTTGCATTCATGCATACCAGACGATGTACCTCTGAGAGTCCAAAGGACGGGAACAGTGTTCCTGCCAGGAAATCAAAGTAGGAATCGTGCATATGCGGGTCATCCATTTCCTGTGTGTATACAGTCACGATTTTCTTAGCGCCATAACGCGGTGTGCCTTCATTTCCCATCAGCGGGAAGAAACGGTCATACATATTTTTCACCATACCGTTGATCTGCATAAAGTAGATCGGAGAAGCCACAACGATCGCATCTGCATCTTTCACATCTTCAAGCGCCTTGGTCAACTCATCTGTGATGGAGCATTTGCCATCATTGATCCGGCATCCAAAGCATCCCATGCATGCTGATGCACGCATCTTAAATAAAGTGTAGCGTTTTACTTCTGCGTAGTGCTCTTTTGCACCGCGCTCGATCATATTCAAAATGGTAGAGTTATTACCATCAAATCTCGGACTTCCATTAAACATTACAATCTTTTTCATATTGCCTCTCCTCTTCATGAACCACGATTTGTTCTTTCAGAACCAATTACATTTTATTACATATTGGAATACCACAGTTATCCCAATTTGTCCAGTAGTTATGCAGAAGTGACAAATGTGTATTCCGTTTTATTTATCACATTTTTATTGTATTTGCTGTATGCAATCCTGTACAATGAGAGAAACAGACATATATATATCATAATGTTCTGCTGCATTAAGCTTGAAAGGATATTGATATGAGAGAGATTATCATCAGCACCGAAAGCGGATCAGACCTTCCTGAAAACCTTGTAAAACGCCATGATTTTCATGTTGTTCCGATGCATGTGATCATCAATGATGTGGATTATGCAGACGGCACCATTCCCGTGGATATGGTGTTTGAACATTTTGAAAAGACCGGGAAAGTTCCGTCTACTTCTGCCGTTAATGTCGCAGAATATCAGGAATTCTGGTCAAAGCTTCAGTCTGAGCATCCGGGTTGTGTGATCATGCATTTTACCTACAGCGGTCTGGCCTCTTCCACCCATCAGGCGGCTATGATCGCAGTGAAGGACTTCCAGGATATCTATGTCATTGATACCAAGCAGGTTTCCGGCGGATGTACGGCTCATATGGTTGCATGCTGGAAGCGTGTGCAGGAAGTCAAGGATACTGTCACGGATTATCAGGCGCTCGCTGATGAACTGCAGGCACTGGCCGATAAGGCAGTCTGCCATTTCATCCCAAATAAGCTGGATTATCTGAAAGCAGGAGGCAGAGTCTCCAATGCCGAATACCTTGGCGCGACACTTCTGAATCTGAAGCCCCTGATTGAGATGGTCGACGGCAAGCTGATCGCCACAAAGAAATATCATGGTTCCATGAAACGCTGGGTTGACAGATTCATGGATGATTTTACACAAAAATACAAACTCCGCAAAGACTGCCTCTACTTAATGTACGGCAAAGGTCTGGCGCAGGATGTATTAAAGCGCATGGCAGAAAATGCCACGCGCCTTGGTTTTCAAAGCTATGAATATGTCATGACCGGATGTGTGATCTCCTGTCACGGCGGAAAGGGTGCGATCGGTCTTGCAGGCATGCTCGAATAGCAGGCATAACGGTTTTTCACCTCATCGCCGCACCGTACGGTAACGAGTGTTCCTTCTGCCAGATAGTCCGTCTTCAGCACTTCTGCTGTTTCCTGTAAATGATGCAGGATATTTCCCTTTTCATAAGGGATCAGGAAGGTACACTCCTGTTTTCCTTCGCGCAGTTTTTGCGCGATCAGGTTCCACAGTTCCAAAATCCCTATTTCATTCCCGGCACTCAGGTAGATGTTTTCTCCCCGAACTGCCGGGATCTCAAATTCCAGATCATGTACCAGATCTGTTTTATTAAAGACACAGATCATGGGAATCCCTGCTGCCCCGATCTCTCGCAGTGTTTCTTCTGTCACTCTCATGCATGCCCGGTAATCCGAATCGGAATAATCGATCACCTGTATCAGAAGGTCTGCATATTTCACCTCTTCTAATGTAGAACGGAATGCCTTTACCAATGATGTCGGCAACTCATCAATAAATCCAACCGTATCGGAAAGCAGGATCGGGCGCTCCCCCTTTGGCTGGATCTTGCGCACTGTCGTATCAAGTGTTGCAAACAGTTTATCCTGCTCCAGCACCTTTTTCTCTTCCACAGGATTCTCATTTAATCCCAGCAGACGGTTCATGATCGTCGATTTTCCTGCATTGGTATAACCAACCAGCGAAACGCGCGGGATACCGGCGTTTAGTCTTTTTTCCCGCTGTGTCGTCCGTTCTCTTGCAATCACCTTCAGCTCTTTTTCAAGCTCTGCCATGCGCCGTTCGATATGGCGGCGGTCCAGCTCTAGCTGTGTCTCACCGATACCGCGGTTTGACATGCTGCCGCTTGCTCCCGCCTGTCTTCCCAGATGTGTCCACATACCTGCAAGCCGCGGCATGATATATTGAAGTCTTGCATGCTCTACCTGCAGTCTGGCCTCACGTGTGCGTGCCTGCTCGGCAAAAATCCGAAGGATCAGACCGGTCCGATCCATTACCTCGACGTCCAGCTCTTTGTTCAGATTCCGAAACTGCATCGGCGAAAGGGTCTGATCAAAAATGACATAGTCTGCCTTCAGCTCCTGCACAGCATTTGCGACTTCCGCCACCTTGCCACTACCGATATAGGTCGCGTGTATGGGATTTTTTGCGCGCTGCGTGAACATGGCGATCGTATAGATATGACAAGCCTCTGCCAGCTGCTCCAGTTCATCCATCATACGCTCAAACACATCATCTGCCTGATCCATCTGGAGCCCGACCAGGATCGCGTTTTGCCAGATTTCTTCGGTTTTTATATCATTCCTGTCTGTTGCGTTCATAATCATTACACTCTGCGTAAAATCTGACGTCATTTCTTTGATATCGTTTTCAGTATAACACCTTAAGAATATATTAGATAGCGGAAACAGTTTTTTTCAGCAACGCCCATGCTGATCATTGCTATAATGTTTTTATAAATCTGCATCCGGAGATCTGGGGAGGTGTACCATGAAAACACTTGGCTTTGGCATGCTCAGACTAAAACAGCTCGATCAGACTGACTGGGAAAGTCACTATGACATTGCGCTGTTTACAAAACTGGCTGATCAATATCTGAATAGTGGTTTTAACTATTTCGATACGGCATTTACCTATCAGGACGGAATGAACGAAATTGCGTTCCGGGAAGCGGTTGCCAAGCGCTATCCGCGCGATGCCTATCAGATTGCGGACAAAATACCGGTCTATATGATTGACGCTCCCGAACAGATCGAACCGATCTTTCAGAAAATGCTGGCAAACTGCGACGTCGACTACTTTGATTACCTGCTTCTGCACGCCATGAGTCCTCCGACCTATGAACGGACCAGACAAAACCAGGGATTTGAATTTCTGGTAAAAGCCAAGGCACAGGGCCGTGCCCGGAAAACCGGTTTTTCTTACCATGGTCCTGCCGATGTGCTGGACCGGATCTTAACGGAGCATCCGGAAGTGGATTTTGTGCAGCTTCAGATCAACTACCTCGACTGGGCTGATCCCACGATTCAATCCGGCGCCTGCTATGATGTCTGTGTCAGACACGACAAGCCGATCATTGTTATGGAGCCGGTAAAAGGAGGTTCTCTGGTCAACATTCCACAGGAAGCAACGGATCTGCTAAAAGAAACCGATCCGAACCGAAGCATCGCAAGTTGGGCAATCCGTTTTGCCGCGTCACATGAACAGGTAAAGGTTGTGCTTTCCGGCATGAAAACAGAAGAAGATATGCGCGACAATCTGCAGACCATCAAAGATTTTCAGCCAATCTCAGAGGAAGAATACAAGGTCCTGCAAAAAGCTGCAGATATCATTCATGCCCAGACTGCTGTCCCCTGTACAGGCTGCCGCTATTGTATGAACGACTGCCCTCAGAAAATCGTTATCTCCGATTATTTTGCCGTTTATAACACGATCAAACGGTTCGGACAGACTTCTGTCACGGATGTCTGGAACTATTACAATAACCTGATCCAGATGTATGGCGGACCGGCCGACTGTATCCAATGTGGTCAGTGCGAAGAACGCTGCCCGCAAAATCTGCCGATCCGAGAACTTCTTGCAACCATCCATGACGAATTAAAGGAAATGTAACACCGGACTGTATATAGAAAGAGACTGCCGCAAAAAATGCGACAGTCTCTTTTGCCTTTTTAGCGATCGAATGATCAGTCTACAAAAATCTCTCCGATATTCTGAGATTCTTTAATGGTAACGGTAACATCATCAGCACCTGCTACAGAAATGGTGTAGGTACCCGGATCAAGCTTATCGAACTTGAACTCGCCGAAGTAATCGGTGGTCTGTGTCTCGTTTACACCTTCTCCTGTTAAGGTAACTTCAGCACCTTCCTTGCAATCATCAGATGTCTTGTCTACGATCGCGCCTGTGATAAAGTTCTTGGTGTAACGATACAGGTTTTTGTAGAATACATGCGGGTTGGTGTTGTATTCCGGATGGAATACTTCCAGGCCTTCTTCTTCACAGATCTTAGCCATTTCTTCCGGCTCTACCACATAGTATTTCAGTGCTTCTGTCGGGCAGCTGTGTACGCAACGCGGAACATACGGTTCTACGCCGCTGTCGATGATGTGTGCACACATCGTACATTTCTGCGGTGCGTCGATCTCATCATTCCAGTAAATGCCGCCATACGGGCACATATCCATGATCTCTCTGTGGCCTTTTGCCTTTGCCTGATCGATCAGAACGATTCCGTCTTCTCTGCGTGTTGCAAATCCGGCATCAACCATTGCGCATTTTTCGCAATGCTGGCACATCATTGCAAGATAGCCAACATCGATACGCGGAGCCTGTCCACGAACGGTACGAAGAAGTTTTACCCAACGATGGCCATGACGCGGCTGCGGAGCTGTATACGGTGACCAGTCATTTCCGACATGCTCATCTTTACAAGCCATGAAGCAGTTATTGCAGTCGAAGCAGAAAGCAAGATCATGAACCAGATATTTTTGTTTACTCATCTAACTTTCCTCCTTTCCAATCATGACCGGAGAACTTCCAAGCCTTCTCAGTCCAAACCATCTCTCTGCAGTTCGGATCTTTGTAGAACTGGCCTGAAGCGCGTGTTGCGCCTACCGGTACATTAACCGGTGCGTTCCAGGATTCTTTCTCCTCAGCGCCACCATGGTTCTTATCGAGCGGTTTGAACTCATATCCTTCGAGTTCCTTACGATCCCATTTCTCGATCTCAACCAGGCAGTGCTCTGTTGCCATACCGGTTGCATATTTGGACAGGAAACGTGCCGGAGTCAGGATGTTGATACATCCACCACGGTCTACTGCGTGACCCGGGTCGCCCAGCGGTTTGTATTCTGCACAGGATTCGTAGCAATGGCAGGTACCCTGCGGTACACGCTCTGTTACCTGTGCTGCGAAGATAACAGCACCACGCTCATTGTAAGCCTTGATCAGATCATGGTTCTTGATACCACGCGGCTCTGCATCTTTCGGGTTCATACGGAGGATCCAGTACTTGAATCCATCCACTTCTACACGATGGTCCTCAATATCGTTTACGAACGAATCTTTACCATCACCCTGCGTATGGAATGAGAAACGCGGATGCGGTGAAAGAACTGCCAGCGGATATTTCTGGAACCGCGGTGTATGGTGGCCTTCCCATGACGGGATGTACATCGGCATCAGAGGTCTCTCTGTATCGTCTGTATCATAGTGTCCGAAACGCTTCAGTGAATTGGATACAAACTCAACCTTACCGGACTGTGTCTGCAGGCCCTTCTGGTCAACCAGATCAGCAGGACGGAATCTGGAGATCCATCCTCTGGTATCCTGCTCACGTCCCTCTGCAAACCAGCGAAGTGCCGGTGCAGCCGGTGCTCTGTCATCGTTCGGTACGATGAAGTAACCTTTCTCGAAGAACTTCTCCCAGGTAACAACCTTCGGAAGATCAGATGCGTAGAACATCTGCTTAGCCCATCCGAGCTCAGTCTTGCCTTCTGAGAAGACATCACCGATGTTCAGGCGCTCACAGATTGCATTGAAGATCTCGTAGTCAGACATGGACTCGCCAAGCGGCTCGATGCACTTCTTCTGCAGTGTGATCACACGGTGGTTTGCCTGGTTGTGGGAATCCGGGTTGTAACCGGAGTTGGATGCCCACTCACCGATATCCCAACGCTCAAAGTTTGTACATGCCGGAAGAATGATATCTGCAAACGGAACCTCGCCCTCAAACCAGATTGACTGGCTGACTACGAACGGAAGTCTCTTTGTACGGTACATTCTTGCATAACGGTCGCCCTGTCCCATTGTTCCAATGTGCGGGCCGCCGTACTTGTACAGCAACTGGCAGCGTGAGAAGCCCGGTGCCGGATACTCATAGTGATGGAACTGCTGCTCCATAGAAGCACCTACGAAACCACGGCCCCACCATTCTGTTTTGTCATTTAAGATACACTCCGGCAGACGCATACGGTTCATATGAACACCTGCTGCCGTACTTAAGTGTGATACAAGCGGTCTGGAATCTACGCCGTTAAACATACGATAAGCCAGAACAGCACCTGCTGCAGAGTTCTCAGCATCACCGGCGATACCGCCATCTGCATAACCCGGGAAGTAGAAATCAGAATCTACCGGAACACCCTGTGTGGTGGAGTAGATATTGATACCCGGTTTACCCATACCCTGCATTGTGATCAGAGCAACCATCATACGTGCCCAGTCCATACCGATCGGAGAACGGCAGCAGCCGCCCCATCCGCCAAGACCGCCGGCAGCGAGCATGGTTTTATTCTTTGCCCACTCACGAGCCAGTGCACGAATGTCACGAGCCGGAATCTTACATTCTTTGGAAGCCCACTCTGTTGTCTTCGGAATTCCGTCTGTTGTTCCAAGAACGTATTTTGTCCACTCTTCAAAGCCATAGGTATGTGTCTCTACATACTCTTTGTCATATGTGCCTTCTGTCAGCCATGTATAAGCGATACCAAGTGCCAGAGCTGCATCTGTACCAAGCTGCGGTGAGAACCATTTGCCGCCCCACAGACCATTGGTATGGTTGTAATACGGATCGATGAATACCATCTTCACGCCGAGTTCTTTGAGCCATCTACGGCGAATGGTACTCTCGAAAGCACCGTAAATACCATTGTTGGTTTCCGGGTCAGATGACCAGAATACCATCATTTCACAGTTCTCCAGGCAGTCCTCTAACAGGTCTGTCTGCTCCGGGTTACCCAGACGTGCGGAGAATCCGTACATATGTGTAGCACCCCAGTGCCAGCCTTCCCATGAATCCGGGTTATGATCTGCATAAGTCATACCTACAGCATTCATGAAACGGAACAGTGTGGAGTGACGATATCCGATCGTACCCCAAAGATGATGTGAACTCGGCTCGATGATCATTGCACCCGGTCCGAATTCTCTCTTGATCCGACGGATTTCGTTACAAATGATATCCAGTGCCTCGTCCCAGCTGATTCTCTCATAACCGGAAATACCACGATTTTCCTCGTTACGATTGCCGTTCGGATCAAAGTCCACACGCTTCATCGGATACAGATTTCTGCGATCCGAATAGATCATGGATTTGAACTGAGCCGTTACCGGCGTATAAGTTGTCTTACGCGGCGGTGTAAATGTTCTGCCTCGTGCTTCGATTGAGTATGATGCTGCATCATCCTCATCCAGGTCCATCGGTGTGATTCGGACGATCTTGTCCTCCTCTTCGTCTACATACACGAAGACCGGTCCACCGGTGGTCATCTGGGTTTTTTTCACCAAATTACCCATTCCTTCCTCCTTTCATTCAACCCCAAAAGTTCATAAAAACATACTTTTATACGCTTATTATAATATATGAAATCTTTCTTGGTTTATCCTTGTTGCAATAGACTGATTCACATTCTGAATAAGCGTATTCCAGATGGTATACCACTTGTATTTTTGACCTTTTTTAGACAAGCAGAGCTCCCATGGGATGACCCAATGGGAGCTCTGTCTTAACTGTGTTCAACCTTAGAAAGATTATTTGGTTTGAAATCAATCAGACAAAGCTGATTATTTGTCCATGTCCAGATAATCCAGGTTCAAGGACTTGCCGGCAATCTCGATATCGAAGGATTTTGTGAATCCGCCTGCCTCGATGTTGATGGTGTACTTGCCATCATCCAGCTTGTCAAATCTGTAATCACCAAAGAAGTTTGTCTCCTGGCTTGCGATTACATTGCCGTCCTGAATCAGATCAACTTTACCGCCTTCGAAGCAGTCGCCGCCGATCAGGATGCCGCCCCATGCAAAGTTCTTTGTGAACATGCCGAGGTTCTTGTAGAATACGTGCGGGTTTGTGCCATATTCCGGATGGAATACTTCCAGTCCTTCTTCTTCACAGATCTTAGCCATCTCTTCCGGCTCAACATAGTAAGCTTTCAGGCACTCTGTCGGGCAGTTGTGTACGCAACGCGGAAGTCCCGGTGTCCAGTCCGGATCGTCCAGCAGATGAGCACACATTGTACATTTCTGCGGAACATCCAGCTCTTCATTGTAGTAGATTGTGCCATACGGGCAAGCATCTACTAAAGCTCTGTTGCCTTTTGCCTTTTCCGGATCGATCATAACGATACCGTCTTCTCTGCGATATACAGCGCCATTGCCTGCTGCTTCGCATGCCGGATTCTCGCAATGCTGGCACATTAATGTCAGGTAACGATAGTCGTTACGTGCATAACGTCCGCGCTCTCTTCTGAGAACGTTAACCCAACGATGGCCATGACGCGGCTGACTGCCGGTATAGCCCGGCCATTCATTGCCTACGTGCTCATCCTTGCAGCCCATGAAGCAGTTATTACAGTCATGGCACCATCTGACATCCATTGTTATATACCACTGTTTCATTACATTATCTCCTTTCACTCTGTACGTACGAGACGCTTTTTAGTAGATCTCGTAGATACCGCCGTCCCACTTCTCAACTTCGATCTGCGCGCTGTTCGGTGCCATACCACAAGCGTACTTGGACATGTAGCGGTCCGGTGTAAGGATATTTACACAACCGCCGCGGTCAGCGGAGTGACCCGGTTTACCAAGCGGTGCGTACTCTGCACAGGACTCATAGGAGTGTACAGTACCAGGCTGTACACGCTCACCAACCTGAGCACACAGGATGACAGAACCTCTGTCGTTGTAAGCACGTACCAGATCGCCATCTTTGATTCCACGAGCTTCAGCATCGACAGTGTTCATACGGATGATCCAGTAGTACCATCCATCAACCAGAACACGGTGATCCTTAATGTCAAGCATGAAGGAGTCTTTTGCATCACCCATGGTGTGGAATGAGAATCTCGGATGCGGTGAAAGCATTCCAAGCGGGTATTTCTTAGCTACTTCAGCATGCCAGCTTTCCCAAGCCGGTACATATTTGTGCATTGCCGGACGATACTCGTCTACGAAGCCCTGTGCTTCGAAACGGGACAGAGAAGTGGAGATAAACTCGATCTTTCCTGTCGTGGTCTGCAGACCCTTCAGGCCGACTGTCTGGTTCGGAGCCGGACCCCAGTCCGGTGTATCGCGTACGCGGTTCTCTGCGAACCAGCGGAATGCTGTCTTCGGAACACCTTCCGGATTGTACGGTACTACCAGATAGCCCTTCTTGCAGAAGTCTTCGAAACTCATCAGAGTCGGGCAGTCTGTTGCATTGTAGTACTGCTCGATCCATGCCATCTCGTCTTTGCCTTCTGTGAAGATATCGTAGATACCGAATTTCTTTGACAGATATGCGTAGATATCGTAGTCAGACTTGGACTCGCCAAGCGGCTCGATACATTTCTGCTGGAAGGAAATTACACGGAAGTTGGTCTGTGCAAAGTTGTCCGGGATGTAACCTGAGCAGTTACCAAACTCGGAAATATCCCATCTCTCAAAGTTTGTACATGCCGGAATGATAACGTCTGCGAACATAACCTCGCCTTCATTCCAGATGGACTGAGACAGAACGAACTCCAGTGTCTCGGAATGGTACATCTTAGCGTAACGGTTTGTAGCGGTCATGGTACCGATGTGCGGTCCGCCGTACTTCCAGTACATCTTGATGCTGCCATAACCCGGAGCCGGATACTGATACGGATGCATCTGTGCTTCAATAGTAGCACCGCAGAAGCCCTTGCCATACCATTCGAACTTGCCGTTCATCAGGCACTCCGGAATCTTCAGACGCGGAATATGCTGTCCAGCTTCCCAGTTCATCTTAACCGGAGCCGGGAATGTGGTCTTACCATCGAACATTCTCCATGCAAACTTGAAGCCTGCAGCTGAGTTAGAGCAGTCACCGGAGATACCGCCGTCTGCATAACCCGGGAAGAAGAAGTTGTGGTCAGTCGGAACACCCTGTGTGGTGGAGTACATATTGGAACCCGGTTTTCCAAGGCCCTGCATACATGCCAGAGCGATCATACCACGAGTCCACTCAATACCATGGGTTGCACGGCAAGCGCCACCCCAGCCGCCAAGTCCGCCGGCAGCCAGCTGTGTTTTTCTCTTAGCCCATTCACGAGCCAGTGCGCGGATCTCGCAAGCCGGAACGCCGGACTCTGCCTCTGCCCACTCACAGGTCTTCGGAATGCCGTCCTCGCCGTTACCAAGAACGTACTCAGCCCACTCTTCGAATCCGTATGCATGATCTGCAACGTATTCTTTATCATAAGTACCTTCAGTCAACCATGTGTAAGCGATTGCGAAGGAAATAGCGTGGTCTGTACCAACTTTCGGTGAGAACCACTTCATACCCCACATATTTGCGGAATGGTTGTAGAACGGATCGATGAATACCATCTTGATACCCAGCTCATCCATCCAACGACGACGGATATGTGATTCGAAACCACCATAGATACCGTTGTTAACTTCCGGGTCAGATGACCAGAATACGATCAGTTCGGAATTCTGCAGGCAGTCCTCTAACAGGTTGTACTGCTCCGGATTACCAAGTCTCCAGGAGAAGCCCCACATATGCATAGCACCCCAGTGCCAGCCTTCCCATGAATCCGGGTTGTGATCCGCATAGGTGAATCCCATCAGGTTCATGAAACGGAAATATGTAGAATGACGGTAACCTACGTTACCCCACAGATGGTGAGATGACGGTGTGGACAGGATACCACCCGGTCCAACTTCTCTCTTGATTCTGTTAACTTCGCTAACGATGATGTCTGCTGCTTCTTCCCAGCTGATTCTCTCATAGCCGGAAATACCACGGTTCTGGATATTTCTCTCTCCGTTCGGATCGAAGTCTACACGCTTCATCGGATAGAGCAGACGACGATCTGAATAGATCATGGACTTCTGTCCGGCGGTATACATCTGGATCGTTGTCTTTCTCGGCGGTGTAAATGTCTTACCGTGTGCTTCGATTGTCCAGCCTTCCGGATCTGTCTCGTCAAGGTCCATCGGTGTTAAACGAACGATTTTGCCGTCCTTAACATAAACGAACATCGGACCTCCGGTACTGGAGTTTGTCAAACGAATTTCGCCTTTCATATGGCATAACCTCCTTTTTGTTTCCTCATTCACTGTCTCGTATTCTTATGATCCTTACCGGCAAAAACGAGTAGAGGATGTGTTCAACCGTAAAGATCATAAAAAAACAACCACAAAGAAAATGACACACATTTCCTTTATGGTTGTGATTATACGGTGTATTCCAGTAATACAGGCAAGAGATTTTTAAAAATTTAATACAATTTCCCGTGGTTTCGTCTAAAACCACAAATGTATACCCGCTATACTTTATGAAATTTACACAATACTTAAAAGTCCCGTTTTACATGAAGACTGGAGTATTTTTTTGCAAAGACATACAGATCTTCTAACAGTGGCGAATCGTTCTTTTGCTTTCTTGTCAGTTGCATCGGCAGATACTTATGCGGCACATCCTCTTCGATTGGAATGAATCGCAGGTTACTGTTCGATGTCACCTCTGCCTCTTCAAAGATCAGCGAAACGCCTTCGCCCATCTCCATACGGAACATATACTCATCAAAATCCTCGATGTGTGCTGCGATCTTTGGCACAAAGCCGAACGCATCACAGATCTGGATCAGATAATCATCCTCCGGTGCGATCTCCATTGGTCGATAGGACAGGAATGTACTATCCTTAAAATCAGCCAAGGTCACATGCTTTTTAAAAAAGAAAGGATTCTTTTTGTGAATGACGATTCCGACGCGTGAATAGAATAAGGTAAGTTTGTCTACATTTTTCACTGTCTTCACATCATGATCCGCGATCAGGATCGCATCATAATAATCATCATGAAGTCCCTTGACCAGCTGCTGCTGCGAGCAACGCTCCTTGATCAGCTGAATCTCCGGTCTGGTCTCATGAAACTCAAACAACAGTCTTGCCAGGTAACTGTTTGCCTTGATATGCTCCTGGCAGCCAAGCCTGATGCGTCCCGCATACTTCTGTACGGAGTTTCTGGCCTGGACCATCGTCTGTTCCCACTGCGGCAAAAGCTCTTCAAGCTTTTCAACAAGCATTTCTCCTTGTCTGGTCAACTTTACGCCTTTGGTATTACGATCAAATAAAGCCAAGCCCCACTCCTCTTCAAGCGAAGCGATCTGACGGCTGATATTTGATTGTGAAATAAACAGGCTTCTGGCAGCTTTTGTAAAACTTAAGCTGTGCGCCACTTCCATAAAACACTTGATCTGAAGGTCAGTCATAATGCCAAATACTCCTTTTCTTATTGAATTTTCCCATTAATCCATGCAGGCATTTCATTTATGCAGAAACTGGATAATTGGCTATTTTTAAGTTTATACGAGTTTAGAATTTGCGTCAACCCCTTGATTTTTCTGGCTTTTCAGCCATTTTGAGTCTAAAAACAATTCTAAAATTCCTGTTTATATCCAGTTTATGCTTTTTTTATTTTTATTGACTTATACCTAGTATACAGTTTAAAATTTTTTATTGAGTAGAGGAACTTATTTTTCAGTTGAAAAAGAGGTTAAGGAGGTTATTGAATGGCTCTAGTTATTGCTATTGTGTACTTTGCTGTGCTGATCCTTATCGCATCATTGTACTCAAGAAAACGTGTTAAGTCTGCGGAAGACTTTGCGAACGCAGGCGGCGGACTGGGATGGTTAATGGTTACCTTCTCATTCGTATTAGCTCCTCTTGGTTCCGGACATACAATGTCCCAGTGGGAAAAAGCTGCAGGTGCCGGCGGTTGGGAAAACTTAGCTGACGCTGTTGCCGGCGGTCTCTACAATGGTATCGGTGCAGGTGCCATGTGGTGGGCAATCGGTGCAGGCGCGATCTTCCTTCCGATCGCTATGCTGTGGATCGGACCGATGTACAAAAAGATCGGTGCTCCGACAGCTCCGCGCGCAATTGCTAAAATCTTTGGCAAGAAGCTTGGTTACTTCCACGCTGCATTCCAGACACTGACCTGGACAGGTATCGGTGCTTCCGAGCTGGTTGCTACCGGTGCTGCAATATGGACACTGTGTAATGCTTCCGGTATCCCGCTTACCATCTATCAGGCGATCGTTATCGGTTTCGTCCTGACAGCTTGCTACGTACTCTTCGGTGGTATGCTGCAGATGGCTTGGCTGAACTGTGTAAACGCTGTCGTTATGATCGTTTGCTCTTATGCATGCGTTGGTATCCTCGGTGTTCAGTATCTGTCACAGTTTGGCGGATGGGGCGCTGTATTTGAAACCTATGACATGGCAGGTCTTGGTTCCTTCATGTCACAGCCGGGCACACTGACACTGCCGCCTGTATGGCTTGGCGTTATCATCCCGGTTATCGTACTTCACCTCTCAGCAGGTGCTGTATCCCAGACCATGATGCAGCCGTTCTTCGCTGCAAAAGACCAGAGTGCATGCCGTAAGGGTGTATTCCTTGGCTGCGGTATCAACATCATGTCATCCCTGCCGTGGATCTTCATCGCGATCGCTGCTATGACCGTACCGAAGATCGCTGCACAGGTTGGACCGAACGGTCTGGAAGCTGTTCCGCTTCTGGCTCAGGAAGGTCTGCCGGTACCGGCAATCGGATTCCTGATGGTAGCTCTTCTGGCTGCTACACTTTCAACAGGTGGTGGTGTTGTAATGGCTAACTCAAACGTTCTTGCTAACGATATCATCATCGGCTGCTGCATGCCGGATGCTGACGACAAGAAGAGAATGCGCATCAACCGTATCTGCGTTGTCATCGCTGCTCTTCTGCTTCTTCCGGGTGCACTGATCATGGCACACGAGTTCGTATTCAACCTGTTCCTGTGGGTATTCTCCTTCGGTATGCCGGTATTCGTAGTACTCGTAATCGGCTACAACTTCAAGGTCAGCCGCACAGCAGCTTGGCTTACGATCATCATCACATACATCATCGACTGCATCTGGACCTTCGTACCGATGCCGCTTCCGGGTGTATGGAGCATGAACTTGTACATGACAATGGTTGTATCTGTTGTTCTTGGTATTGTACTGCATCTGATCATTCCTGGCGAAACCGCATGGAAGAAACGTCATGCAGACGAGATCGAGAGAAACTCACAGCCTGCAGTAGATTAATATAAAGGAGGTTATACTATGTGGGTAATTCAGGATTGTGCGATTCAGTTCGTAATGGGAATGGTCCTCTGTGCGATCTTCTTTGGAATCTGGAAGGCTACGCATAAGGGTGAAAAACTGTAAGGAGGTTTCAATATGGCTATTACAATCGTATCTGCTTATCTTCTTGCCGTTGGTATCATTCTTTTTATCATTTGCCTTATGGGCGCAAAAAAGAACAATCTTACGGATGATGAAGATTAAAGCGTAATTTAGTTTAGATTAATCTATTTACGTCAAACGAAAAGCAAAGCCCCCCAAGCGGGCGGGGGTTTTTTTTTACGCC
>JAZQEX010000072.1:0-5314 GCA_045539215.1 Eubacterium sp. | reverse complement strand
ACACCGGCACCCTGTATGACTTCCGGTCTTTCTGTATGCAATTGTTTGAAAACGGACCGTTTTAAAACGGATTCCGGTAATTTCCCAATTTCCATTTATATTCTCTTATCTTCTGCTTTACAAAGATCGTTTAAAAAGCATTCCGCACATTTAGGTGAACGCGCCGTACAGATCGTGCGTCCCAATGTGATGATCTGCATATTATAGCGGATCCAGTTTTCCTTAGGCAGACGTTTCATCAGATCATATTCCACCTTCTCAGGATCCGTCTCTTTTGTCAGGCCCAGACGTTTGGAGATCCTCTTTACATGGGTATCGACCACAACACTTGGATCGTTGTAAATATTTCCCCGGATCACATTTGCGGTTTTCCGTCCGACACCCGGAAGTGTCAGCAGATCCTCCATCGACGAAGGCACTTTCCCGTCATACTCCGTCAGCAGACGACGCATGCAAAGAATGATGTTTTTGGCCTTGTTATGATAAAAGCCGACCGAATGGATGTCCTGCTCGAGTTCCTCTAAATCCGCGCCTGCCATCTTTTCGATCGTATCATATTTTTTGAACAGATCCTTTGTGACCATATTGACGCGCGCATCCGTACACTGGGCACTCATGATCACCGCGATCAGAAACTGCCAGTCGGTCTGATGATCGAGATAACAAATATGCTCTATCCCGTAAACATCATCCAGTCTTTTTAGGATTTCCGTAGTTCTTTTACTGACTCTCATGCTCTTTTACACCAATTTAATGTATTAAAGTATATACATTTTCCGATTGTAGCACAATTTGTCTTCAAATACAAATCAAAAGAACAGGCCAAAAAGCCTGTTCCTTCATGCGAAGTGCATAAATATCCGATATGCGCTCTATTTTCCTGTCATGCTCAGCAAATGCCGAAAGATCCAGCGGACCAGGGGCCCTACAAAAAAGACCTGAAGGCAAAGTGCCACCGGGAAACAATGTGCCGCAAGAGATACCCACTGCACAAACCACTGCGCGGTAAATCCATTATGGAAGAATGTCGCAAACAGTGTGATCATCGGAACGATCAGACAAACGGTAAAACACTGGATCGATAAGATAATAAAGATCGGTTTGTCTTCTCCGAATGTGAAGATCCTTCCCGTCAAACGCATTGCCGTCTTTGTCACCAGGAAAAAGATCAGGCAGAACACGATGACAAATTCAACCCACATTTCCCGGATCGCCATGGAAAAGACCGGCCCCGTCAATCCGCCCATTTTCAGAACGATCGTATATACCGTCATGCAGTAAACCATAAAGAACACGGTCATTAATGTAAAAACGATGCTTTGCTTCGCTGTCTGTGGCATATGAATACCCCTCTTACAAATTTACCCAATCACTACCGTCCGCTCTTTTTTCCCTTCCAGCGGCACCGGAATGTATGCGGTACGAACGATGACTGTAAGCTCCACCTGATGCTCACCTTTTTCCAGGCCGCCGTCGCAAAGGACGCGTATCGTCATCGGCTCTCCAAATTCCCATTTGTGTGTCGTTACGGTTTTCATTTCATCTAACGTGAACCAGTACTCGCCGCCGTCTACTGTGCAGCGGATCGTTTCACGCGGAATCTCTTCTCCGTCTACTTTGACGCGGATGTCATTTACCATTGACAGCGGGATCGCGCGATAATAGGTAATGTATGTCTGCAGTTCAAATCCGGAAACGGTTCCGTTTACTTCTACGTTTTTACAGGTATTTTCGATGAATACGTTATTATCAAACATTTGCTTCCTCCTTATCCCTGAATCTCTTTCAGACACTTCCGAATGTACTGCTGATGCATGATGACCTGCTCTTTTTCTGTGGTCGGATGACCCGGCAGCGTCCAGCGGTTTCCTTCGTATTCTGTTGATACATATCCGTCATAATTCTTTTCATGCAGATATTCCAGCAGGCCTTTGTAGTCCATGGAATATTCTCCGTCTTCTGTCATCTCAAACAGCTTGAAGTGGATGTGCATGATATATGGCATCAGATCATCGAGTACCGTAAACGGTTCATTTTCATACCCGTCTGCAAAATGTGCGTACATGTGATCCGGGCCGGATTTTAATACAGCTTTGAGTTCCGGGATAAAATCCCCATCCGGGCCGTAAACATCTCTGCCGTCTTTTCCTGTTGCAAACAGATGGTTTACAATATCGATCGGCGCCTGCGATGTTCCCAGTGCCTTGCAGTAGTTTTCCATCACACGCGGGATCCGTTTGCAGAAGATGCCGGTATCGATCACCAGCCCGATATAAGGTGAATTCAGGCGCTTCATTTCCGCGATGTAATCTTTTGTTTTCTGCTTATCGAAGCTTAATCCCGCATGGATCTCCAGCGCCACTTTCACATCATATTTCTCACAATACGGAAGCAGCGGTTCCAGGACAAAGCTGGGTGTCATGGAAACCAGACGCACCATCTTCATTCCCATCCGGTTTGCCAGCTTCAGTTCTTCGATCAGCAGATCTACGCATTCCTTCTTGGTCAGTTCTCTGTTTTCATACAGATTGGTGTTTAAAAAAATATCCGCAATCACCGGCTTGATCTGATATTTTTCACACAGGCTGTCCCACTGCGTCAGAGTCTCTTCTGACGGATGCGGTGCGCCTTTGATCATCTGATCCGGAAGGATCTCAACGCCATCTACATTGTTTTCATGTAAAAAGGCGAAGATGTCTTCCAGACTCATCCGTTTGTACATATATTCGCTTTGCAGGCTGTAAAGGCTTACACATGTTTTGATTCTGCTCATTGTTTTCCTCCTTATTGGGTTCTACGTCTCTCTTCAATTATGATTATAGGATTATTTCAGAAAACACCTATGTGACATATGGCACATTTTTGAAAATTTTTCAAAAAAAGAAGACAGTTTGCACTGCCTTCTTACTGTCAATATTATTCATTTGAATCAACCGATGATTCCGATCTGCCTTCTGGCTTCATCCAATATTCTCAGGGAATCCAGCGTTCCTTTGGCCAGATGGCTGCACGCTTCCCAGTCCGCGCCATTTACCATTCCGGAAAACCGCGCCATCTCATGGATAAACCGATGCCCTTCTCTCTTTTCATCATAGTATTGTACGGATCCGTCCCGCAAATGCAGTTCGGCTCTGGTGATGTCATTCGCCCGGCAATCCGAAGTGATCCATCCCTTTTCTCCCTGGATCTGGAATCCGCAGATCCCGTCGCAATCTTTTGTCGTAACATTACTGCTAAGAAAGTCCGGATACTGCATTTCCAATACACCGGACGTATCAATCCCACGGACAATATTGGCTATATACTGATATACTTCGGGCATTCCAAACAGGGTCAACAGCAAATGCACCTGATAGATCCCCAGATCCATCAGCGCGCCGCCTGCACGCTCAGGATCAAAAGCGGCCGGTCTTTCCCCCGCGCAAAACTGCTCGTAACGGCTGGAAAACTGTGAATAATTGGTCTGTACGATCCGGATTCGTCCAATCATCGGCAGCCAGTCCTTTATGATCTGTATCACAGGCGCAAACCGGACAGGTGCTGCCTCCATACAGATCAGCTGCTTTTCCTTTGCCATCTCAAACAGTTCCGCCGCCTGCCCCTCACTGGCACAAAACGGTTTTTCCATCAAAACGTGCTTACCGGCATTCAGCACTTTTTTCGCCACTTCATAGTGCGCCTCATTTGACACCGCAATATAAACCGCATCGATATCCGCTTCCGAGAGCAGCGCATCGGCATCCGGATACACCTCCGGAATCCGGAGCTCTTTTGCCAGAGCCTTCGTGTTTTCATAACTTTCCTGACGGCTGCAGATTGCCGCCGGAAAGAGGCTTCCCTGCTCACGCATTGCCTGAACACTCTGTGGGATGATTTTCCCCGCCCCGATCATACCGGTGCGGATCTTTATGTTTTGATTCGTCATATTCATTTTTTTACGCTTCTTTCTTCAGATAACTGCCGAACACCTTCACAAAGATCACCATGGACATCGCCGCTGTGATGATATCCGCGATTGCCTGTGAACGAATGACACCATGATATCCAAACAGGTTCGATGCGATCAGCAAGACAACCACAAATACGATCCCCTGTCTGCTGATCGACAGGATAAAGGATGGCAGGATTTTCCCCGTTGACTGACAGATAATGGTGACCAGCATATTAATTGCCACAAATACCATTGTCAGCACCTGCCAGCGCAGCATCAGCGTCCCGTGCAGCAAAATACTTTCCTGATCCATCATACCACGGATCAGCGCCGGTGCGGCAATGTATACAAATACTGTCAGGATCAATGCAACCACGATCAGAAAGCGGAAGCAGAAATGAAAGCATGCCTGCAGGCGCTCCCTGTTGCCTGCGCCATAGTAATAACCAAACAGAGGTGATCCTCCAAAACCAGTACCTCTTTCGGCAATTAATTTATCAAAAAAAATTGACGATTATTGTGACGCGTGGCACAATGAAAATATGAAAACGATTACTGACAAAAAACAAGTTGCATACTGGATGGAAAAGGCAAAGATCAATGATTACTTAAATACTGAGCAGCTGCACTTTTCTGTTCATCAGTATTCTGCCGGCGAATTGCTCTGTTCCCCTAATGACGGTTTAAAAGACATTCTTTTCATCGTACAGGGGACCGTAAAGATCTACAGCATCCATGAAGACGGATCCCTCACATCTGTCAGGCTGGAATCTCATCCTGCGATCCTTGGCGATATCGAATATGTGATCAGGAATTTTAACACGTTATTCGTTGAGGCACATACCGATGTTGTCTGCCTCGTACTGTCCGTCAGCCGCTATCGTGATATCCTGGACCGGGACATTGATTTTTTACATCTCCTGCTGTCTTCTATCGCATATAAGTTTTCCAGCTTTTCCACGCTGCACAGGAAAAACATTACGGTAGAGGATCGTTTGCTGATGTACATGGAAACCTTTTGTGAAAACGGCACTCTGTCCGGTGTAGAAGAAGCGACCATGCAGCTTCATTGCAGCAGACGGCAGCTCCAGAGGATACTGAAAAAGCTCTGTGACGAGAAAAAAATTGAAAAGACGAAAAAGGGCACCTATCAATTGCTATAAAAAAGAACTGATCCGATCGAAATCGGACCAGTTCTTTTTATCATGTCAGAAATGTGATTATACCACCAGTTTTACTGCGCCGTACATTCCGGCGTCATTTCCAAGCTCTGCCAGCGTGAATGCTGCCTGTCTGGAAGCATGGAAAGCATTCTCCGTGAAATGCTTTGCGATCGTATCCAGAAGGATCTGACCGGCTTTGGAAACACCGCCGCCGATAACA